>NZ_LSHM01000036.1:0-10596 GCF_001557175.1 Blastomonas sp. CCH9-A1
TCGCCTGGCGGCGTTCGAAGCCCAAGGCGTCGCTCGACGGCTTCGGCAGCGAGAGCGAAGGCGCCCTGCCGCCGCTCACCGCCACCGGCGACGAACCGGCCAGCGACCGCAGCGTTGACAGCGCCGCTGCCACCGGCGACGGTCTGGGCGAGAGCACTGCGCCCAAGCCTGCAGCCAAGACCAAGGCGCGCGAAAGCGTTGATGCCTGATTGTCATCAGCCCCCGTGACCGGTGCCGCGACCCGCGCCGGTCACACCAGGAAGGCCCGTCCGCGCATGTGTCGCGGGCGGGCCTTTTCTTTTGCAGCCTGCTGTCGGGCTCCACAGAACTGCTGCGGGAACACGGCCAGCAAAAGGGAAGGGGGAGGTTCCGTTCAAGCAAAGGAGGCTTGAATGGCACATACAAACTGGACTCTCGATCTTGGCGGCGCCCCCACGAACGAAGACTGCGCGCAGATCGGGCACACCCCCAATTTCGACCTCGTGAATACCGCGGAAGCCACGCTCTACAGGGCTGCGCTGCTTGCAGTGGCTGGGCCTCCGCCCGCCGGAATCACCCTTCGGATCAAGGCCAATGCCCATGATTTCGGAACCTACCGGACGGTCGAGGCGAGCATTGACAATGACCAGGACGATGGTAGCCATGCCAGCTATCTCGAGACCCTCGAGACCGGCATCGCCTTCTGGCATCAGGCCGGGTTTGCACCGCCTGAGTTCGGCAAGCTGACGGCCAGCGATCAGCTAGCGGTTTTCGTCTTGGATGCCGTCGCAAGCGCGCTGCGGTCCACACGTCCGAGCAGCACCGGCGGATTCTTTCCGGAGTCCTCCGGGCCGATCCACCGCAACCTCACCGCAGCCTTTCCGGAAGCGGCGCAGCGCGCCTTTTCCGAAGCGAGCCTGCCATGCTGACCGACAGCGAGCGCTTCGCCTTCAGCGTCTGGCGGATCCATGCGTTCGCCTCGACGGGCAATGCCTACGACGCCGTGCAGACCGACGAGAGCATCGCAGCCGGTGACACCCTGCTTGTTCTCGATGAACGGGTTGTCGGTGTCGCGATGACTTGGCCTTTTGCCATCACGGCACAGCCGGGCAAGCTTCACGCGGTCTGTGCGCCTGGCGCTGGCGAAACCCTTGGGCACATTGAAAGGGCGCTCGATGTTCCAGACGGGTCAATCGCTCGAGCCTGCCGCCTCGCAAGGACACTGGGCATTGCGATTGATGCGGGCCTCGTCCCGTGGCTGTCTGAGCCGCTGGCGAGAGATGGGGACGACTAGCGCGGCGAGTGGCGCCACAGAAATCTTGCTATTTTGGCAATAATTGCTATTTTAAGGCCAAGAGGAGATACCACCATGCCAGCGGCGGCGAATGAGCACCCCAGGGTTCCCCTAACCCGGTTTCACAACAACACCGGCGAGTTCCTCGATCTGGCAACCAAGCAGCCGGTCGTCCTGACCAGCCATGGCCGCGAGCGGCATGTAATCGCAGATAGCGAGTATTTCCGCCATCTTGAACAGGCGGCACGCGGTGTGATCGCCGGCCACATGAATATCGAAGCTGTCGCTTCGTCCGACATGACCGGAGCCGACCGCAAGGCTTTTGCCAATGCACGGCCTTCGGCCAGTGAACTTGCCAATGACCGCTGGGAAGACTGACCGACCCGCCGCAGGCCATATCCTCCGTTACGTCTATCTCTTCGAGGAAGAGCAGAGACGAGGCCGCGACGAAGGCGTCAAGGAACGCTTCGTCGTCGTTGTGGGTGTGGACGGCTCGCGCTATCTGGTCGCCGCGATCACGACCAAGGGCGAGGGGCGCAAGAACGCCATCCCCATCCCCGATGAGATCGCACGCACAGCCGGGCTCGTTCCGGGTAGCGCGATTGTCGTTTCGGAATTCAACCGGTTCACCTGGCCCGGGTTCGACATCAGACCCCTGATGAAGCAGCCCGGGTACATTGCCGGACGACTCCCACCGCGGTTCACAGCAAAGATCATCGATGCCATCGGAGCCTGGGGCGCCGCTGCCGTCGATCGCGATTGATTTCCGGAACGCCGAGGCAGCCTGCTCCTTGGAGCCTTGTCTGATCGTGCATCAACGTCAGGCCAGTCACGCCGGCGTTGTGGATTGGCGCCGGAGGTGGCCGAGGTCGGGTATTCCGGATCAGTGCCGCAGAGGGACCTCTCGCTCACCGGGATCGGCAAGGGCGGGCGAATTATCCCGTGATCATCATCGTCAATAACAAGCCGGTACGCGGCGAAGTTGATGTCCAGGCGTGCGATAAGCTCCTGTGCCAACAGCACGTCCGCCGACCAGTGCCCATGCCTCTTTGGTCGAGCTTAGGGCCAACCTGCAGAAATGCGAGCCGTGTTGCCCGGCAAGCCGGGCTGCCCGCACCACCTCGATTTCCGAGGTTCCCCGCGCGCGGAAGCGCGCGGTGTCCCAGCTCTCCCGCCGAGGCTCGACAAGGGCACCGGCGGACGAGCCGTCGGTACCAAGGAGGCTCTTGCAATGAACATCGTCAACCTCGTCGGCCGTCTCGCCAAGGATGCGTGCCAACGCTCCGGGGGGGCTGGCGTGCGGGCGCTATGACGTTGAAGGCACCGATGGTCAGGGGAGGGTGGTGCTACGCGATGCACAGGGCAAGCTGAAGCGCTTCGACCCTTCCAGCATCGACCCGGCTGACAAGCGCGATGCCCTGCGACTTTCAGAGAAGCACCGGGAGACGATCTACGAAGGTGACAAGGTCCGCTGGAACGAAAAGGACACCGCTCGCGGCCTGATGAAGTCCGAAGAGGCCCGGATTCTGATGATCCAGGACGGGGTCGTAACGGTCGAGAACCGCCAAGGCGACACCATCGAGCTCAAGCAGAACGACCGGATGCTCGAGCGCATGGGTCTCGCCTATGCGCTGAACATGCATCAGGCGCAGGGCGATACCCGTGACATGGCGATCGGCGAGATGCACTCGGCCGCTCGCAACCTTTCCAACCAGCGCCTTGCACTTGTGATGATGACCCGCGTGCGTGACGACATCACGATCGTCACCAACGACAAGGACCGTCTGCTCAGTCAGATTGAGCGCAACCCCGGCGACAAGACCAGCGCGCTAGAGACCCTTGGCGAGAAGCAGGTCGATGAGGGCAAGGGAAAGCGTACGTCCGCTGAATTCAGCCCGAAGATCCCCGAACACCTGCGCGCCGGTAGAGACAGCCTCGCGCCGCTTCCCAATGTGGCAAGGGACAGCCTGCGGTCAGTACCTCAGATCGACCTGCCCGAACGCAGCATCGAACGCAGCCGATAGGAGAAGAGTCATGCTACGACGAGATCCAGCGATGTCCGGTGCGGAATCAGGTTCTGCAAGTGAGCCAATTTCTCTCGTTTCGCATCCGGTAACGGAAGGGTTCATCAAGGCAACAGGGGTTGATGCTCCCGGCGTCGCTGAGCCGGTTGGGGTCCAGCTTGGCCCTTTCCCCGGACCGGAATGGGTTGCTCTCGGTTTGGCCATCCTGGCCTCAGTGGCTGCCGGATCGCTGGCGGCTGCGTGCGCAAAAGTCTTCCGGAAAATAGTGCGGCTGCACCCTTCACGGCTCAGGGCTCGCCAATCAGCCACTACCCGATCGACCAGGCCCCAGAGGCAATCGGCATGATCCTGCGCATCCAATCTTCCAGACCGTCCATCACCACATCAAGGAGAGCATGAAATGGCATTCGATTACGAAGATGCCGGAACCTTCGGCAGCGAGCGCGAGGCGAAGGACTGGGCGCTGCGCAACAAGATTGATCTGCGCGATCTCCACATCCACAATGCCGGCGGTCAGCGGGTCGAGGTGGGTATTCGCAAGAGCGCCTACGACCAGCGCGAAGACTATGACAACCGGTACGGGCAGAGGCAGGACGGCTTCTGGCGGTGAAAGTTTGATGTGATGTGACCGACTGACGCCTGATGAGCCATTGGATCAATCGCGGAAGAGATATGATCCCCCGACAGATCAAGAAGCCAATCTTTTGGCTCATTGCGTGATCCATCTGCGGGCTGGCTCGGGGTCGGTAACCCTGCTTTCCGCGAAAATGAGGCATAGATGATTGTCGTTATTGCGTCGGAATGGCTCATTATTGAGGCAGGAGGACGTTATGAGCACCATCAACCCGGACAAATTGATCTTCCTGCGTAAGGAAGCCGGACTGACCGCCGAAGCGTTGGCCGATGCGGCCCACGTCGGCCGCGCTACCATCACCCGAATTGAAAACGGGAAAGCGGGCCCGACCCGACCCGAGACGGCCAAGAGACTGGCAAGCACCCTGAAGTGCCAGCCTGCGGACCTTTTCACACCTCCCGACCCTGATCAGGCGCGCAACTTTTTCAACGATCGCGCGCCCCTCGACCTCAGCATCTCGAATGCGGCGCAGAATGCGCTGGAGCTTGTCGCCATGCGCTACAATGAGACCCGCGAAACGATCCTCGAACTGGCGCCGCTGCTGTTCGACCTTGTCGCGCGCGAGAGCCTCCTCGAACGCAGCAATCGGCTCGCGGAACTCAGCGCCCGGCGTGACGCCGTTGGTGAAATGGGCCGTCATTTCTCTCACCTCGGCGGCAGGTTCCTGCATGATTGGCAGGCGGAAGAAGTGGAGACCCAGGAGGAGATCTCGATCCGCAAGCGGGATCTTCGCGCCTCCTACGTTCTCGAGAGCACGAAGATCGAGGATGCCTTCGTGCCGCAGGATTATGACGAGGAATGCGACAACCCCTTCGTGGACCATCTGAAGCGGCGCATGGAAGAGGTGCGGCAGGATGGCGACGACGCACCTTCGCTCGACGTGTGGCCAGTATGGCGCAGCCCGAGTTACGACGTTGGAAATGGGGAGGCATTGGTCCTCGCGCAGGGCGATATAGAACTGGCGAGGTCGATCTTGACAGGTGCTGTCCAACTCGCTCGGCTACCGAAAAACCTGCGCGGTGCAGATGCCGCGGAGGCAAGATTGGGCTGGATGCGTGAGCAAAAAGCTCTGCACGACGAGAAGATTGCAGAGCTCCTCGGTGATCTCCTTATCGATGCAATCGAATAAGGAGGGGCGCCATGAACAGGAATCCATTTGGCGCGGGCTCTCTCACCGGTCGCGGCGCGGCTCAGTCGACCCGGCACGGCCAGCTACGACAGGCTGAGCGCTGTGTCCCGCAGTTCATCATCGATGCGCTGATCGACTTTGGCGAGGAGCGGTTTCTCGGAGGCGAATGCAGATCATACAGCTTCACCAAAGCAACCTGGAAAAAATACGCCTGCTATATGGGATCGGATCGACGGGAAATACGCGATGATCGGACGGCAGGATAACGAGAACATCTGGCTCCTGGCCTCGGACGATGTTTACGATTGGAACGGCGGGGCAAGAATAGTCCGGCCGCGTTGGCCTTGGGAATTCGTCCAGATGGGCAACTGCGGCTCGCCGATCGAAATCGACGAGGGTTGGTTGCTCATGACTCACGGTGTTGGACCGGCGCGCAATTACTGCATTGGCGCTTGCCTCCTCGACCGAAAGGATCCTGCCAAACTGCTTGCCCGGGTCACACAGCCGTTGTTGCGGGCCGATGCGGACGAACGGGATGGTTACGTTCCCAATGTCATGTACAGCTGCGGTGCGATGGTTCACGGGCGGACTTTGGTGTTGCCCTACGCTGTTGCCGATAGCTTCACTCGTTTCGCCACAATGCCGCTCGATCGGTTGCTGGCGGCGATGGCGTAGCGGGATCGCGATCCAGGGAGAAGCCAGACAATTGACAGCACGCCATCTTGCTGCTTCACCCGCCGCAATAAGGCATATCCGCAGGAGGAACACCCTGACCGGTGAGGGTGTCGTCGTGCAAATTTTTCCTGTGCGTTGTTCCGAGCCCCCTGCCCGCGCGGTCACGCGGCGAAGGTGTGTGCTGCATCGTTCGCCATGGATCGGGTGCACCAGCGTGCATATGCGCGGCCAGGGATCAGTCCCAACAAGCGCCAGGGCCAATTCGGCAGATCGTAGTCGATGAAGACCGTCAGCCGCGAACCGAGTCCTTGGGGGGCAATGTCGAAACCCATCCGATAGGCACCGATGACCAGCAATCGCGGCACGCCTTCGGTTTCCCAGGCCTTGCGGCGAGGCGGATCGCGTTCGGTGACGATCTCGCTCAGCTCGAGCGAAAGGCCCAGCACCTTGCCGTGCATGCCGATCCTCGAGCCCAGCATACGTCCGCGATCGTGATCGAACGTGAACTTCATCGAACTCCCGGCCATCATTGCAGAAGACTGCATCATGTGGGACGCCAGCTTTGCTTGATCGTCCAGGTGCTCGAACAGCGTTGCGGGATCGACGGCAATATCGACCACTACAGCCGCTCTGTGCTGGTAGAATCTCTGTGGTGATTTGCCGTGCGGCATCGAATCCTGCCGTTCTTCGCCCTTCACCGTAGAGCGTTCACTTGACTGCATGGCGCCGGCAAGCCGTTCAACAGCAGCCGCCGGACTTCATCGGCATGGCGGAAGGCGATGGGGACGGCGAAGGGTGAGGTGCCGCGGCGGGCGCGCGCTGGGTTCGCGCGGAGCGCTGCCGATGCCGGACAGGGTGCTTCGGCTTCGCCTTGGGTTTCACCTGCTGCTTTGGAGCAGGCATGTCGCTCATGCCGGGAGGCATCTGGTCGGCCAGGGCGGGGCCGATACCTGCGGTCAGAAGTCCCAAAGCAGCGACGATCATCGATGTTCTTTTCATGCAGTGTTTCCTTGCTCATGGCTGCCACGGTTCGGTCAGCCTCGCGGGGATTCTGCGGCGGGCGGGTTAGAGGCGCTATACGTAGATCGCGAATGGACAGCGCGGGCGATCACGCCGACGAAAGAGCATCGCATCGACAGCGCCAGGCCGCGGAGCGCTGGCCAGGCCTACGATACGGGTTCAAGGCCGAGGCTTATCAGAGCCTGCCAGACCTCATCGGACGTATTTGCATAGGCGAACAGTTCGCGATCGGCGCGATCGATCATGCCGTTCTCGCAGAAAACATCGAGATTGATGGCTGCCTGCCAATAGCTTTGGTCGAACAGCACGATCGGCACCTTGGGAGCCTTTCCGGTCTGGCGGAGGGTCAGGATTTCGAACATCTCGTCCAAAGTCCCGAAGCCGCCCGGGAATACGACCAGAGCGCTGGCGCGCATCGCGAGGTGCATTTTGCGGATCGCAAAATAATGGAACCGGAATGTCAGCTCGGGCGTGGTGTAGGGATTGGGTGCCTGCTCGCGCGGGAGCGTGATATTGAAACCGATCGTCGGTGCACAGGCATCGTGCGCGCCGCGATTGGCCGCCTCCATGATCCCCGGCCCGCCCCCAGTGGCGATGACATTGACCCGTTTGCCATCGTTGCGCGAGAGCGCGCCGCCGCGTTCGGATGCCAGTCGGCCGAACTTGCGCGCCTCGTCATACCAGAAGCCGCCATTGCCAGTTTGCCCTGCCCGGACCCGTGCACTGCCGAAGACGACAATCGTCGACAAGACGCCCCAAGCGCGCAGAGCCTCTTCGACTTTTTCGTATTCGAGCAGAAAGCGGACCCCGCGCATCGAATCGCCGAGAATGAAGTCCTGATCCAGCGCGGCCAAACGGTACGAGGGCATGTCCGCAGCGCGCACGCTTGGAAAGCAATGCTCGCAGGGATGCGGTGTGAGGGCGCTGCAGTACGGCTCGTCATTCGAGGTCATCGGCGCGCTCCAATATCCTCGGGGCGGGTTCCGCGTGATCCTTGGAGCTGCGGCTGCATGGCCTCGCGATGACCGCCGAACTCCTCGCGCATGGCCGAAAGCATCTTGTCGCCGAACGTATGCTCGTGGCGCGACCTGAACCGCGCATTCAATGCGGCAGCCAGGACATTGGCCGGAACACCTTGCTTGATCGCGGTCGATACGGCCCAACGCCCCTCGCCGGAGTCGTCGACCTGTCCTTCGAGATGCAGCAGCTGGCCATCCTTGGCCAAAGCGCCCGCGATCAGGTCGAGCAGCCAGGAGGATACGACACTGCCCCGCCGCCAAACCTCGGCGATATCCGCGAGGTTGAATTCGTATCGAGCGCCTGTCCGATCGGCCAGGACCGAGGCGTTTCGCAGGATGTCGAAGCCTTCGGCGAACGCCTGCATCATCCCATATTCGATGGCGTTGTGAACCATCTTCGCGAAGTGTCCGGCGCCGTGGGGTCCGGCATGGACATATCCATGGTCCGGCCTCTGGTCTGCGCCCTGGCGTCCGATCGTCTGTGCCGCTGCGCCGATCCCGGGCGCCAGCGCCTTGAAGATCGGATCGATATGGGAGACCGCTTCGGGCGTTCCGCCGATCATCAGCGAGTAGCCGCGCTCGCGGCCCCAGATGCCGCCGCTCGTGCCCACATCGACGTAACCGATCCCGCTTTCAGCGAGCAGGGCCGCCCGGCGAAGATCATCTTCATAGAAGGTGTTTCCGCCATCGACGATGATGTCGCCGGGAGACAGGAGGTCCGACAGGGTGTGAATGGCCGTTTCGGTTGCGGAGCCGGCTGGCAGCATTATCCAGAGGACGCGCGGCGCGGACAGGGCTGCTACCAGCCCGGACAGATCACGTGCTGCTTGAGCTCCAGCTGCCGCGATTTCATCCACCCGCGCCAGGTCGAGATCGAAGGCAATGCAGCTGTGCCCTGCGGCCAGCAGCCTGCGGGCGATATTGCTGCCCATGCGGCCGAGCCCGACAATTCCGATTTGCATGCCGACCGTCCCCCTCTCCATCGTTTTTCGCTTCGAAGCGCGCCAGGCGAATATAGACCCGGCATGCGTTCGAGCGCCCTGACCTGGTGCAACTGCGGCGACGCGGCAAATAGCGCCATAGGTAGATGTCACATTGCCCCAGGTCGCCGCGCGACCATTCGCTGCGAGCAATACGTATGGCCTTCGTCCCGCACGCCAGAGAAAATCGGTCCTAGAACCACGATTTCGGGAGGCAACGTCCATGCACAAGCACAAGAAGCACCGCGCGAAGGACAAGTCCCGCGGACATTTCCTCCCCGGCATCGAACCGCAGGCGAGACTTGACGTAGAGCCTCGTCCGTCCGGACATGGACTTGCGATCGGTTTCTTTGGCGCCAGCGGAACCGTGACGGGATCGCGCTACCTTCTCGAAGACGATTCGACGCGAATACTGGTGGATTGCGGACTGTTCCAGGGTGGCCGGGAGCTCAGGGGACTCAATTGGGCGCCGCCTCCGCCCGAGGTCGATGACGTCGAAACCATTCTCCTCACGCACGCGCACCTCGATCATTCCGGAGCGATCCCGCGCCTGGTTCGCAATGGCTGGAAAGGGCGGGTCATCGCGACGCGCGCCACGGCCGAACTCTGCGAGCTGCTGCTTCCGGACAGCGGCCATCTCCAGGAGAAGGACGCCCAGTTCGCCAACCGGCGGGGCTATTCGCGGCATCGGCCCGCCTTGCCGCTCTACACCCAGAATGACGCTCTCAACGCACTGGAGCATTTCGAAGGTGTGGCTTTCGACGCAGCTGTAGAGGTCGCCCCCGGCATCTCCGCGCGCTTTCGCCGCGCCGGCCATATCCTTGGCGCAGCCTCGATCGAGATCGACTGGAAGGGCACGAGGATTCTCTTTTCAGGGGATTTGGGCCGCTACGACGATGCAGTCATGTTCGATCCCACACCGCCGCCGGAAGCGGACTATCTGATCGTCGAATCCACGTACGGTGACCGTGAGCATGATGCGCTCTCGCCCGAACTGGCTTTGGGCGACACTATCGAGCGCTGTATTGCGCGGGGCGGGACGGTCGTCATCCCGGCATTCGCGGTCGGACGGGCGCAGTCGCTGCTCTACTACCTGTCCCTGCTCAAGCAAGCGGGGCGGTTGCAGGGCGCGCCGGTCTATCTCGACAGCCCGATGGCGATCGACGCCAGCGAGATCATGTGTGCCCACTCGGGCGGCCACCGTTTGTCCCGCGAGCAATGCAAAACGGCCTGCGCAGTCGCGCACTACGTCCGCGAATCCGAGGAATCGAAGGCCCTGACGGCAGATCGGAATCCGAAGGTCATCATCTCGGCGAGCGGCATGGCCACGGGCGGGCGCGTGGTCCATCATCTCGCCCAGTTCGCGCCCGACCCCAAGAACCTCATTCTATTCGCAGGGTTTCAGGCCGCCGGAACCCGCGGGGCCGCGCTTGTTGCCGGGGCAACGACGATCCGGATCTTCGGCGAAGAGGTGCCGGTCCTTGCCGAGGTGACCAACCTCTCGATGCTGTCGGCGCATGCCGATTGCAATGAAATCATGCGCTGGCTTTCGGGCATGCCGAAGGCGCCGCGCAGGACCTTTGTGACCCACGGCGAAGCCAGCGCCTCAGCGATATTGGCGCAGCGGATCGTACGCGAACTCGGCTGGCACTGCGAAACTCCCCGGCTGGGCAGCTGGGGCGACATGGCGCTGGCCACGGACCACGCCTGACAATGTGACCAATACGTATGTCAAGCAGGGACGGGGGTCCTTATCCCAATGAATGAAGACAGGATCTTCCCCATTAGGGGTCCGGTGAGAGAATGTTCGAAAACGTACGCTAAGGGATCAGAGCGATTGCA
>NZ_LSHM01000037.1:0-25793 GCF_001557175.1 Blastomonas sp. CCH9-A1
TGCAATCGCTCTGATCCCTTAGCGTACGTTTTCGAACATTCTCTCACCGGACCCCAGGATCGCGGCGAGCACGGCCTGCGGGTTGGAGTGGGCGCGGCCCGAGCGCAGTTCCGGAAATGCGCACAGGAACCCGGTGCGGGCTTCCACCTCGGCGAGCAGCTCGGTGATGCGCACGCGGGGCATGAGCCGGTCGACGGCCGCGTCCAGCCTGTCGGCCGCAGCGGGCGTTACGGCCGCGAGCGGGCTGACCCTGAGGTTACCGCCCCGCAGCTCCACGCCGTCGAGCGTGCCGCGCTTCAGCGAGCCTGCGAACCGGCGCAACCGCCAGTCGAGCAGCCTGGCGCGCCCCTCCAAGTAGCGGCCGACGTCGGTGTCGAACGGCAGCGTGAGCGCGATCTCGGCCGCTTTGCCGGGCGGGAGCATATAGCTGTCGAAGCGCAGGTGTTCGCGCGTACCCTCCACCCACAGGTCGCCCGATTGGAGCCGCTCGCGCACGGTCGCGACCGTGGCGGTTTCGTAGCGACGGCGGTCGATGACGCCGCCCTCGGTGATCGCCGCCTTCCATTTTCTGGAAAACGGCATGGGCGCATCGGCCGGTACGTCTCGCCGCCCGGTCGCGTTCAGCGCGCGCACGACCTTGATCGCGCCGAGCACGCCGTCGCGCGAGCCTGCCGCCTTGAACCGGAACGCGTCAAAAAACGCGGGCGCGTAGCGCCGCATCGTCATGTAGCGCCCCGCCGCGCGGATCAGCGGCTCGTCGCGAGTCAGGTCGGCGATCGCGGTCGCCTCGCTCTCGGCGTCCAGAAGCCTCGTCCAGCCCACCCCGTCGTCGAGCGCCGCCCAGACGTCCAACCCGTCCTCGCGCGCGACCCGGAGTGCGCCGACCGTGGCGCCCAGCAGCCGCATGAGCCGGTTCACGTCGCGTGTGGTCGCCTCGATGCCGCGCTTCTGCGCGGCCCTGGCCCTGGCGAACAGGAGGCCGGTCTGCTTGCCGAACATCTCGATCGCGGCGTCCGCGAGCCGCGCTTCCAGGTCGATGACGGCTGCGGCGAGTGTCGCGCGCCTTCTGCGGAGCGAGTAGTCGGACAGGAGGAACGCGGGCGCGACGTGGCCTTCGCGCACGAGCTGCTCGAAGCGGTGCTCGTGGATGCGGCCGGCCATGCCCGGGTCGAGCCCGAGCCGGCGCACGTGCGCGAGCCGGGCGAGAATGCCGGCGAGATTGCGCGCGGTCGGGCTGTCCGACGTGTCGCGCAGCCACGCGAGCGGCGTCGTGCTGCGATCCTGGTCCACGATCAGCAACGCATCCAGCCCCGTCACCTGCTCCGGAGCAAGCGCATCGACCAGCGTGTCGGCCGCGAGGCGGCGCGCCATGGCGCGCCCCGCCACCCCGATCCGCTCGATACGGGCGGGCGCGGGCAGAACGATCCGGGCAGCACGCAAATGGCCCAGCACTGCCGCGGCGATCGGCTTGCCCCGTTCGGTCGCTTCCGCCGCGCGGGTGGCTGCGCCGAGCGCGCCGGGGACGTCGGCCGCCTCGAACGCGCGCAGGCGCAAACGCTCCATCGCCTCCCAGGCGTGTTCGAGCCGGGTCTGGGCGCGATGCGCGTAGCCCTCGAACGCTGTGGGCGCGATGTCGAGTTGCGCGGCCAGGTGCCGGATCAGAAAATCGGGGACGACATCGTCGTGGCGTATGCCGAAGCCGGGATGACGCAGCAGGGCGAGGTGCAGCGCGAAGCCGAGCCGGTTGGCGTCGCCGCGCTTCGCTTCGATCAGTGGCCGGTCCTCATCGGCAACCGTGTAATGCTTGGCGAGCGAGGCATGGTCGAGGGGCACGCCGAACAACGCGCGGCGTTCGTCGCCCGTTAACAGATCGCGTCTGGCCATCGATCACCCCCTGTCCGGGAGCGTATAGTTTATGGCCGACACGTGCGAGGTGTCGCGTAACTCTCAAGTTTCGCGACAGCGGCCCTGACCGGTCACGCCACGAGGTGTAAACGCTCGCGCTAAATGGCGGCGTTCTGATCGCGCTATTTGTCAGTTGCCGGGTCCGATGACGAGGCAATCGCGCGCGGCCTGAACGATGTCAGCGGTGACCTCCTCGACGCGGTTGAGGGTCATGATCCGCCGCATCTGCGCGAACAGGCGCTCCATGAGCCGGAAGTTGCCGCGCGTGATGCGGATCACGGCTGCCTGCGCTTCGATCGCGTCGAGTTGGGCCGGGTCGAAGCTGATCCCGAAATCGCCGGCGTGGGTCGCGAGCAGCAGCCGCATTTCGGTCTCGGTAAGCGGTTTGAACTCGTGGACGAAGCCGATCCGCGAGTAGAGCTGGGCATAGCGGGCGAGGCGCTTCTCCAAGCCCGGCATACCCATCAGGATCAGCCCGAAGCCGTGGCGATCGGCCATGTCGCGGAGATGTTCGAGCGACTTTATGGTCAGGCGGTCGGCCTCGTCGACGATGACGAGGGGGCAGGCGATGCGGGCGGCGTCATGGGTGATTTCGTCCTGCGAGCCGCCCGCGACCGTCAGCCGGGCATAGCCCAGCTTAATGAGGTTGAGGCCCAACACCGCGTCGATCGTCTTGGGCGTGTTGCTGACCGACACGGTGTAGAAGACGGCGCGGCAGCGAGCGACCTTTTCGCCAAGGAGCGCGGCAATGGGACGGAGCGCGGCATATTCCCCCAGGTCGGGGAAGCTGGAAAACTCGCGCGCCGATCGCGTCTTTCCGACGCCCGGCCGGCCATGACACACGCCGATATAGCGGTAGTGCGCGCAGGCTTCGGCAAACTCGACGAACCGGGCATGTTCGCGGGTCGCCAGGAACGGCTGCTCGACCAGGAAATCAATCGTCAGCGGCGTAGAGCCGGAGCCCTCGGTAGGTGGTGGGCCGGGAAGCCGTATCCTCTTGGTCGCCATCGAAGGTCTCCGTGGGGGCAGGCACCTGCTTGTCGCGCTCCTTCGCGCCGCGCCGGGCGCGCTGGATCGCGCGCAACGACGGGTGCCCAGCGTGCTCGGAGCTGAGCGCACGGCAGACGAACCGGCCCTGGTGGTAGACGTGGATCTCGGTCAGGTCGCGGGGGTCATAGACCGCCTCGACCTGCTCGCCGACGAAGGCCGCGAGCGTGGGTTCGACATAGCGCCTGCCCATCAGACGGATGCCGTCGCGCAGCACTTTACGGGGCTTGGGCACGTGCACGAGCAGCATGTCGAGCTGTTCAAGGCTGTCGGGCATTGCGGGCAGGAACCCGCCCTTCTGCCAGCGCGTGATCGGCGGTTCGCCGGTGCTGCCATGCGGGCGACGATGATAGACGCCGCACACGAACGCCTCGAAGCGGGCGCGCAGCTCGTCGAGCGTGAGCACTGGCGCCGACAGCGGCTTGCCCGCGATCAGGTGGCCGGGCAGGTCGGGCAGGAACATGTCGTTGATGGTGCGGAACAGCCGCTCGATCTTGCCGCGCCCGCGAGGACGCCCCGGCAGCGAATGGATGAGGCGGATTTTGAGGGCGATGCACGCCTGCTCGATATGCTCGGAGATGAAATCCGAGCCGTTGTCGACGTAAAGCTGTTCGGGAATGCCGCTGACGATCCATTCGGGATTGGGCTTGCGCCAGATCGCCTGCCGCAAGGCGAGCGCCGTGTTGAGGGCACTGGGGGCATCGAGGCTGAGGAAGTAACCGGCGATGGCTCGGCTGTGATCGTCAACGATGACGGTCAGCCAAGGACGCACCGGGGTTCCGGCATCATCGAGCACGAGAATGTCGAGAACGGTATGATCGGCCTGCCACATCTCGTTCGAGGTCGCGGCTTCGCGCCGATGCACTAGCTCGTGCTGGTCGCGGTAGACGGCCGGATCGGAGGCTGCGGCGATCTGGCTTGCCGGTATCGCCCTGACGACACGCGCGACGGCCGCATAGCTGGGGGTTCGGTGTCCATGCGCGATGGCGAGTTCCTGCACCTTTCGGTGAATGGCGGCGACCGGGGGTCGCGGGCGCTTGGTGGCGAGAGTGCGGGTCAGTTCGACCAGATGTTCCGGCAGGTGCAGCCTGCCCCGATCGTTGCGCGGCAGACGCGCGAGACCGGCAAGTCCTTCGGCACGGTAGCGCCCGAGCCAGCGCTGCAACGTCCGCTCGCTCAGCGTGCCGGTGCGGGCGAGGTCCGCGAGCGGGATGCCATCGGCGAGGTGCGGTTCAAGGACGCGGTAGCGCTCGATCGCCAGCGGCGGGACAAGCGCCGGATGCGTCACCGCCGACGGTCCGTGTCGCAGGTAAGGAAAACGGAGATTTGCCTGCCCATCGCCATGCGAGTCCGCTCGCGTTGCCAAACCGGCCTGTTCGACGTAAATCTACCCGGTAAAGAAAACTAGGGCAACATAGACCTGCCGATGACGACTTTCTTCCCAAACCGCGCCCGATCGGGGCGCCACCGGCCCTACGCATGAAAATCGGTTACGCCCGCGTATCGACCGCCGAGCAGAACCTGGACCTCCAGCGTGATGCGCTGAAGGCTGCCGGCTGCGAGAAGGTCATCACCGACAAGGCCTCCGGGGCGACTGCCGCTCGCCCTGGATTGGAAAAGGTGAAGGAGCTGCTTCGCGCCGGCGACACACTGGTGGTCTGGCGCCTCGACAGGCTCGGCCGCTCGCTCCGTGATCTGATCGGATGGATGACCTACCTCGACGAGGAAAAGGTCGGGCTGCTGAGCCTGCACGAGGCGATCGACACGACCACCACGTCGGGCAAGCTTACCTTCCACCTGTTCGGGGCATTGGCGGAGTTCGAGCGCAACCTGATCCGCGAGCGGACCCAGGCCGGTCTCACCGCAGCCCGCGCTCGCGGCAAGAAGGGTGGCCGGCCGGCCGCACTCGGCAAGGACAAGCGCGACCTGGCCGTCAGGCTCTACCACGAGAACACGATGCCGATCGCCAAGATTTGCTCGATGCTCGGCATCTCCAAGCCAACACTCTACGCCTATGTGCGATCGGCCGAGACCAAGCCGGTAGCCGCGTAGCGACGCTCGCCGACAAATAGCGCGATCAGAATGCCGCCACTTAGCGCGAGCGTTTACACCGCGTCCAAGCCAAGCGCGCCATTGCCCGCTATATCGACGGCTTCTACAACCTCGTCAGGCGCCACTCCGCACTCGATTACACCAGTCCCGCGCGGTTCGAACGAACCGCGTCACGCTGAGCGAATGCCTCTTCACTTAAACGAAGCAAGTCTAGTTGCTTTGACAAGGCCACTTGGGGTGTTGCGTGTCGCGCGACAATCAGAATGAGAATGCGCGACAATCAAGATGAGAATCCGGTGTGGGGGGAGCGGCGCAGGGCGTAGCCCGTAGCCGTTCCCCCCACACCGGAGCACCCTTTTGGGGGCTGCCGGAGATGATCGCGGTGTTGGGTATGGTGGGGTTTTTCCTTTGAGGAGGACCCCGTGTGTGCCTGGCCGTCACATAACCGATCATCAGATGAGGCTGTTTATGACATTGAGGAAAGACCACCCGGTGGCCGTGGCTGCGGCGAAGGCGGGGATGAGCCCGGCTGCGGGCTACCGGCTGCTGAAGGATCCGCAGCTACCTTCGCAGAAGAAGGCGCCCCGTGGGCGGCGGCGTCCCGATCCGCTTGCCGGGTTCTTCGACGAGGAGGTTGTGCCGCTGTTGGAAGCAGCGCCCGGGCTGCGTCCGATTGCGGTCTTTGAGGAGCTGCGCCGTCGGCACGGCGATCTGCCGTTTGCGCGCCGGACGCTGGAGCGGCGGATCAGGGGCTGGCGTGCGCTGCATGGGCCCGAGCGCGAGGTCATCTTCCGGCAGTTGCATGAGCCGGGCAGGCTTGGCCTGTCGGACTTCACCCATATGGGCGATCTCAATGTCACGGTCGCAGGCGTGCCGCTGGAGCATATGCTCTATCACTTCCGACTGACCTATGGCGGGTTCGAGCACTGCCATGTGATCCTGGGCGGCGAGAGCTTTGTTGCCTTGGCTGAGGGGCTGCAGAACGCCTTGTGGTCCGCAGGCGGTGCTCCGCGGCGTCACCGGACGGACAGCCTCTCGGCTGCGTTCCGTAATCTTGATGCCGATGCCCGCGCTGATCTGACCACGCGATATGATGCGCTGTGCCGACATTACGGGATGGAGCCGACCCGCAACAATACAGGCGTTGCCCACGAGAACGGCTCGATCGAGAGCTCTCACGGCCACATCAAGGCTGTGGTGAGGGATGCCTTGCTGCTGAGGGGAAGCAGCGACTTTGCTGATCTGGCGGCGTATCGCGGCTTTATCGATGAGGTCGTGACCGCGCGCAATCGGCGCCATGCTCCCTCGATCGATGTCGAGCGTCGGACCTTGCAGCCGCTGCCAGATACGCGCACGAGTGATTATGAGGCCGTGCTGGTCAGGGTCACCTCATCGGGCGGCTTTACCTTGCGCAAGGTGTTCTACACCGTGCCTTCAAGGCTAATCGGACACCGCCTGCGCGCGCGGCTCTATGATGACCGGATCGATCTGTTCCTGGGCAGCACGCTGCTCATGACCCTGGTGCGCGGCCGCGCTGGCGACAATGGCAAGCATGGTCATATCGTCGATTACCGGCATGTGATCCACTCGCTGCGGCGCAAGCCGATGGCGCTTATGGGGTTGGTCTATCGCGATAGCCTGTTCCCCCGCGAAGCCTACCGACGGATGTTCGAGCATCTGCTGGAGCATGAAGGCGAGCACGCCGCCTGCAGGATGACCGTCGATCTGCTGGCCATGGCGCACGAGCGCGCCTGTGAGGCTGAGCTTGCCGGACTGCTCGAAGCCGATCTTGCCGCGCGGCGATGCCCTGACATCGCTGCTCTGCGCAGCCGGTTCTCGCCTGATCCTGAGCAATTACCTCAGGTGGATGTAAAGCTCGGGCGTCTGGCCTCCTACGACAGCCTGATCGGATGGGGAGAGGCGGCATGAGCACATCCCCGATGATCGACGCCCAGCGGCTCAGTCTGATGCTGAACGAACTGCGCTTGCCGGCAATCAAGCATATGTGGGGCGACTTCGCCGCGCGCGCCGACAAGGAAGGCTGGCCTGCCGCCCGCCTCCTGACCGCGCTCGCCGAGCATGAGATCGCCGAACGGGATCGGCGGCGGACCGAGCGGCATCTGGCCGAGGCCAAACTGCCCGCCGGAAAGACCCTCGACACCTTCGCGTTCGAGGCTGTGCCGATGGTATCGAAGGCCCAGGTCATGGCCATGTGCGCGGGTGATGGATGGCTCGAGCAGGGGGCCAACCTCATCCTCTTCGGCCCGCCCGGTGGCGGCAAGACCCATCTGGCCGCTGCCATCGGCCTTGCGCTGGTCGAGAATGGTTGGCGTGTCCTGTTCGCGCGCACTTCCGACCTCGTGCAGCGCCTCCAGGTCGCCCGGCGTGAACTGGCGCTCGAATCCGCGTTGGCAAAGCTCGACAAGTACCACCTGCTGGTCCTCGACGACTTCGCCTATGTCAGCCGCGATCAGGCCGAGACATCGGTCCTGTTCGAGCTGATCAGTGCCCGCTACGAACGCCGCTCGATGCTGATCACCGCCAACCAGCCCTTCGGCGAGTGGAACAGCATCTTCCCCGATCCGGCCATGACGCTCGCCGCAGTGGACCGACTGGTCCACCACGCAACGATCTTCGAGATGAACGTCGAAAGCTATCGGCGGCGAACCGCCGA
The DNA here is from genome assembly GCF_001557175.1 of Blastomonas sp. CCH9-A1. Taxonomy (NCBI): domain Bacteria; kingdom Pseudomonadati; phylum Pseudomonadota; class Alphaproteobacteria; order Sphingomonadales; family Blastomonadaceae; genus Blastomonas; species Blastomonas sp. CCH9-A1. Next base: position 7,679 of record NZ_LSHM01000037.1, read on the forward strand.
AGCACGCCGGTCAGGCCCCGGCCGACCCGCCAACTTCACCACGCCCAAGGTCCTTGAAGCCGTCCGCGACAATCAGGACGACAAATAGACCTTGCCAGCGACAATCAACATGCCCACACAATGTCGCGCCGCGACAATCAACTTCTCATCCTGATCGTCGCGCAACTCTCACCTTGAATGTCGCGCTACAGTTGCGGACGACAAGTGAAAAGGCAAAGGTTTATCCGTGCTCGATCCCCGACTGAGATATGCCGTTGCGGTCGCGCGAGTCGGCTCGTTCTCCGGCGCGGCCAAGGCTGTCGGCGTGACCCAATCGGCGGTCACGAAGAGTGTCGCCGACCTCGAACAACAGGTCGGTTTCGCGATCTTCAACCGGACATCGCGCGGCGTCGCAATGACGCCGGAGGGCCGCGACTTCATCGATCGGGCCGCACGGCTGCTCGCGGATGCGCTCGATCTGCTGGGAGAGCGAGACCGCAACACCGATCCGTTTGCGGGGTTGCTTCGCATCGGGCTGTTTCCGGGCTCGATCGATTGGTTGATCATGGGGCCGGCGATCGGGCTTCTGAAGCGGCGTGCCAGCGTCCGGATCGAAACGGTTTCGGGAAATAGTGAGCGTGCGGTGCAACTGCTCTCTCGCGGAGATATTGATGTTGCGTTCGGGTTAGAGGCAGCCTTCGCCGGCTGGCCACAGTTCAAGAGCGATCGCATCGCGACGGTGGAAATCCTGCCGTTCGTACGCAAGGACCACCCGATCCTAACGCGCCATCCCGTCGACAAGCAGTCGCTGGCGCGGTTCGATTTTGTCGTTCCGTCCTCTTCCGAACCCTACACCCCGATCATCCAGCAGCTGTATGAGCAGGACGGGCAACGCCCGGAAGATCGCATCCACCTGACCGACCACTTCCCGCTGGTTCGTCAGATCGTCGCCGCGACCGATACCATCGGGCTGGTGGCAAGGGCTTTCACAGCAAGCCGCTGGTTTCGCGATGCGTTCGTACCATTGCTCGACACGGGCTTGCTCGACCCGCTGGTGTTGTCATACGCCGCACGCGCGCGATGGCCGATCAAGCCCGCAGGCAAGGACCTGATCGCGCGCGTGCGCCAAGCGTGGATGCCTAGAAGCTGAGTGCCACCTCTCCGCCGATCACGCGTCCTTTGTTGAGTGGCGACAGGCTGGCGCCGACACCGCCGAACGCCGTAGAGAGTGGGGTGTCGCCGCCATAAGTGACCTCGTTCAGCAAATTGCGGCCATAGATCGAGACGCGCCACACGCGATCGGTCGTCGTGTAGGTCAGGCTAGCGTCGAGCATGTCCGCCGCGGGCAGGAAACCGATATTGTTGTCGGTGAAGCGGGCACTATCACGGTGCGTAAAATCGACGCGTGCGGTCGCGGTGCCGACCGAGCCCAGTCGCTGATCGTATGTGATGCCCGCGCCATAGGTCCAAGGCGAAAGCCGCGGCAGCTTCAGATTGCGGTCGACGTCGTTGATGATCCCGTCGCCGCTGATGTCGAAACGGACGTTGCTGTACTGACCGTGGACGTAGCCCACCTGTCCAGACAGCACGAGATTGGGGAATACGAAGAATTGACCCTCCGCCTCCACGCCCTGGATCTTCGCGTCAGCCGTGTTACGAATGACCTGACTGACGCCGAGCGGACCAGGAACGATGATTTCCCGCTGCAGATTGTCCAGCTGGTTATGGAATGCGGCAAGGTTCAGCCGGCTACGGCCGAACTGCTTCTTTGCCCCGATCTCGAAACTGTCCTGCACCTCCTGATCGAACGGCCCCGGCGGGACGCCCGGGTCGGTATTGCGCAAATTGTATCCGCCGCTGCGGAAACCGCGTGTGTAGAGGCCGTAAACCTGAGTCCGGTCATCCGGCTTCCACTGTAGTCCGATTTTCGGCGTAAAGCTTTTCCAGTCATCGGAATCGACGAAGTTGGTATTGCAGATGAGCGCGGCCAGATTGCACCCGTCCGCCCGCAAGGTGCCCACGCGCACGAACTTGCGTTCCCAGCTGTAACGCCCCCCCAGATTGACCGTCAATGTGTCGGTAAAATGCCAGTCGGCAGAGGCAAAGATGCCCCATGTGGTCTGGTCTTGGGTCCCCCCACCCGAAACGATGCGGGTATTGTTCAGCAGATTGCGACGCTCGGCATACCTCAGATCCTGGGTAAAGTAGTATAGGCCGGTAGTAACCTCGACCGCACCGAATGTCCCGGCATAACGCAGCTCGTTGCTCAATTGCTTCTGCGCAATATTGAAGAAGCCGTTGAAGAACGATTGCGGCGTCCCATCGATATCGGTCGCCGTCCGCGACCGAAACTGACGATAGCCCGAGATATTCGTGATGACGCCGTCGCCCAGGCCGATATCGACATTCGTTTCGACGAGCGCCTGGTTCCAGACCGCCTTGTAGAAGCCCGGGAAGTCAATCGACAGACCAAAGGTGTTGCGTGGGAATACGGCGTGGCTTTGAACCGGGGCGCCGTCGCCATCGACATCGCCATGCTCGAAGCGAATATCCATGCGGAAATCGTCGCCGCCTTTGAAGGAGAGCGCCGGGCGGATGATCAGGTCGCGTGACTTGCCGAAACTCCTGCCGTCAAAGCGGTTTCGGAACCAGCCGTCGTCGTCGCTGTAGTATACCGCCAGCTTGGCAGCCAGGACGTCATCGATCAGCGGTCCCGTCACCATCCCACTGACGGTCTTCTTGAGCCCCGTTTCGACGGAAACCTTGGCATTGGCCCCAAAGGTGAAGCGGGGAAGGGTCGTGCGCATCACCACCGCGCCGCCTGTCACGTTACGGCCGAACAGCAATCCTTGCGGTCCGCGCAGCACCTCAACCCCCTCAAGGTCGAAATTGTCGAGGACGACGCCCGCATTGATCCCCAGATACATGCCGTCGACGAAGACGCCGACCGTAGGGTCGATCGAAGGGATGGTGCTGTTGATACCTAGGCCGCGGATCGTGAAGTTGGCGTAACCAGGCGCAGTGCCAACGCCGTCGAGCTGCACGTTGGGTACATCATAACTCAGGCTCTGGAGGTTCTGCACGAACTTCGCGTCGAGCTGAGCTTCCCCGAATGCGGTCATCGCGATGGCGACGTTCTGCACGCTCTCTGCGTAGCCCCGCTTGGTGGCCGTCACGACGATCTCTTCGGAAAGCGCCTCCGTCGCCGTCGGCCTCGCGGCTTCGGTCTGGCCAGAGGGTTGGGGCTCCGGCGTCGGCGACGCCACCGGTGCCGATTGTGCAAATGCCGATCCAGCCCAAACCAAGGCGACGGACGCGAACAGGCAATGTTTCATGGCCCCATCTCTCCCAAGAATTTATGATTATCGACCAACGGAGTCGCATGGTCGGACGCGGTCGTCCAATTCAATATGCGGGCAATCTATTCCATCGTGTCATAAGTCGCCGGCTCCTGCCGGGGGTTGGACCGCGGCAAGGCTGTCGTTGATCGTCGTCGGGTATTCGGCATGCGTGAAATCGCTTATCTCGCACCAGTGACGCGCGATGTCGTCAGGCGTGAAATCCGCCATGTCGCCAAAGCGATGGCCCCGTGAGCGCTGCCATCGCAGTTTCGAGACATAGCCGGCGCCCACCTCGAAAAGGCCTTTGGTTTCGCTGCAATCCTCGTGAGCCAGCCAGCCTACCAATGGGCTGATCGCCTCCGGTCGCAGCCGCGTGAGCAAATCTTGCGGGAACACCGTTTCCGTCATCCGCGACGCTGCGATCGGAGCGATCGTGTTGACCCGAATATTCTTGGTGCGGCCCTCCTCCGCCAGCGCATTGGCGAGACCGAGAATGCCGAGTTTTGCCGCAGCGTAGTTGGCTTGCCCGAAATTGCCGTAGATGGCGGCGGCGGACGTCGTCATCACGACGCGGCCATAACCCTTGTCGCGCATCACCGGCCACGCCGCCTGCGTGACAGCGCGCGACCCGTTCAAGTGCACGTCGTGCAGCAGCGTCCAATCCTCATCGGTCATCTTACCGAAGCTGACGTCGCGCAAGATGCCGGCGTTGTTCACAACCACATCGACCGTGCCGAACGCATCGAGCGCGGTCGTGACGATCCGCGCGCCGTCCGTTACGGAATCGTAGTTCGCGACCGCCTCGCCACCGCCGCGGCGAATCTCCTCGACCACCCGGTCGGCGGCGGTCGACGAGCTGCCGTCGCCCATGCGCCCACCGCCAAGGTCGTTCACCACGACGCGAGCGCCGCGCGCACCGAACAGCAGCGCGTGCTGACGACCCAGCCCGCCACCGGCGCCGGTGACGATCACGACCCGGCCGTCGTAACGCAAAGTGTCGATCATCATCGTACCCTCCGTCAGCGAAACGCCCCGATGCCCGTCAACGCGCGCGCGATAATGAGCTTCTGGATTTCCGTCGTTCCATCCGGGATCGGACAGATGATCGCTTCGCGTGCCAGTCGCTCGACGATGAAGTCCCTCGTCACGCCGTTGCCCCCGTGGATCTGCAGAGCGTCGCGGGTGACGCCGATGGCCATCTCGGTCGCGAACCATTTGGCCATCGCGCATTCGGTTTCGGCGCGAATGCCGGCATCGACGAGCGCTATCGCCCGGTGCGTCAGCAGCCGTGCGGCATCGATCTGCGTCGCCATGGTCGCCAGCTTGTCGGCGATGAGCTGGTGGCCGGCGATCTTCCGACCATGCTGCGTGCGCTCCTTTGCATAAGCGATCGCCTCGTCCAGCGCGCGCCGGGCAATGCCGATGCTCCACATCGCCATGTGGCAACGCGCGATCTCGAACACCTTCAGCGTGTTGCGCAAGCCGTCCCCGGGCTGACCCAGCGTGTTGCCCGCGGGCACCCGGCAGTCGGTGAGAAAAATCTGCGCTGTAGACTGGCCGTTCAAGGCCATCTTCTCGATGTCGCGTACCTCGTACGGGCTTTCCGCGCGATCGATCAGGATGTGGCTGATTTCGTCATCGCCCGTGCGACAGGTGCAGATCAGTATGTCCGAATAGGCCCCGTTGGTGATCCACGTCTTCTCGCCGTTGATGATCCAATGGTCGCCGTCGCGCACCGCCCGCGTTTTCACCGCCGCCACATCGGAACCGACATCGGGTTCCGAGATTCCGATCGATACGAAGAGCTCACCTGCGACGAGGCCCGGCAAGTAGCGATCCTGCAAATCCGACGACGCGTTGCGCCTGATGAGCTCGATACCCACCGCGTTGATGAACCCCGGAATGGCAACGTCGAGCGACGAATAGACGATCTCTTCGAAGACCATCAGATGCGTCAGCCAGCCCATGTCGAGCCCGCCCCACTGCTCAGCATGCGGTGCCGTGATGTGACCGAACTGTGTCAGCTCACTGGTCCAACGCTGCATGAGCTGACGAGGGATGAAGCCCGGGCCATGGCCGCGGATTTCAGGTTCCAGTTTGTCGTCGAGGAAACGGCGGACGCTTTCGACCGCCATCCGCTGCTCTTCGTCTGGTTGGAATTCCATGCCCTCTGCTCCCTATCGACCGAGGATGGTGACTGCGACGACAGCCTCCTCCACGCCCACCACTCCGCCGCCGTTCTGCGCGATCGCGACACGGGCGCCGTCGACCTGCCGCGCGTCTGCTTCGCCGCGCAGTTGCCCGACCAATTCGTAGATCTGGGCAAGACCTGTTGCGCCGATCGGATGACCCCTGCTTTCGAGCCCGCCGGACGGGTTCACCGGCAGGCGACCACCAAGGACGGTTTCGCCGCGCTCAGCGGCGATGCCACCTTCGCCCGGCGGTACCAGGCCCAGCGCCTCGATTTCGATGATCTCTCCCATCGCAGTCGCATCGTGAACCTCGGCGACGTCGACGTCGGTCGGATCGACGCCAGCCGCTGCATAGGCACGGGCCGCCGCCAACCGGGTGACGTGCCGATCGTAGTCGCACGCGTCGCGTTCGGAACTGGTCTGCAACACCGATGCGAGGATCCGGATTGCGCGGCCGGGCGACACGGCAAGTTTGCGCAAGCCCGCTGCATTGCAGATGACGGCTGCGCTTGCGCCGTCGCTTATCGGCGAACACATCGGCAGCGTCAGCGGATACACGATCGGTGCCGCCGCCAGCACCGCCTCTACGGTAAAGGGGGTGCGATATTGTGCCAGCGGATTTCCGACCGAATGGCCATGGTTCTTGGCGGATACGGCAGCAATCTGTGCCTGTGTCGAGCCGTAGGTCTTCATGTGCGCGCGCGACATCGCGGCATAGATGTCCATGAAGACGCTGTAAGGCTGGGCAGACACCGAGCCATCCGGCACCGCGACGCCCTGACCCATCGCCAACAGAATATCGCGGTTCCGCGCGGTTTCATGCACGTCCCAAGCCCCGTCGAAAGCGCTGAACATCAGCGCCTTGTCGGGTGAGCACATCTTCTCGGCGCCGATCGCCAGCACGATGTCCGCCGCGCCCGAGCGGACATAGGCGTTTGCCATGTGCAGCGCAGTCGAGGCTGTCGCGCAGGCATTCTCGACATTCACGACGGGGACGCCGTGGATACCGATGGCGCGGGCGATGATCTCGCCGCGGATCATGTCCTGGCCTTCCATATGGCCCTGGACACAATTGCCGAAGAATACCGCCTCGATGTTCGCCGGCCCGCATCCCGCATCGGCGAACGCCTGTGCGCAAGCGTCGGCCGACAGCGCCTTCAAGCTCCGGTCCAATTGCCGACCGAACGACGTCATGCCGACGCCGGCGATGAAGACCTCGCTCATCGCCCTACGAACTCCGGCGGCCGTTTCGCCGCGAAGGCTGCCAGTCCCTCCTGCAGATCATACGAGTCTGCGTAGGCGGCGACGATCTCCATTTCTCGCCGCAAACCCTCCTCGTGCGAGCAGTCGACGGCGAGCGCCGCCAGCTCCTTCATGCGCGCCAGGCCAAGCGGGCTTTTCGCGGCCAGCGTCTCGGTCAGTGCCTGCGCGGTCTCCGCCAGCGCCGCCGCTGGCACGCAGCGGCTGACCAACCCCGCGCGCTCCATGTCCTGCGCGGAAATGGACTCGCCGGTCATCATGAGCCGAGTGGCGCGGGCAGCGCCGATCTTGCGCGGCAGGCGGATCGATCCGCCACCACCCGGAAGCAGCCCGTAGTTCGCGTGTGCGTCACCGAAGACAGCGTCGTCGGCCGCGATCACGATATCGCAGCACAGGACCAGTTCCAGTCCGCCGGCGAGCGCCAGCCCGTTGACCGCCGCGATCGTCGGCAGCCGCGATGCTTCGATCCGCGTGAACACACGGCCCAACTCGCCGAGGAAATGCGCGAGACCGGTGCTGATAGGGGTATCGCCGGCACGGATCGCCCGCAGGTCGGCACCCGCGCAGAAGGCGCGTCCGACCCCGCTGATGACGAACGTGCGCACCGACGGATCGGCTTCGGCCGCTTCGATAGCGGCCTCAAGGTCGTGCGCCAGCCCGAGCGTGAGGCTGTTTAGCGCCTGCGGCCGATTCAGGTACACCCAAGAAGCGGGCCCGCGCGTTTCTACGGTGATATTCTCGAACGACATGAGTGGCTCCGCGGAATTTTCGGGCAGGACAGCGCTCACGCGCCGGAGATGCGACTGGCGTGGCCGGCCCAATAGGGCTCGCGAAGTTTTGATCGCAGCACCTTGCCGACGTTGCTCAGCGGCAGCGGCTCAGTCGTGAAGACGACCTGCGCAGGCTTTTTGAACGAACCCAGCCGTTGACTGACCAGATCGATGATATCCTGTTCGGAGATCTGCGTGTCCGGTGCGACGACGACCACCGCCAGGGGGGTTTCGCCCCATTTTTCGTGCGGGATGCCGAAAACGGCGGCGGCAACCACCAGCGGGTGATCGGCAATGACGTTCTCGATCTCGGCCGGATAGATATTGTAGCCGCCAGAGACGATCAGGTCGTTTGCGCGATCCAGCAAGTAAAGAAATCCGTTGGTGTCGACCCGGCCGATGTCGCCGGTCTTCACCCACCCGTCGACCATGCGTCGCGACGTTTCCTCGGGATCATCCCAAAACCCCTGCATCTGGCCGTTCTCGAACCGGGCAACGATTTCGCCCGGTTCGTCGGGGCCCAGCGCGCGCCCTTCGGCATCGCGTATCTCGAGATCGACAAAGGGCATCGCGCGGCCGACCGACTGAAGCGGGGTCGATCCCTCGGTCTGGCCGAACCATTCCTTCGGCCCAAGCGATGTCACGGGCAGGATCTCGGTCTGGCCATAGGCGGTGTGCAGCACCTCGTCGCCGAAGATCGTGCAGGAACGGCGTAGCGTCGCTTCCGACACCGGCGCGGAGGCGCTGAGCAGGCATTTCAGTTGGGGAAAGGCATGGCCTCGCGGATTGCCGTGGTGGACGATCGCGTTCAGCATGGTTGGCGCAACGAAGGCATAGCCGACGTTCTCGCGTGCCAGAATCTCGAGAAAGCTCTCGGGATCGAAGGCGTCCATCATGATGTTGCGGCCACCGATCGCCCAATACGGCGAGAACATGAATCCGGACGCATGCGACAAGGGGCCGACGTGCAGTACCGTCGACCCGGGGTCCGGTCGTGGCCCGACCGCTTGGAAGCCCGCGCAGATCGTCATCCAACTGCGGTGCGTGTACGCGACCCCCTTCGGAGCGCCGGTCGTGCCGCCGGTATGGCGTATGACGCACAGGTCGTCGGGCTTGATTGCCGGATCGGGATCTCTGTCTGATGCCTGGTCGAGCCAGCGCTCGTAGTCCGCATCGCGCACGATCAGCCGGTCGAGGTCCGGTAGTTCCTCGTTCAAGCCAGCGACTTCGGGTCGTAGCGCCGCATCGACCAGCGCGAGCCGGCAACCTGTGCTGCGCATCATGTGGGCATGGGATTCGCGGCGATTGCGGGCATAAAGCGGCACGCGAACGAAATTGCCGATGGCCGCCGCGAGAAAGATGTCGGCGGCTTCGATCGAATTCTTCTCGAGCGTCGCGATCTTGTCGCCGGGCCGCAGGCCGGTATCGGCCAGCGCATTGGCAAGGCGGACGCCCCGCGACCAGGCGCCGGCGAACGTGAAGCGACGGTCGCCGTGCACCAGTGCCTCGCGGGACGCGAAGTGGCTGGCTGCTCGGCGCAACTGGCTGCGTAGTTCCATCGTCAGCGCCGCCGAACGCCGAAGGGGCAGGCGTGCAGATTGTAGCCCAGGTCAGTCCGGATCGTTGCCATCAGCCTCTCCGCACACGCAGTGTCAGTCTTTGTCATCCCGGATCGGACGATGTCGTCGCGCTGTCCAATTCATTGGGTTCGAACCGTATTCCCCTTTTTCATATTTGTTCGAGCGGACGAAATGACACGACACAGCTCTAGCCCACAGAAATGTGGTCGATCGAGGTAGAGGACAGCGCATGAAGGGTCACGGGCCGCTCGCCGGCATACGCGTAATCGAGATTGCCGGGATCGGCCCGGCCCCATTCTGCGGCATGCTGCTCGCCGATCTCGGCGCCGACGTCGTGGTCGTGGATCGCCCGGCACCAAGCCCCGACGCGATCGACTTAGGCAGCGCGTCGATCCTCGACCGGGGCAAGCGGTTCGTCCACCTCGACCTGAAACAGCCCGACAGCGTAGCGACCGTCCTCGACTTGATCGAGCACTGCGACGCTCTGATCGAAGGGATGCGCCCCGGGGTCATGGAACGGCTCGGTCTCGGGCCCGAACCGTGCCTGGCCCGCAATCCGGCGCTGGTGTTCGGGCGGATGACCGGTTGGGGACAGGACGGCCCGCTCGCGCAGGCGGCGGGTCACGACATCAACTACATCGCGCTGTCGGGGGCACTATGGTACGCGGGTCAACCCGGCTCGCCTCCGGTCGCGCCGCCCAGTTTGGTCGGCGACCTAGGCGGGGGCGCGCTCTATCTTGCAGTCGGTCTGCTCGCCGCCATTCTATCTGCGCGCGCGACCGGGCGTGGCCAGGTCGTGGATGCCGCGATCGTCGACGGAAGCGCGCACCTTATGAATCTGCTGCTCAGCTTGAAGGCGGCCGGGCATTTCGTCAGTGATCGAGGCCGCAGTATCCTGGATGGTCCGCACTGGTATGCGACCTATCGCTGCGCAGACGATCGGTTCGTATCGGTTGGATCGCTGGAACCCAGGTTCTATGCGCTGCTGCGCGAGAAACTCGGGCTCGGGGACGACCCCGATTTCACCGACGGCTACGATCCCGCGCGCTGGCCCGATCTCACGCGACGGTTCGAGGCGTTGTTCCGACAGCGTACGCGCGAGGAATGGTCGGCGCTACTGGAAGGGTCCGACGCCTGCTTTGCCCCGGTGCTCGATCCGGACGAGGCCGCATCGCACCCGCATATCGCCGCGAGACAGATCTATCGAAGTATCAATGGCGTTGCGCAAACTGTGCCGGCACCGCGTTTCTCGAAGACGCCGCCCGCCATTTCGAGCAGTCGTTCCGCCGACGCCCATCAGCCGGGGTCGATCGTTACCGAATGGCGAGGTTGTTAACAATAGCAGGCTGCGAGGCGGAAGTCGTCTAGAAGGTGCTATCAGCGCGGTAGCGCCAAGCGCGTCGAGGTCGCATTTCCGTCTTGCGGACCTGCTCATAAGCAGACACATCGACCGTTTCGTAATTGGACCGAGCAAGTTTGCAGCAATTGACAGCCGCACCACAGTGCGCCCAGACAGCTGAAAGGCGGATAAGCGACCTGTCTGCGCGCCGAGTGCCTGAACAGCCATCGGTTGCTGTCGCTGGCGGACGCCCGGGCGAAGATCGAGGCTTGGCGACGGGAGCATAACAAGAGCCGTCCTCACACGGCTCTTGGCTGGCCGACGCCAGTGGAATATGCTGCATCCGCTTGGGTTAACCCCGGCGAATGCAGGCCGGACGCTCGCATCACGCCCGGATGAAAACCGGGGACCGTCAAACACCGGATTTCAGGTTCGACGTCGATCTACACCCATCAATGAAAGGTGCGCCCGCCGTCGATCGCCAACGCAACCCCGGTGACGTAGGACGATTCCTCGCAGCTGAGATAGAGAATGCCATTCGCGACTTCCATCGGGTCCGCGCTGCGCCTGAGGGCATAGGGCGATGCCTCGGACTCGGCGAACTTCACATGTTCGGGTGAGAGCAGTCCAGTCACAACAGATCCTGGACAGATCACGTTTACGCGGATCTTTGGCGCCAATTCAAAGGCCAAGGCCTTTGACAGCGAAACTAGCCCACCTTTCGAAGCGACATAGGCCGACATGCCATTCAGCGTTGGCATCAACGCAGTCCCCGACGAGATGTTGACGATGGTCGGTTTGTCGCTGTTTCTCAGATGCGGGAGCGCGGCCTGGATGAGCGTGTAGGGACCAGTCAGATTGACGGCCAGGACCTCATCCCAATCCTCATCGGTAGCGTCCTCGATCAGCCTGAGGCGGTGGATCCCGGCGACATTGACGACGCCATCGAGGCCGTCCATTGCGACGACGGCGTCCGCGACGCATCGGATCACCGCCTTGCGATCCGCGATGTCCGCAGCGAATGCCACTGCAGACACCGCATCCGCCACCGCCTGCACGCCGTCAGCCGTACGGTCGATGAGCGCAAGCCTTGCGCCTTCCCGGGCGAACAGTTCGGCCGTCGCGCGTCCGATACCCGAGGCGGCCCCCGTGACGATGAAGCGCCGTCCAGCCAGCCGACCGCTCATGATCCGACACTCGCGGCGAGTGATGCGCCCTCGAAGACAGCGTCGAACAGCGGATGTATACTCGCAATTCCCATAGTGAAATGATTCCTTCTGGAGACGATCGACACCTATTACCCGGGTCTCTCGAATTGAACGCAGACACTGCCGCCTTCACCGTCGACACGTCACTAATCTTGAAGGGTGGCCCGTCCACCCTGAGATGCCATCTGCATCGTATCCATTCGCTATGGACTGGTTCGAGTGCAGCGATCCGCCGAGGCCGATCGAACATCGCTTGCCTGACCGGAACCGAATGCGAGCGGCTATCGTGATGGCCGCTCGCCATGCCGCGCCCGGAGATTGTCAATCGGCGTCCAAAAAGGACCCCCTATCGGCGTGCAAAAGGGACCCCCTTCGTCGAGCAGCGTGACGGGTATGACGGGCGCTTTGTTCGCGCTGGTTGCGGCGTAGGGCGGGCGTAGCCCGACCGGAGGCGCAACCAGCGCGAAGCGTTCTCTGCCGGTGGTCCTGGGCGTCAACTGCGGTGCTTGAAGCGCCAGCTGTCATTGCCCGTTTCGACGATGTCGCAATGGTGGGTAATGCGGTCGAGCAGCGCGGTGGTCATCTTGGGGTCGCCAAAGACGGTCGGCCACTCGCCAAAGGCGAGGTTCGTCGTGACGATGACCGAGGTCTGCTCGTAGAGCTTGCTGACGAGGTGGAAGAGCAGTTGGCCGCCCGAGCGGGCGAACGGCAGGTAGCCAAGCTCGTCGAGCACCACCAGATCGAGCCGGGAGAGCTGGGCTGCCAGCGTGCCGGCCTTGCCAAGACGCGTTTCCTCCTCAAGCCGGTTCACCAGGTCCACCGTGTTGAAGTAGCGCCCCCGGGCGCCGGCCCGTACCACATTGGTGGTGATGGCGGTGGCGAGGTGCGTCTTGCCTGTGCCCGTCCCACCGACAAGCACGACGTTGCGCCGGCCCGGAAGAAACGAGCCGCTGTATAGCGAGCGCACCAGTCCCTCGTTGATGGGGGTGTCATCGAAGACGAAGGCGTCGAGGTCCTTCACCGCGGGCAACCTGGCGGCCGACATCCGGTAACGGACCGACGCTGCATGGCGGTGCGTCGCCTCGGCACGCAGCAGGTCGGTCAGGACCTCCATGGTCGTGCGCTTGCGCTGGAGACCGGTGGTGACCGCCTCGTCGAAGGCGCCAGCCATGCCCTTCAGCCCCAACTCGGTCATGGCCGTCATCATCTCATGCCGCTGCATGGAGACCTCGCAGGCTGTCATAGCGGTTGCAGTCGGCGCGGGGCGGATGGCGCAGCGCCAGGTCCTCGGGGGTGACAATGGTTAGCGGTCGTGGCGGTTCTCGCCTGCGGGCCAGGATGTTGACGATGACGTCGTCGCTGGCGGTGCCGGCCAGCAATGCTTCGCGCACGGCCGCTTCCACCGCCTCGAGCCCGTCATCGAGCACTGTCGCCAGCACCCGCACGAACCGCCGGTCGGCGTCGTCGCCGGCGCCGAGCTTGCGCCGCAGCCGTGACAGCGCAGGCGGCAACTCCCAGCCCTGGAACGGTGCGCCGTTGCGCAGGGCGCCCGGCTTGGTCGCCAACACCGGCAGATAATGCCACGGGTCGTAGATGGTCCGGTCCCGGCCAAAGAACCGGGGATGGTCGGCGACGACTTCACCGTCGCAGCGCACGAGGATGCGGTCGGCATAGGCACGGACCTGCACAACGCGCCGAACCGTCCGGGCAGAAACGGAGTAGCGGTTGCGGTCGAAGCTGATGAGGCAAGTGCCGCTTACCGCGTGCTCGCTCTCGTGGAAGCCGTCGAAGGGCGCGACAACAGGCTGGAGCACCGCCCGTTCGGCTGCCCATGCCTGGGCGACCGTCAGTTCCTTCCGCTCGGGATGCCGGTGCATGTCGGCCCAGCGCCGACACTCGGCCTCCAGCCAACCGTTCAGCTCCTCGAGGCTGGTAAATCGCAGGCGTGGCTGGAAGAAGCGGCCGCGCGCGGTCTGCACCTGGTTCTCGACCTGACCCTTCTCCCAGCCCGACGCCGGTGAGCAGGCGGTCGGCTCGACCATGTAATGGTTGGCCATGACCAGGAAGCGCCGGTTGAAGACCCGCTCCTTGCCCGTGAACACGCTCGTCACCGCCGTCTTCATGTTGTCGTAGATGCCGCGCGTCGGCACGCCTCCGAAGAAGGCGAATGCCCGCGCATGCGCGTCGAACAGCATCTCCTGTGTCTCGCGGGGATAGGCGCGCACATACATCACCCGTGATGCGCACAGCCGCACATGCGCGACCTTTACACGCATCGGCTTGCCCGAGATCTCGACGTCCTCATGGCTCCAGTCGAACTGATACGCCTCGCCCGGCCGGAACAGCAGCGGGATGAACGCCGGCGCATCCATCACATCGCGACGCCGCGCCTGCCGCCAGCGAGCCGCATAACGCCGCACCGCGTCGTACGAGCCGTCGAACCCCTCGCGTAGCAGCAGGTCGTGGATGCGCGTGAGGCGCAGCTTCTCGCGCCGCGGTCGTGCCTCGTCTTCCTCCAGCAACGCATCCAGTCGCGCCTGAAACGGCCCCAGCTTCGGCAGCGGCTGCACCTCCCGCCGGTAGCCCATGTCCGCCTCCGGCGCCCGGATCGCCTTGCGCACCACCTTGCGCGACAGGTGCAAGTCCCGCGCTATCGCCTTGATGGCCTTCCCCGACGCGTGCTCGCGCCGGATCCTCAACACCGTCTCCAATACCAGCATCCCGATCTCGCCGCCTGACACACGCCAAGCGAACAGCCTAGACCACCGGGATGAGGGGTCCCTTTTCGACGCCGATCACCCCGCTACCGGGGTCCCTTTTCCACGCCGATCCACAGTTTCGGTCCACAAAGCGACCCCTGGCCAATACAACATGCGCCCGAAACCGCGCGCTCTCCATCTGTGGCCAGCATGTTGCAAGCAGCCGAGAGTAGCCGAAGGTGGTGGCTCACAATGATGAGTGTCGAGAGCCATGCCGAGCGCAGACCCGAACTTGTCTTTCCGTCCTGTGATCCGAGCGGGTCGGCAGTTGTTATCGGCGGGCTGTACGATGGCGGAAATCGAGTTGGATCATATAAGACGCTTTGGCGGAACAGTGCTGAGGGGTGGCGCTGGGAAATCGACGACTATCGTCGGGATGGATCGAAGGCATTAGCGGCAGAAAGTTTACAAGCGATCGAACCTGAGTGCTCGGCAAAACTCACCAATGAACAGCTCCAAATCCAAGCCGTTAGCGATGCGAAAGAGATCGCGTCTGTTTTGCGACAGGAGCAGGCCGGCAAACAGGTCGACTGGTTGGCTGTTCCAAGACGAAGCGTGGCCGAAGACGTTATCTTTGTCGGCAACGATGGCCGACGCATCCGCAGGCTCCCCGCCAAGCTGCCCATTCGGCGCATAGCGGGTGCGTTATCGTCCGGAAGCAGTTACGATGAAACGCTACGGTGGAGTAGCCGCGTCCTGGACGGGTCTGCACAAGCCCATAGCTTTCAGATCACCCAGTGGCGCGGTCCCAAGAATGGATGGCAGATCGTCTACTACGAGCTCCGCGGGTGAAACATCACGAGAGGTGATCCGGTAACTTCCAACTCGTCCAACCTCACAAACCCACGAAACTTAATATACTTTGCGGCAACGCTCAGGCTTTTGTTGACCATTTGTTCCGACTGCCGCTGTCCATATGACAAACCTTGAGGTGCCCCCTACATCAGATAGACGCTTCCAGCTTTCCCGTTTTTCGACGTCAGCCAGGCCGTTTCGGGAAAAAGCAATCGGGAACAGATTCCGGGAAATCCAGCCGCTGAGGCGCGCTTCACCGCTCACTCGGCACGGCCATTCTCGACCGACCTCCGTTTCCGGGAATGCTGGCGAACACGAACGGCAAGTGGTACATACTGAAACAGCAACAATATTGGAGGCCTCGAATGACGAAAGCAAATCGCTTGTGCATCAAGGTCGCACTCTTGCCGACCCTGACATTCGTCGTGAGCCTGCTCGGTTTCATGGCCCTGCGAGCGGCGGGTGACACCAGCCCACTTCCTGCTGGCGCTACTCAATACGTTCTTAGCGCAAGTCTTCTGGTGACATTCGGCGCTATTGTCGCGGCTAACCTTTTGCGCGTCAGGCTCGACCACTAAGAACGCCTGCTTTCATTGCGGGTTCGTCATTCCCGCTATTCGATCCTCGTGGGAAAGCGCACGCGGTGTGACCGAGCCCGCTGCTGTCGCAGCGGGTCCGGGGTCAGGAGCCGATAGGTCACCGCATCAGCGGGGGCAGCGCTGCGCTGTGGGATGGCTCCACGCTGCCCCCGCTGCCACCAAGTGTCATTTCTATCTGGCGGAGAATGTGTCTTTTCTAACTGGCGGCAACAAATCTATGGTCTGCAGATCGGCGTGATTCACGCTAGGCCCGTTGAATTCGCGTCCAGTCTCTGGTCGATCGCAAGAGCGGATCGCTCTGACCAGCTTAGCAGAGACCTCTACCTCGACCCTGCGCGCTATTCCTCCTCTCGTTCCGGAAGTAGTGCCGGACTGACGTGACCCCCTGATTTTCCTCCAAGCTTGATTAGAGTCTGGCCTGAAGGAAGGACAGACGATGAAGCGACTGAGGTTCACGGAAGAGCAGATCATTGGGGTGCTGAAGGAGGCCGAGGCGGGGGCGAAGACTGCTGACTTGGCCCGGCGGCACGGGGTGTCGGAAGCGACGATCTACAACTGGAAGTCGAAGTATGGCGGTCTGGAGGTATCCGAGGCCCGGCGGCTGAGGGAGCTTGAGAGCGAGAACGCGAAGCTCAAGCGATTGCTGGCCGACACGATGCTGGACAACGTTGCGCTGAAGGATCTTCTGGCAAAAAAGTTCTGACGCCCGCCGCCATGCGGGAAGCTGTGGCTCATCTCCAGGCCTGCCACGGGATGAGCGAGCGGCGGGCGTGCCGTGTCATCGATGCCGATCGCAAGAGCGTGCGTTACCGTTCCACCCGGGACGATGATGCCGATCTGCGTGAGAAGCTGCGCGAGCTGGCCAACCAGCGTCGCCGGTTCGGCTATCGCCGTCTGCATATCCTGCTGCGCCGGGAGGGCGTGATGATCAACCGCAAGAAGACCCAACGTATCTACCAGGAGGAAGGGCTGGCAGTCAGGCGGCGGCGCAGCCGCAGGCGTGCTGTGGGCACGAGGGCACCTGCTCCGGTGCTGGCGTTGCCGAACCAGCGCTGGAGCCTGGACTTCGTGCATGACCAGATGGCGTCGGGTCGCCGGTTCCGCGTGCTCAACGTGGTCGATGACGTGACCAGGGAGTGCCTGACAGCGGTGCCCGATACCTCGATCTCGGGCCGCCGGGTCGTGCGCGAGCTGACGGAGCTGATCGCCCGGCGTGGCAAGCCCGGCATGATCGTCATCGACAACGGCACCGAGCTGACCTCCAACGCCGTGCTGGCATGGTGCGGGGAGCTCGGCGTTGTGGAGCGGCGTGCAAAATTGACCCCCTTAGCGGGGTGATCGGCGTCTAAAATTGACCCCCTTCATCTCATTGTGAGAAGCGCCGCCGTTTGGGTTCCGACGGCGGGTACAGGGATGTTGGTTGTGGAGACGATTACGAGGATCCGTCGGGAGCACCGGGACGGTAAGCCGATCAAGGCGATAGCGCGGGATTTGCGGCTGTCGCGCAACACGGTGCGCAAGGCGTCCGGGCGCCGAACGCGGATGCCAGTTACGAGCGCAAGGAACAGCATCGGCCGCAGACCGGTCCTTTCAGCACTCGCCTGGAAGAGCTGCTTGAAGAGAACGAAGGGCTGCCCCGGCGTGACCGGCTTCGCATGACGCGGATCCATGATCTGCTCCAGCGCGAAGGGTTTGGCGGCTCTTATGACGCTGTGCGGCGCTATGCTGCGCGCTGGAAGCGTGAGCGTCGCGTCGAGGCCGGCGATACCTGCCGTTCGCCCGGTCCGGCGGTCAGATGCTCTTCCACCTGATCAGCAAGCTCTACGAAAAGACCTCGGTCATCATCACGACCAATCTCGCCTTCGGCGAATGGCCGAGCGTCTTCCACGATCCCAAGATGACCACCGCGCTTCTCGATCGCATCACGCACCACTGCGACATCATCGAGACGGGCAATGACAGTTGGCGGTTCAAAAACCGGAACTGAGCCGAAAACCCCTTCCCCCGGACCCCCATCCCCGGCGGTTAACCCGGTGGGTCAACAGGGACCTCCCACGGACGCCGCCGCCAGCACACCTGACGGTGCGCGTCGTCGTCCGTGGGCCCCTCCTATCGACTACCGGGATAACCGCCTGACTACCGAAAGGTGGGGTCAATATTGGACGCCGATAGGGGGTCAGTTTTGCGCGCCGGTTGACATTCGCGGCGCTCTTGTCGGATTGGCTCACGGCTGAATGGGGTCACGTCCGTCAATGAGGTGTAATTTGGGGTGTGGTCACCGGGCTGCATGGTC
>NZ_LSHM01000038.1:0-23268 GCF_001557175.1 Blastomonas sp. CCH9-A1
GGCCGGGCAGCACGCCGCGCGCGCGGTCGACAATGTACAGCCGGTCGAACAGGTTGCGTGCCGAGAGGAACACCTCCCAATTGCCCTGGGGCGGACCGTAGGACACGGCGGCATTCACCTGGGTCCAGCCGTTGATGCGGCCGCGCTGGCCATCGGGCGTCACCGGGATCAGGTTGACGTCGTCGGCAAACATCGAAGACTGGCTGACCAGTTCGACCTGGCCGGTAAAGCCGCGATGCTCGATGCCGACCGCTGCGTTGAACAGCCACTCGGGCGCATAGGGCAGCCGGTTGCCCTCGATATTGCGCGCGACACCGCAAGGCACCGGGCCGTTGCCGGTAAGCACCGGCGTGCCGGTGGTCGCGCCGTCGAAACAGGGCGCGGTGGCGATGCGCGTGCTCTTGTAGCGGGCATTGGCGACCCAGGTCGCAGCCATGCGCGCGAACACATCGGTGTCCGCTCCCGTCCACCCCGCCTCGCGCGAGGAGAGCGACAGCGACAGCTCACCGCCCCGGTGCAACGTGCGCCCGGCAGAGGTCAGCGTCGCACCGACCCCGCCCGCCACCGATTGCGCGACGATCTGATTGTCGAACTCCATGACGAAGAACGTCGCATCGCCGCGCACGCCCTTGACGATATTGCCACGTACACCGGCTTCCCAGTTCCAGCTGAGCTCCGGATCGAGATCGACCGTGCCGCCTGCCGCAGTGATGATGTCCTCGACGCGCGGCGGAGCGAAGCCGCGATGGACGCCCCCATAAAGCGTCACATCGGGTGCGATTTCCCAGGTCGCACCAATTCCGGGGAGCAGCTTGTCAAGGCTTTGCGAAGCGGCGGTGGGAGCGGTCACCGCACCGGTCGGGCGTCCTCCTGCCAGCACCGAGATCGGCAGGTTACGCCGCTCGAAATCGATGAACTCGCCGCGAAGGCCGGGAATGATCGCAAACTTGCCGAATTCCAGCCGCGACTGGATAAAGGCCGAAAAGGCCGTCGCATCGCGCTCGTTATTCTCGCGAACACCCGCGTTGACGCCGGTGCCCGGCGTGCGGGCATTGGGCGTATCGCCATTCCACTGGCGGCGACGCTGGCGCTCCTCGTGATAGCGGATGCCGATCTCGGTCGATCCGCCGAAGCCGAGCGCGGCATGATCGAGTTCCAGGCGGCTTTCGATGCCATAGGTATCATAATCGCGCAGACGGCCTTCGTTGCCGCAGGTCGTCAGCAGATTGGCGAGACCTCCACAGGCCGGGTCGCTCGAATCGTTCGGGCGCTGGCCGCTGTTCGACGACTGGCGCCACCAGTCACGCGTGAAATAGTGATAATAGGCCGTGGTGCGCAGCGTCGCGGCTTCCGAGATCGACCACCGATGCGCCAGTGTCGCGTTCCAGCGCTCGGTCTGGAAATCGTCGTTGACGAACACGTTGCCGCGCGGATCGGCAGCGAATTCGGCGCGGGTCAGACCAGAATAGCTGACCTGGCTGTCTTCCTCGAAGCGCGAGACCTTGAGCGTGATGCCATGGTCGGGCCCGAGTTCCCACTCGCCCTTCAGGAAGATGTCGGTGAAGCGCAGTGCCTGGTTGTCGCGATTGCCATCGGTGCGCTTGTGGTTGACGTGCAGCAGCAGCTTGCCGCCCAGCGCCGGTCCGCCGACCATCGCGTCGAGGTTGAGCGTATCGCGATTGCCAAGGCTGCCGGTAAAGCGCGCCGACAGATCGTCGGGCGCCGTCGGCGTGATATAGTTGACCGCGCCGCCGATCGTCTGCGGGCCAAAGCGGATCTGCGCGGCGCCCTTGAGCACCTCGACAGCGGTGAAACGCTCGATCGGCGGGTGATAATAGGCGGCATTGTCGCCATAAGGCGCAAAACCCAGGGGAACGCCGTCCTCGAGCAGCAGCACCTTGGTCGAACGGATCGGGTTGAGCCCGCGAATGCCGATATTGGGACGCGCGCCCGCGCCTTCCTCGTCGCGCGGAAACAGCCCGGCGACCTGGCGAAGCGCGTCATTGACGTTGAACACGCGCGAACGCTTGAGGTCGACATCGGTGACGATCGCGGATGATCCGGCGATTTCGTCCGCCTTGATGGCATCGCCGACGACGACAATATCGGTGCGCGAACCGCCCGGAGCCTCGGCTTCCGCAACCGCATTGGCGGCAGCGGCGCCAGCTGCAGCTGCGCCACCGTCTGCAATGGTCGCATTACCCGATCCAGCAAAGGCAGTGCTTGGCATACTTGCCATGACCAGCGCTGCCAAGCCTGCTCCAGCGGACCAGCGCCAGCTTTCGGGCAATACCATTTCAAACATCTCCACAGACAGCATGACGGTCGCAGCCGCGCCTTGCCGAGGCGCTTAATGCGAGGCGTTATCACCCGCAATATGCAATTGCTCATACGGTGCATTTTCGTACTGCGTGACAAATCTGCAACAACGCCGCGCAACGGGATGTCGGCGCGCGCGGGTTTTTGCTTGCGGGCAGGCCGCAGCGGTGCAGTAACGCGCTTGCAGAACCATAAGGGCCTATCCGGGCCGCCAAAGGTGGAGACGTAAGCGGGATGCTCAAATTCCTGAAATGGCTGTTCATTCTGCTGGTCTTGGCGATCGTCGGGCTCGGCATCTGGGGCTATGCACCCGATATCGAGCCGAGCGAGTTGCAAGCCCAATATGGCAGGCCGCCGTCGCGCTTCATCGAACTGCCCAATGGCCAGAGCGTGCATGTCCGCGATGAAGGCCCGCGCGATGCGCCCGCCATCCTGCTGATCCATGGCTCGAACGCCTCGCTGCACACCTGGCAGGGCTGGGTCGATGACCTGAAGAAGGACTATCGCGTCGTGCGCTACGATCAGCCCGGCCATGGCCTGACCGGCGCGCAGATCAAGGGCGATTACAGCACCGAGGCGTTCCGCGACACCGGGGCCGAAGTGATGAACGCGCTCGGCATCAACCGCTATGTCGTCGCGGGCAACTCGATGGGCGGCTGGGTCGCCTGGAACATCGCGCTCAAATACCCGCAGCGGGTCGCCGGGCTGGTACTGGTCGACAGTTCGGGAGCGCCCGAGGCGAAGCCGACGAAGATCCCGATCGGCTTTCGCCTGGCACAAAGCGCGGCGGTGCGGCCCATCATGAAGATCTTCACGCCGCGCAGCATCATCGAACAGAGCCTCAAGCAGAGCGTGGGCGATCCCAGCAAGGTGACGCCCGAAATGGTCGATCTCTACTGGAAGCTGCTGCGCCATCCCGGCAATCGCGAGGCGACCGTCGCGCGGGGCGATTTCCCGCGCAAGCCGGCCGATGCGGTCGAGTTTGCGGGCCTGACCATGCCCTCGCTGATCGTGTGGGGGAAGAAGGACATGCTGATTCCGCTGGCGAACGCCACCTGGTTCGCGCGGCAGCTGCCCAACGACACGCTCGTCACCTATGACGATCTGGGCCATATCCCGATGGAGGAGGACCCGAAGCGCACCGTCGCCGATCTGCGCGCCTGGCTGGAAAAGACCGGGCTCAATCGCACTGCAACACCCGCGACACAATCCAGCGCTAGCCCAGCCGCAGCGCCTGTTGCCAAGGTGCCAGCCATCAGTGAGGCAGCGCAACAGGAGGGCTGAAATGGGGGACCGGATGCACAGCGTAGCCGTCTACAATCTGAAGGGCGGCGTGGGCAAGACGACCAGTGCGGTCAATCTGGCCTGGTGCTCTGCGGTCCTCTCCTCGCGCCGGACGCTGTTGTGGGACCTGGACCCGCAGGGCGCGGCGAGCCATCTGATCGGCGACGATCACGCGGTGAAGGACGAGGCGCGATCGATCTTCGCGCGCGACGTCTCGCCCGAAAAGCTGGTTCGCCCTTCGCGGATTCCTGGGCTAGACCTTCTCGCCGCCGACCATTCGCTGCGCGGGCTCGACCGGATGCTGTTCGAGATCGGCAAGGCCAAGCGCCTCAAGAAGCTGATCGACGGGCTGGGCAAGCATTATGACCGCATCGTGCTCGATTGCCCGCCGGGCCTCAGCGAAACCTCGGATCAGGTGCTGCGCGCGGCCGATCTGGTGATCGTGCCGATCATCCCCTCGCCGCTGTCGCAGCGTGCCTTTGCCGAGGTGCAGAATTATCTCGACGGCAAGTCAGGACGCCACGCGCCGATGCTGCCGGTGTTCGTGATGGTCGATCGCAGGCGCGCGCTGCACAAGCAGGCGCTCGAAGCCTATCCCGACTGGCCGGTCATCCCGATGGCGAGCGCGGTCGAGCGAATGGCCGAAGAACGGCTGCCGGTGGGCGCATTCGACGCGAAAAGCCCCGCGGCGCAGGCCTATGCCAAGCTGTGGCAGGGGATCGAGCGCAAGCTCGCCAGTCAGAAAGGCAGCGGATAGCGCGCCAGGATGAGCGCGCCCGCACAACCCGAAACAAGCACGAAGCGCAGCACAGCAAGCCAGGCGGTATCGGTCTGCGAAGGACGGGCGGCGATGGCGATGGCTTTGCGCATGAGCAAAGGATGCGCCCCGATTGCTAATATCGCGTTAAAGCGGCAGCGCGTTTCAGCGGATCAGGCGGATCTCGACGCCGACATCCAGGCCTTCCCACTGACGGTCGGCGGTGAGCGCGGGCAGTCCTTCGCGCCGCGCCAGCGCCAGGCAGGCGCGATCGCCCAGCGAAAGGCCAAGATGGCGGGTGACAGGCAGCAGCAGAGCAGTTTCGATCGCATGTTCAGCGCTGAAGGAGATTGTCATCAGGCCAAAACCTTCAATTATCCATTGAGCATCATCGGAGGAAACCCCGGCCTTCAAAGCACGCGCAAAGACCTCGCTGAGATTGACCGTCGAAATGACCGCATCCATCAGGTGAGGCTCGACATTCTCGCGGCCAGGTTCGACCAGAAGCACCGCAAGCAATGCAGATGCATCAAGGACGACCGTCATTCGCGGGCAGCTTCTGCGCGCCGTTCCGCCAGGAAATCATCGACGGTAAACGGCTCCTTCATGGCAGCCTTGAATGCTTGCTGCAACTCGCGGATCACCTGCGAGTGACTCTTGACTACGAGCGCCTCGCCTTCACGTTCGAGCACCAGCCGGTCGCCATCAACAAAACCTAGTTCTCGGCGCAGTTCCGCCGGGATGACGATCTTGCCGCCCTTGATGATCTTGGCCGAATAGGTCATGCTCGCCTCCTTGGGACCTAAAACTACCACAGGACCCAAGGCGACTCAACCAACCCGCGGTCAGCCCGCCGCCAGTCGCTCTAGCGCGTCGCCCTCGATCCGCCAGGGCTCCCAGCCTTTCGAATGATGCGCGCCGATATGGGTGTAGAATGCCCTGGCCTTCTCGTTCCAGTCGAGCACCGCCCAATCCATCCGCGCGCATCCAAGCGCCTTCGCCTCTCGCGCCAGCGCCGTCAGCAGCGCGCGCCCGGTGCCGGTTCCACGCGCGGCTTCGGCCACGAACAGATCCTCGAGATAGAGCGAGGGCGCACCGGTCCAGGTCGAATAGGTGAGGAACCAGAGCGCCAGCCCCACCGGCGCTCCGTCGAGTTCGGCGATATGCGCAAACACCTGCGGGTTGTCGCCGAACAGGGTTGCACGCAACGACTCCTCGGTCGCCTTCACCGCATCGGGCTCGCGCTCGTACACCGCGAGCGCGATGACCATGCTGAGGATGGCAGCCTCATCGCCGGGCACTGCCGGCCGAATTTTTACAGTCATTATTCGTGTTCCTAATGCTGTCCGGCAAATTTCAGGCCGATCACGCAGCCTATCAGCCCGATGACCAGCGCCAGCCGGACCAGGCCAAGAGTTTCATCGCCCGTGGCCACTCCAACCGCCAGCGTCCCGACGGCGCCTATGCCGACCCATACGGCATAGGCGGTTCCCAGCGGAATGGTCTTGGCCGCCTTGTCGAGCAGCGTGAAGCTCAGGATCACGCAGACGATGAAGCCCGCGGTCCAGGCCATGTTACGGAACCCGTCCGCATAACGCAGACAGGTGGTGAAGCCGACCTCGAACAGGCCGGCTGCAACCAGAGTCAGCCATGGTCCCATGAACTATTCCGCGGCGACCGGCTCGGCATTGCCTGCGTCGCTTGCTTCGGCCTCGATCTCTGCGGCCTTGGCCTCGACCAGGCGGACGATATGATCGACCATGTCCTCGTCCTCGACCGTATGGTCGGTAATGCCCGACAGGTACACCATATGCTTGCCCTTGCCGCCGCCGGTGAGACCAATGTCCGTCTCGCGCGCTTCGCCTGGGCCGTTGACGACGCAGCCGAGCACCGAGAGCGACAGCGGCGTGTTGATGTGCTGCAGCCGTTCCTCCAGCTTCTGCACCGTACGGATCACGTCGAAGCCCTGGCGCGCACAGCTCGGGCAGCTGACGATGCGAACGCCGCGGGTGCGGATGCCGAGCGATTTCAGGATCTCGAAACCGACGCGCACCTCTTCTTCCGGCTCGGCGGAGAGCGAGACGCGGATGGTATCGCCGATGCCCGCCCAGAGCAGGTTGCCGATGCCGATTGCGCTCTTGACCGTGCCGCCGATCAGCCCGCCCGCTTCGGTAATGCCGAGGTGCAGCGGGCAATCGACCGCATCGGCGAGCTGCTGGTACGCCGCAACCGCGAGAAACACGTCGCTCGCCTTCACCGCGACCTTGAACTCGTGGAAATCATGGTCCTGCAGCAGCTTGATATGATCGAGCGCGCTTTCGACCAGCGCCTCGGGGCACGGCTCGCCATATTTTTCGAGCAGGTCCTTCTCGAGGCTTCCGGCATTCACCCCGATGCGGATGGCGCAGCCATTGGCCTTGGCAGCATTGACCACCTCGCGCACGCGCTCTGACGAGCCGATATTGCCCGGATTGATGCGCAGGCAGGCCGCGCCCGCGTCCGCCGCTTCGAGCGCGCGCTTGTAGTGGAAATGGATGTCCGCGACGATCGGCACGCGCGAGGCGCGAACGATCTGCTTCATCGCAGCGGTGGATTCGACATCGGGGCAAGAGACGCGGATGATATCGACCCCGGCCTCCTCGCAGCGGCGAATCTGGTCGATTGTCGCCTTCGCGTCGGAGGTCAGCGTGTTGGTCATCGTCTGCACGCTGACCGGTGCATCGCCACCCACCGGCACCTTGCCGACCATGATCTGGCGGCACTTGCGCCGATCGATATCGCGCCAGGGTCGCAAAGAGGGGTTGTGGGCCGACATGAATTGTTCTCCAAGAGTATGCGAACGCTATAGTCGCTTCGACCGGCTTTGGCGAGATGTGCGGGTGATAGAAAAGGGAACGCCGAATACCATGAAAACCGTGATGAAACTGGCGCTGGCCACCGGCCTGGCCGCTGTTGCGACTGCGACGAGCCTGCCCGCGCTGGCGCAAGCCCCGGCCCCGCAGCGCACGCCCAACGAGCTTGCCGCGCGCCAGCTCTACAGCGATGTCGTCGGCATCCGCACCGCGCGCGGCCACAGGCAGATGGGCGTGATGACCGGCTATCTCAAGGCACAACTGCTCAAGGCCGGCTTTGCCGAAAGCGACATCACGATCACCGATTATGACAGCGACGGCGAACCGACCCAGGGGCTGGTGGTGCGCTATGCCGCCAAGGGCAAGCCCAAGGCCGGGCCGATCGTGTTCCTGGGCCATATGGACGTGGTCGAGGCGCTGCCCGAAGACTGGGAGCGCCCTCCGTTCAAGCTGGTGGAGGAAAACGGCTATTTCTTCGGTCGCGGCTCGCTCGACAACAAATACGGCGTCGCGACGCTGGCGCACAATTTCATCCGGCTGAAAAAGGAAGGCTGGGCGCCCAAGCGCGACCTGTATCTCGTCTTTTCAGGCGACGAGGAGACCGGCATGATCTCCACCCGCGCGCAGGCGAAGATGGTGGCGGAAACGATCAAGCCCGCACTGGTGCTCAACGGCGATGCCGGCGGCGTGGCGATGACCGAGGATTTCAAGCCGGTCATGTACCAGGTCCAGGCGGGCGAGAAGACCTTTGCGACGTTCGAGCTCACCGTCACCAATCCGGGCGGCCATAGTTCGCGCCCACGCGCCGACAATGCGATCTACGAGCTTGCCCAGGCGCTCGGCAAGATCCAGGCCTATCAGTTCCCGGTCAATGCAAGCCCGCTGGTGCGCAGCTATTTCGGCGCGATGGGCAAGTTGACGCCGGGCGAGATGGGCCAGGCGATGCAGGCCTTTGCCGCCAATCCCGAAGCCCCCGAACCGCGCGTCAAGCTGCTTTCCGATCCGGGCATATCGACCCAGATGCGCACCACCTGCGTTGCGACCATGCTGCGCGGCGGCCATGCAGAAAACGCGCTGCCGCAATCGGCGACCGCAACGGTCAATTGCCGGATCATGCCCGGCGAGGGCGGCGCGGCAGCCACTCAGGCCGCGCTTGCCAAGGCGATCGGCAATGACAATGTCAAGTTCAAGCTGATGACCAGCGTGGTCGAAAGCCCCGAATCCACGCTGACCCCCGAAGTGCGCGCGGCGATCATGGCCAGTCTCGATGCGCGCTATCCTGGCCTGCCGATCGTGCCCGAACTGTCGTCGGGCGGTACCGATGGCATGCACTATCGTGCGCTGGGCATGAACACCGTGGGCATCGGCAATGCCGCGATGCGCAGCGCGGATATCTTTGCGCACGGCCTCAACGAACGCATCCGCGTCGAGGATTTCTACAAGGGCCTCGACCACTGGTATCTGGTGATGAAGAAGCTGGCGGGCTGATCCCCGCCACGCCTCAGGGCGCGGTCTGGAACGGCTTGGCTTCGGCTAGTATCAGCGCGAACCAGTCGTCCGGATCGGTCCATTCGTGCCGCACCGTCCAGCCGCCGGCGCGCAGCAGCAGCCGCGCGTCGCGCGGGCCGTATTTGTGGCTGTTTTCGGTGTGGATGGTCTCGCCCTTGTGCATCGCAAAGCGTTCACCCAGCACGGTGAAGTTCAGGTCCTCCTGCGCCTCGAGATGCATCTCGATCCGCGCATAACTGTCGTTCCAGCGCGCGACATGGCGGAAGCGATCAACGGGAATGGTGCCTTCGAGCTCGCGGTTGATGCGGTGGAGCAGATTGAGGTTGAACCGCGCAGTCACCCCCTGCGCATCGTCATAAGCGGGGATGAGGATATCGGGCGACTTGATGCGGTCCATGCCGATCAACAGCAGCGATCCGACGCCCAGCGTCTCGCGCATCGAGCGCAGCAGGTCGAGCGAGCTGCGCGCGACCATATTGCCGATGGTCGAGCCGGGGAAGAAGCCGAGCTTGGGTTCATCCGCGACAGCCTCGGGCAATTTCAGCGGTCGCATGAAATCGCCTTCGAGCGGATGAACACTCAGCCCGGGAAAATCGTGCGCGAGCGCGGCGGCGGATTCGCGCAGGAATTCGCCCGAAATGTCGATCGGCACATAGTGCCTGCCCTGCACCGCGCGCAGCAGATGCGGGGTCTTGACCGAGGAGCCCGAGCCGAATTCGACTACGGTGCGCCCTGCCCCGCCCTGCTGCGCCACCTCGCCGCAATAGCGCTCAAGCAGCGCGGTTTCGGTGCGGGTCGGGTAATATTCGGGAAGGTCGGTGATCGCCTCGAACAGTTCGGAGCCGGTCTTGTCATAGAACCAGCGCGCCGGGATCGCGCGGCGGGTGTCGCGGAAACAGGTGAGCACATCGGCGCGGAAGGCGGGATCGGCCTCACCCGATGCGGCGGCGGTCTGGGCTTCGGGCGAGTCGATCAGGGTAGCCAAGGACATGTCTCCTGCGCGGGGTCAGTTCAGGTCCTTGGCGAGCCTGAGACCGGTGAACTGCCAGCGCTGATGGGGATAGAAGAAGTTGCGATAACTGGGACGCACGGAACCGCGCGGAGTTGCACAGCTCGATCCGCGCAGCACGAACTGGCCGGACATGAACTTGCCGTTATATTCGCCGACCGCGCCCTCTGCGGCCTTGAAGCCGGGATAGGGGCGATAGGCGCTGCCCGTCCATTGCCAGACATTGCCGAACATCGAGGCCGCCGCATCGGCACGCGGTCGCACGGGTCCGGCGCGGTCGAGCTGGTTGCCCGAGGAAGCATCGTGCATCGTCGCAACCGCCTCCCATTCCTGCTCGGTCGGCAGTCGCGCGCCTGCCCAGCTGGCATAAGCATCGGCCTCGTACAGGCTGATATGCGTGACCGGCGCAGCGGGGTCGAGTGCGCGCAAGCCATCGAGCCCGAACTGCATCCAGCCGCCATCGTCATCCTGCTGCCAGTAGAGCGGCGCAATGATGCCCTCGGCCTTCACCCAGGTCCAGCCGTCGGACAGCCAGTGGCGCGGGTCACTGTACCCACCATCGGCGATGAACGCGGCCCATTCGGCATTGTTCACCGGTCGGCTGGCGAGCGCATAGGGGGTGAGCAGCACCGCATGGCGCGGGCCTTCGCAGTCGAACGCGAAGCCCTTGCCCGCATGGCCGATCTCGACCTGCCCGGTCGGGCCCTCGATCCATGCGAGCGGCGCAGCCTCGACCGAGCCGAGCGGCACCGCAGGCCAGACCGCCGGATGCAGCGGGTTCTGCGCGAACAGATGCAGGATATCGGTCAGCAAGAGCTCCTGGTGCTGCTGCTCGTGGTTCAACCCCAGTTCGACCAGATCGAGCGCATCGTTACTCAGGCCTGGCAGCGCCGCCTGCACCGCAGCATCGACATGCGCGCGATAGGCGCGGATCTCGTCGAGCGACGGCCGGGTCAGCATGCCGCGCCGGGGCCGCGCATGGCGCGCGCCTTCGGCCTCGTAATAGCTGTTGAACAGGAACGCGTAGTTGGCGTCGAAGGCTTCGTAGCCGGGCACATGATCGCGCAGCACGAAGGTTTCGAAGAACCAGCTGGTATGCGCGAGATGCCATTTGGAAGGCGAGGCATCGTCCATCGACTGGACGGTGGCATCGGCATCGGACAACGGCGCTACGAGATCGCGCGTGAGGGTGCGGACCTGGGTGAAGCGGTGGGCGAGGTCGTCGTGGCGACTTGCATCGAAGGCGGTGATTGCCGGTGCGCTGGTGGTCGTCATTCTACCCCCTTGTCCGTCATTCCCGCGAAAGCGCAGAATCCCGCTATCCTGTCCGAAGCCAAAAGCGGGACCCCCGCCTTCGCGGGGGTGACGATACTCTAATCACCCGTCCAATACACGGGCGCGGCAAAGCTCTATCGCGAAGCCCCCGGCACCCAGAGCGGGTCGTTGCCATTGTTGATCCGGCGGGCGAGGACGAACAGAAAGTCCGACAGCCGGTTCACATAGATACGCGCTTGCGGGTTGATCGATCCCTCGTGCGATGCCGCCACCAGGGTCCGTTCGGCGCGGCGGGCGATGGCGCGGGCGAGATGCACCGCAGCCGCAGCGGGGCTGCCGCCGGGCAGGATGAAGCTGGTGAGCGGCGGAAGGCTGTCATTGACCGCATCGATGCGGTCCTCAAGCCATTTGACCTGGCTGGGCACGATGCGCAGCACCATTTCGGACGGGGTGAAATCCTCGCCCGGCGTCGCGATATCGGCGCCGAGATCGAACAGGTCGTTCTGTACGCGCACCAGATCGGCGGCGAATTCGCTCTCGCCCAGCGCGACCACCGCAAGGCCCAGCGCGCTGTTCAGTTCGTCGACATCGCCGATCGCCGCCATGCGCGCCGAATGCTTGGGAATGCGCGAGCCATCGACCAGGCCTGACGTGCCGTCATCGCCCGTGCGCGTGTAGATCTTGTTGAGCTTGACCATCGTTGTGCGCCCCCGCCGCCCTGAGGCTCAGCGGTTGACCAGCAGCAGCACGGCGACCGCGGCAATCGCCATCGCCTGATATTTGACGCGCGCGAACATCATCTTGTTCTGCATCTGATGGCTGCGGCCGACCCCGGGGTTTTTGAGGTCTTCCTCGGTCATCTGGATGAAGGCGACAAGGCCGCGCACGAGGCTGACCAGAACCATGATTGCCAGCGCGACAATCGCGAGGATGATGATGACGTTCATGGCACACTATATGAGGGCTCTGCCCAGGAAATGCCAGACGGAAGAGCGCCTTGGCGCAAATTTTCCAGCAAGGCGGGGCCATCCACCCCCTGTTCGCGCAAGGCGGCCAGCGCGGCGGCGCCCTCGCTTTTCGCCAGTTTCCGCCCGTCCGGTCCGGCGAGCAGCCGGTGGTGGCGATAGAGCGGCACCGGCAGACCGAGCAGCGCCTGGAGCAGCCGGTGGACATGCGTCGCGAGGAACAGGTCGCGCCCGCGCACGACATGGCTGATCTGCTGGTGCGCATCGTCCAATGTCACCGCGAGATGATAGCTGGCAGGCGCATCCTTACGCGCGAGCACGACATCGCCGAACAGCTCGGGCTGTGCGGCTTGTTCTCCGGCGGCCATGTCGTGCCAGACCAGCGCGCCAGTGTGCACGAGCGCCTTGGCAACGTCGAGCCGCCAGGCATGCGGTTCGCTCGCCATACGCTCGGCGCGCTCGTCATCGGACAGCGCGCGACAGGTGCCGGGATAGACCAGCCCCTCCGGCCCCGGCTGCGCGCCTGCCGCCGCGATCTGGCTGCGCGTGCAGAAACAGGGATAGACGAGGTCACGCGCCTTGAGCTCGGCCAGCGCAGCATCATAGGCGGCGAGCCGCGACGACTGGAACAGCACCTCCCCGTCCCAGTCCAGCCCCAGCCAGCGCAGATCGTCGAAGATCGCCTCGACCAGCTCAGGCCGCGAGCGTACGCCGTCGATATCCTCGATGCGCAGCAGGAAGGCGCCACCGAGTTGCCGGGCCAGGTCGTGGGCTTGGCACGCCGCATAAGCATGGCCTAGATGTAGCGCGCCGTTCGGGCTGGGCGCAAAGCGGGTGCGCATCATCGCGCGCGGCCCTTTGCCTTGGGTGCAATGTGCGGACTTATCACCATATATTGTGGGATCGCCCCCTTGACCTTGGCCGCGCGGTCATGCTGATTAACCGTAAATCGAACACATTCAATATTGTCACGGGGCTGTCACGCACTTGGGTCTATAGGAACTTCAGCGGACGAATGGGAGAAGGTTTGAGCCGACCATGTTTCATCCCGACTTGATCGAACGGGCGGTACGCGATCCGCAGCCGGACATAGGCCGGCATCCGGACAGTTGCCCCGCCCTCGTGTTGAACGCCGATTATACGCCCTTGAGCTATTATCCCTTGAGCCTCTGGCCGTGGCAGACCGCGATCAAGGCCATCTTCCTCGACCGGGTCGATGTCATCGAGACCTATGAGCGCGAGGTGCACTCTCCGACGATCCAGATGAAAATCCCGTCGGTCATCGCGCTCAAGCAATATGTGAAGCCGTCCGAATATCCCGCCTTCACCCGCTTCAACCTGTTCCTGCGCGACCGCTTCCACTGCCAATATTGCGGATCGCCACACAACCTCACCTTCGACCATGTCGTCCCGCGCCGCCTGGGCGGCAAGACCACCTGGCAGAATGTCGCCACCGCCTGCGCGCCCTGCAACATGCGCAAGGGCGGCCGCACCCCGGCGCAAGCGAACATGCGCCTGATGGTCCAACCGATCCGCCCGACCAGCTGGCAATTGCAGGAACGCGGGAGAGCGTTTCCGCCGAACTACCTGCATGAGAGCTGGCACGACTGGCTGTACTGGGATGTCGAGCTGGAGGCTTGAGGGGCTTTGTGCCGCTCGGGTGCCTACCGGGCAGCCTGACGGAACTGGCGATTATCCGCCCACGCCCGTCTGCCTTGAATTAGCGTTCTGATCAAAAACCATGGCCATGCCAAGGCGCTTAGTCCCCAAATAGCGAGGAAGCTAAACGTCAGCCATTCCGATGCTGACAAGAGCCCATGACCGAAAAACATGACCAGGCAGCAACCGAAGAATAGAGCCAGAGTTGCAGCCAGCCACATTATTGTTTGTTTCAGTTTCATCCGAGCAGTTTAGCAAGCAGCTTTCAGTACGGCAATTGGGCAGTTATCTGGGACCACCGTTTTGTAGGTTTGATAACATAAGCGCCCCCCTCCGCTCAGCCTGAGCTTGTCGAAGGCCCCGCTATACGGCCAGCGTGGGCGCGGGTCCTTCGACTTCGCGGGCTGCGCCCGCTGCTCAGGATGAGCGGGGGTGGTTAAGGCATTGGAATGGCCTCGCGCCTTCAGGGTTAGGTAATCGGTGACGGCCCAACAACGCGCGTTCCCCTCCCTGTAAGGGAGGGGTTAGGGGTGGGTGCGCGCGTCAGCGCGCCGTATGTGCGCCATCGAAGCCGTTGCTGACCCACCCCCTGCCCCTCCCTTTCAGGGAGGGGAGTCTTGGGGGAGGCGATCAGGAAATGGAAAGCCCTCTCCCCTTCAGGGGGGAGGGTTTGGGAGGGGGGCTGCGCGAACCGTTGGCCCCTCTCAACTGCGGCTAGGCAGACAAGCTGCCAAGCCTTCGTTTCTCTCCCCTCAAGGGGAGAGAGCAGCGGTTGTTCGTTATGCCACCTTCACCTGCTCGGCCACCGCAATCACTTCCAGCGGGCGCACGATCAGGGTCACGCGGTCATGGCCCACGGCAACGTTAAGCACGTCGCCTGCGCGCACGGCGATAGGTTCGGGGAAATTGTGCAGCACCTGCAGCCAGCCGCCATCGGTATAGCCGTCGGGATGGTTGTCGAAGCTGATGCCTTCGGCGAGGTCGACATGCATCCACTGGACGATGCCGGTGGCGATGCCGTCTTCCAGCACGTTGATCTGCAACAGGTGCAGGTCGCTCTGGTGCTGGGTGCGGGTGAGGTCGATATGCACCAGTTCGACATCGTCGGACAGGCGCTTCCAGTCGGTCATCGTGCCGTGAATCGGCAGCTTGGGCGAGGCGAGCGCGCCGAAGCGCGAGATGTCGAAGCCCGAGACCTGATCGACGAACACGTAATCCGCGAGCACCTGGCTTTCGACCAGACAGCCGATGGCCGAGGCGGCGCGCGGGATGACGATGGCGTCGGGCTTGAGCAGCCGCGCATGCGCATCCTCGAACGTGTCGATGACATGCTCGGTAAGCAGATCGGAGGAGAGGATTTCGGAGACCAGGATGTCCGCGCGCTCGTCCAGATGCTCGCCGACCTTGAGTTCGGTCGAGGGCGCGGTATGGACGGTGATGCGGTCCGAATAGCCGTTATCCGCGATGATCTGCCGCGCCATGTCGGCGATGATCGGCACCATCTCGCACGCGGTGACCGATTGCGCCCCGGCGCGCGCGGCCATCATCGATAGCAGGCCGCTGCCGGTGCCGATATCGAGCACGCGCGCATCCGGGCCGGTTTGGGCCAGCGCAGCGATGATCGCGGCCTCGAACGCGTCGTTGCGTCGCACGTCGTTGAGCATCGGGATATGCCAGAAGGGCACCATCTCGGCCGAGAGGCGGCGGATCTGGTGTTCGATATGGATGTTGCCCGGCTGCAGCGCCTGGGCGCGGCGAAACTGGTCGAGCGCCTCGATCTTGCGCCCGGCATCGGAGAGCATGACCGCAAGATTGTTGGCCGCGACCGGGTTGGCGGGATCGGCAGCACAGGCCGCCTGCATCGCGGTGATGGCAAGGTCGGGACGGCCGGTGCGGCTGTAGATCAGCCCCTTTTCATGATGCGCGACGGCATGGTCGGGATCGATCGCGAGCAAGGTATCCCACAGCTCGAGCGCTTCTTCGTTCGCGCCGCGCAGGCCCAGGATGCCAGCGAGGATCGGCAGGACTTCGGCGGTGCGGTAATCATGGTCGATGACCAGGCGGTAGCGCTCTTCGGCAGCCGCCAGATTGCCCGCTGCCTGAAGTTCCATCGCCTCGTGCAGCAGCGCGCGGGCCAAAGCGACGTCGGGTGCGGTATCGGTCATGCTGTTCCCCCCAATGGGCGTTAACTCAGTTCAACAGACTATTAACGCGAAGGGTTAACAAAGCGTCACCGGTCCCGAATTGGCATCGCGGCCCGCCGCAGAGGCATTTGACGTTCCGCAAAATGGAACATAATAAGAACATATGTCTAGCGTCCGCGATTCCCTCGAGTCCCTGAAAGCCCGTATTGCCGGGCTGGAACGCGGCTGCGCGAGCGAACCTGCAGGCGAACCGGCGGGGCTGGCGCGCACCGGGCATGCGGGAATCGATGCGGCGCTGGGCGGCGGGCTGATGCGCGCGCGGCTGCATGAAATCTTTGCTTTCGAGGCGGACGATGCCGGGTGTGCGACCGGATTTACAGCGGCGCTAGCGCTGAGACTCGGAGGCACCCTGGTCTGGCTGCGCGAGGGCGAGGCGGAACGGCGGGGCGGACAATTGCACGCGCCGGGGCTGGTCGAGATCGGCCTGGCCCCGGCGCAAGTCATCCTGGGCACGCTGCCCGATGCGCTGGCGGTGCTGCGCGCCGCGGCCGATGTCACCCGTTGCGGCGATGTCGGCGTGGCGGTGGTCGAGCTGTGGCGGAACCCCCGCGCGTTCGACCTGACCGCAAGCCGCAGGCTGGCGCTCGCCGCCGAAGCCTCGGGCGTCACCGTGATCGCGCTGCGCATCGCCGCCACGCCTGCGCCCAGCGCGGCGCAGACCCGATGGCAGGTGAACGCCGCGCCCTCGCTGCCGATGGAGGCCAATGCGCCCGGCTATCCCGCCTGGGCGATCGAACTGTTGCGCCAGCGCGGACGCCCGGCGGGCGGCGCGTGGCGCGTGGAGTGGAACCGTGAACAAGCCTGTCTTGCAGAGGCCCCGCCCGTCGGCGGTGCCGGAACCGGAGGCGCAGCGGCGCTATCTGGCGCTGTTCTTCCCCTTTCTGCCGGTCGACCGGCGCGCGCGATCGGGCTGCAACGCACCGGATAGCGTCGATGATTCCGCGCCTTTGGTGCTGGTCGAAAAGGTGCGCGGTGCGATGCGCATCGCCGCGATATGTCCGGAAGCGCATGCCCAGGGCCTCATCCCCGGCATGATGCTGGCCGATGCGCGCGCGCAGGTGCCGCAACTCCGCGTCGAGCCACACGATCCGCTGGCCGACTTGTCGTGGCTCGAGCGGCTGGCCGATCATTGCGACCGCTTCACGCCGCTGGTCGCCACCGACCCGCCCGACATGCTGGTGCTCGACATCACCGGCTGCACGCATCTGTTCGGCGGGGAAGCTGCGCTGGTCGCCGCCGCCGAGGACAGCCTGGCGCGCTTTTCCGACCATGTCCGCAGCGGGTGCGGCGATACGCCCGAAGCGGCACAGGCGCTTGCCCGGTTCGCGCCGGGATTGAGCTTCGCGCGGCCCGAGGACGGCGATGTCGTGCTGCGCCGCTTGCCAGTCGCGGCGCTGCGCATCGAGGAGGAGGTGCAGACCGCGCTGATCCGCGCCGGCCTCAAGACCATCGGCGATCTTGCGATGCGGCCCAGCGCGCCGCTCGCCGCGCGCTTCGGCGAGGAACTGGTCGAGCGCCTCGACCGCTTGCTGGGCAGCGCTGACAGCCGCATCGTCCCGCGCCGCAGCCCGCCCGCGCTGCGTTTCGAGACGCGCTTTGCCGAACCGATCGCGCGCACCGAGGCGGCAATGGCGGCGCTTTCCGAGCTTGCGGATCAAGCCGCCGAGGCACTCGAGCAGCGCGGCATGGGCGGGCGCCATTTCGCCGCGCGCTTCTATCGCAGCGATGGCCGCACCTTCGATCTGGCCGCCGAGACCAGCCTGCCGATGCGCGACGGCGAGGTGCTGATGCGGCTGCTGCACGAGCGGCTCGATGCTTTGTCCGACCCGATCGATCCGGGCTTCGGTTTCGACATGATCCGGCTGATCGTGCCGCGCATCGAGCCGATGGCACCCTCGCAATTGCAGCTGGAAGGCGGTGCGGTGAGCGAGGAGGCGTTTGCCGCACTGATCGACCGGCTGAGCAGCCGGCTCGGGCGCGGCGCGATCCGCCGGTTCCAGCCGCGCGACACGCATGTGCCGGAACAGGCGGCGCTGACCCTGCCCGCGGTCGATCTGCCCGCGCCCGAACCCTGGGAAGCGCCGGAGCCGGGCGAGCCGCCGAGCCGCCCGATCCATCTGTTCGATCCGCCCCAGCCGATCGAGGTGATCGCCGAGGTGCCCGATGGCCCGCCGCACCGCTTCCGCTGGAAGCGCCAGCAGCATCATGTCGTGCGCTTCGAGGGGCCCGAGCGGATCGCTGCGCCCTGGTGGAAGCATGCGCCGGGCAGGAGCGGGCTGACGCGCGATTATTACCGGATCGAGGACGCGCGCGGGCGGCGCTTCTGGATATTCCGCCACGGCCTGTATGACAGCGAACGGCCCGATCCGCGCTGGTATGTCCACGGGTTATTTGCGTGACCGCCGGTTTTGCCGAGCTGGTCTGCGCGACAAACTATTCGTTCCTGCGCGGCGCCTCGCACCCGGCGGACATGGTCGCGCGCGCGCTCGAACTGGGGCTCGCGGGGATCGGCATCGCCGATCGCAACAGCGTCGCGGGCGTGGTGCGCGCGCATATGGCGCTGCGCGATGCGCACAAGGCAGCGGCGGAGATCGATGCGCCGCCGCCCGCGCTGCGCCTGCTGGTCGGCGCGCGGCTGGTGTTCGCCGACGAGACCCCCGACATCATCGCCTATCCCGCGACGCGCCACGGCTGGGGGCGGCTGACGCGGCTGCTCACCACCGGCAACCTGCGCGCGGCCAAGGGCGATTGCGTGCTGCGCCTGCCCGATCTGATCGAGTTCTGCGACGATCTGCTGCTGATCGTGATGGCCGCGCCCGGCGATGCGCCGCTGCTCGGCACGCTCAATGAGGCCGCGCCGGGGTGCGTGTGGATCGGTGCCACGATGCCGCGCCGGGGGGCGGACCGCCGCCGCCTCGCCCGGCTGATGCGGCTCGCCGAGAACACTGGCACTCCCCTGATCGCCACCAACGATGCGCTTTATGCCGAACCGGCGCAGCGCCCGCTGCACGATGTGCTGACCTGCATCCAGGCGGGCACGACCATCGCCGAGGCCGGGCGGCTGCTCGAAGCCAATGCCGAGCGGCATATCAAGCCGGCGGACGAAATGGCGCGGCTGTTCGCCGACTGCCCCGATGCGATCGACCAGACGCTGCGCCTGATGGAACGGGTGAGCTTCACGCTCGACGACCTGCGCTATCAATATCCGCTCGAACCCGTGCCGGAGGGCTGGGAGGCGCAGGCCTGGCTCGAGCATATGGTCACGCAAGCCGCGCACGAACGTTATGGCGCGGTGCTGCCCAAAAAGGTCCGCGACCTGCTCGACGAGGAATTCACCCTCATCGCGAAACAGCGCTACGCCTGCTATTTCCTCACCGTGCACGATCTGGTGCGCTTCGCCCGCAGCCGAGAGCCGCCGATCTTGTGCCAGGGGCGCGGCTCAGCCGCCAACTCGATCGTCTGCTTCCTGCTCGGCGTCACCTCGGTCGATCCGGTGACGCACGACCTCTTGTTCTCGCGCTTCGTTTCCGAAGAGCGCGCCGAGCCGCCCGATATCGACGTCGATTTCGAGCACGAGCGGCGCGAGGAGGTGATGCAATATATCTACCAGCGCTATGGCCGCCACCGCGCCGGCATCGCCGCCACGGTGATCCACTATCGCCCGCGCAGCGCGGTGCGCGAGGTCGGCAAGGTGCTCGGCTTTTCGGAGGATGTGACCGCGCGGCTTTCCAGCACCATCTGGGGCAGCTTCTCGTCCTCGATGGCGGAAAAGCGTTACGAGGAAGCCGGGTTCGATCCCGGCAATCCCGATATCGTGCGCCTGCGCGATCTGGTCGACCAGATCCTGCACTTCCCGCGCCACCTGTCGCAGCATGTCGGCGGCTTCGTGCTGACCGAGGACCGGCTCGACGAGACCGTGCCGATCCACAATGCCGCGATGGAGGACCGCACCTTCATCGAATGGGACAAGGACGATATCGACGCCTTGGGCCTGATGAAGGTCGATGTGCTGGCGCTGGGCATGCTCACCTGCATCCGCAAGGCGTTCGCGCTGATGCGCGAGCATGGCCTGGGCGAGCATGACCTCACCGTCGATCTCGATGCCGATGACCCTGAGGTCTATGACATGCTCTGCCGGGGCGACAGCATCGGCGTGTTCCAGGTGGAAAGCCGCGCGCAGATGAACATGCTGCCGCGCCTTCGCCCCCGCTGCCTCTATGACCTCACCGTCCAGGTCGCGATCGTCCGCCCCGGGCCGATCGAGGGCGACATGGTCCACCCCTATCTGCGCCGCCGTTCGGGGATCGAGCCGGTCGAATACCCCTCGCCCGCCCCGCCGCACGACCCGGACGAGCTCAAGAACCTGCTCGGCCAGACCTATGGCGTGCCCCTGTTCCAGGAACAGGCGATGAAGCTTGCGATCGTCGCTGCGGATTTCACGCCATCGGAGGCCAACCAGCTGCGCCGCGCGATGGCGACCTTCCGCAATGTCGGCACGATGCACAATTTCCGTGAGCAGCTGGTCGAGGGGATGACCGCGCGCGGCTATGCCGCCGAATTTGCCGAGCGCTGCTTCAAGCAGATCGAGGGCTTCGGCAGCTATGGCTTTCCCGAAAGCCACGCGCTGTCCTTTGCGCGGCTGGTCTATGTCTCGTCCTGGATCAAGTGCCACCACCCGGCGGTCTTCGCCTGCGCGCTGCTCAATTCGCAGCCCATGGGCTTTTATGCCCCCGCGCAGATCGTGCGCGACGTGCGCGAGCATCAGGTCGAGGTGCGTCCGATCGACATCAACGCCAGCCATTGGGACAACCGGCTGGAGCGGGACATAAGGGGTCGGCTGGCGCTGCGGCTGGGCTTTCGCCAGATGGACGGCTTCCGCCAGGTCTGGGCCGAGGCTTTGGTGCAGGCGCGGCGCGCGGGCGGACGCTTCGTCTCGATCGAGCGGCTCGCCCGGCGCGCCGACCTGCCCAGCGCCGCGCTGCGCCTGCTCGCCGATGCCGATGCGTTCGGATCGCTCGGTCTGTCGCGGCGGCAGGCGCTGTGGGAGGTGCGCCGCACGCCCTCGACCGAGCTGCCGCTGTTCGCCGCGGCCAAGGCGCGCGAGCTGGGCGCGGAGCCCGACATGCAGCTGCCGCAAATGCCCGCGGCGGAAGAGGTCGTCACCGATTACCAGGTGCTGCGCCTGTCGCTGAAGGACCATCCGATGGCGTTCCTGCGCGCGCGGCTGCGCGCAGAAGGCGTGCTGAGCTGCGAGGACACGACCAACGCCAAGGCGGGCGCGCGGGTGCGCACCGCCGGCGTCGTCCTCGTCCGCCAGCGCCCCGGCAAGGGCAACGCGATCTTCGTGACGATCGAGGACGAGACGGGGATCACCAACGTCGTCCTCTGGGCCCGCCTGTTCGAACGCTATCGCCGCGCCGTGATGGCGAGCCGCCTGATGCAGGTCGAAGGCGTGCTGCAACGCAGCCCCGAAGGCGTGGTGCATTTGATGGCGAGCCGCGTAGTGGACCGCACGGATTTGCTCGCGACGCTCACCGAGGCGCGGGGGGACGGTGCGCTAACCCCGCCGCTTGCGCGCGCGGACGAGGTGGTGCGGTCGGTGCCGTCACGCCATCCGAGGGATGCAAGGGTGCTGCCGAAGTCGCGGGATTTTCATTGAGGGGGGCATTAGGCGGGGCGTGCGACAGACCATGCGAGCCCCGCAATTTTTAGATTTTGCAGCAGAAAACTGAGATCAGAAATTTACAATTCGAATAACGGATAAAGCCCCATTTCGAGGATATTCATCGATTGATCAAATTTATTTTTTGAATGATGCTTCGCGCAAACCTAATGGGAATCGAAAATGCCGTTCTACATACGGAAATCAGTGAGCGCCGGTCCGTTTCGGTTCAATTTATCCAAAAGCGGAATAGGCGTCTCTGCGGGAATAAAGGGCCTTCGCATTGGCACAGGCCCGCGTGGTCATTACATTCATGCAGGCCGAGGTGGCCTCTATTATCGCTCCAGTATTTCGGCTGGAAGTAAAACGAAACACAAAAACATTCCATCATCGGTTAGACCCTCGCCGCCAAACATTCAAACATATGCCGAACCCGGCGTCGAGATGGTGCGGGTATCATCTAGAGATGTCATGGAAATGGAAGATGCTCGATTTTCAGAAATCCTATCCGATCTGAATAATAAGCAAAAATCGACATCTATGCGTACTGCATTGGGTTGGGGCAGTGGAGCCCTTGCAGTCCTTGCCACAATCGTCGGCGGTGGGACAGGAATGCTCATCGGGATGATTTTTTGTGGCATGGCCTTCTTTTTTGGCGCGTGGTTAGACTCGTTTAAGCGAACATCGGTCCTCATGTATGAACTGGATGACGACGCGCGCCTGGCTTATGAAGCTCTAACCTCTTCCTTTGATGCGCTGATGGCATGCGTAGGGAAATGGCATGTGGATGCCGGCGGGGCTGTGCAGGACATCCACGCATGGAAGAGGAATGCTGGTGCCGGCCACATTTTGGACAAACGCCCCACCACTTTCGACTATTCTCTTCCACGGGTGGTCACGAGCAATATCACGCCGCCAGCCATCCAGAGCGGGAAAGAAACGCTCTATTTTCTCCCCGATTTTTTGCTCGTTGTAGAACGCGATAAAGTCGGAGCAGTGGCTTACGACAGTCTCTCCATTCGCGCTCAAGAATCCCACTTTATCGAAGAGGGTACGGTCCCTTCTGATACCAAAATCATAGCGCATACATGGAAGCATCCAAACAAAAGCGGCGGCCCAGATCGACGCTTTGCGAACAATTTTCAGATTCCAGTTTGTTTGTACGAAAGCATTTACCTGACCAGTTCCAATGGCCTGAATGAACTTCTGCAAGTTTCACGGAATGGCGTGACCGCGCCATTTGCACGAGCGATAGCCGCGTTGGCCACAGCCAATGGGTCACAATCGCAGAGCCAAGATTTGCCAAGGTTGACGTGATCGATTTGCAATGTCGCCGAACTGATCACGACAGCGGGACGCCGTTTGAATGTTGCCTGATCGGTGAACGGGAAAGGAACCAGAACGACAGCGCCGAAGGCGATATCCGCTGGCTCAAAGGGCATCGTAAACGTCGTCTTCCGGATTGTCCCACACCGTAGCAAAGACAGGACTGCTCGCAGCAGTGACCATGCGCGACAGCTCGCGTTCAGCATCGGCTGAGGCCGCGTCGCGCATCGCTATGAAGTCGACGAAATCCTCGACTTCGCTTTGCCGGGCGCGCGAGAGCATGCCGATCTTCTCGATCAGCGCGCGGGGCACGGGCTTCGGATCAGGAGCGGTTGCCATGCGTGCAATAATGAGGGCAGTCGAACGCCGCATCAACCCTGTATCGCCTTTCGTAGTGCGTCGAGCGCTTGAACGGCCAGACACCCCACCTCCCCCATTGACCTCGCC
>NZ_LSHM01000004.1:0-82507 GCF_001557175.1 Blastomonas sp. CCH9-A1
TCATTGAGGTGGATCAAACTTTTTTTGGGCGCTGACGCATTCAGGCATCTTCCAGAGGAACCAGTGGGGTCGCTTTCAGAACGCGCCGGTCGCCCGCCGCCTCCCGGATCATCCGCGCCTACTCGCGGAACTGGTACAACCACAGCGCCACGAAAGCGGTATCAGGCGCGCCTGCGCTGCGGGCGCCCGGAGGCATCGTGATGCTCCGGCGCGCGATCGGTGCCCAACAGCCAGTTGTAGATCGGCAGCGCATTGGCGAGATCAAGATTGTAGGCGAGCATGGCATCTAGCAAATGCCAGCGGTAAAAGCGCGGACTAGCGATGATTAGGCGCGTGGCGGGGCTCCGGAGCCTTGAGGGATATGCTCCGTTAGGTCAGAATATGGGAGCTGGCGAGCAATGATTAAGATAGATTTTTAGTGAAGTATCAGCAATAATTGGATTTTGATTGTTCTATAAACGTATAATTCGAATGAATCAAAGGGTATCGCTTTGCTATAACTATAGAGTGGGTTGTGATTGATGAAAAAGCACCACGCAATAATATATTATCACGGGATAGGCAGTCCTCGGCGTCACATGTCTCTTGGAAATTTCTTAGATCATTTTGATCTGTACGGGCAGCGACAGAGTAAAAATGTTGCAGGGAAGCCGAGAAATTTCAAATATAAATCAGAGTTGTTTGCTGGCGATGATGATGTAACAAATTATATTGAATTTAAAAAAATTGTCGAAATAAATGGTAGTCCGCGAGTAACTAGAATTGTTCGAGTTTATGAAGCTTATTGGGTTCCAGAATCCCGATCAAGCTTCGGCATATTGAAAACTTTTTTTTGGTTCATGGGGCGTGTTTTCTCTCCATTTAAGGTTGCGTTTTCAGTTTGGCGATCCTATCCAGCAATTAGAATATTAAGTCTATTTAAAATGGGGGAAAACTACTCAAACAAGGGGGTCATTGAAAAAATCGAAAGGGCGTACCGTGACTTCGAAAATTGGGAAAGTAGAGGGGATTATAAAAATGGTACATTTCGGGAATTTAAAAATTATTTATCTGTAAAATACCCAAAGCATGAATCGGAGAAACTGGTTAAAGCGGCGATTAATTGGCGTTCAAGCTTTGTAAGATTGTTATCGAAACATATATTTCAAATCATTTTTGTAACTATTGCTCCGGTTTTATTTATATATTTCGTTTTTTTGGCTGCAATTGGCGTGATTGATCTGCTGCCTCCGATTGGACCTGGGGATGCGCAGTATGAACTCGTTCAAATTGGGTCGGTATTAGCTATTCTCATTATTACTTTACTAATAGCAATGTCGTTGTTCAGGAGGTACTTATTTGATATAATTTCATGGACACTAGATAGTGAACGAAATAATCAATTTGTAAATCGTGAGCGAGTAGTGCATTATTCTCAACGATTAATTAGAAAAGTAGCTAGCCATAAAGATTGTGCAGGCGTAACTATAGTTTCGCATAGTTTGGGATCGTGTATTGCATCAGAGTCGCTTTTGCGCGAGGGCGCTAGAGAGAAGTCTTTGGCGCGACAAGGGGGTGAGACTTATCTCCATAAATTCAAAACGCTATTTACAGTCGGATCGCCACTAGATCTTATATTTTTCTATTTTCAAGCAGATCAGACGTTTTCACATCGATATAACAGAATTGCCGAAGAGAAGAGATTGTCAATATCTTTGCCTCCATTTCGGTTTGACGGGATAGCGGGTAAATCAAAGGTTGTAAATTTTTGGTCTAGGTTTGATCCTGTTAGCTCGTCTATGCACTCTCTAAGAAAAAGAGTTTCAGAGCGCCGCGATGCAATTGAAAATATTGAGGTCTTGCCTGGATCAAAAATGTTTCCAATCGATGCTCATACAAACTACTTTGCAGACACAAATGTTATGGCAAGAATTTATTCAGAAGTGATGGACTCTCCGCTGGAAAATAATCGAGTTGATATTTTTTTCAAGAATAACAAGCATTTGATGTCAATAAAAATTATGCGGATTATTTTTGCTCCCGCTGTGATCGTGATTATGTTTATCCAATGGTGGGGTTTAGCTGGAGCGTGGTCGTGGCTGGCTCTGATTATGTTTTTTATTCTAAATTATTTAGTTAACCATTTTTTTGGCAGAGCTATGTCAAGAGAATATCAAGACGCGTTCGGATCATTCTTGCATCGTGGCGAGAGGGGGGTTGACCTACGCGATTAATGGCCCCATATTAGGCCGTAGAGCATGGTGCAAGCTCTGTGCAACGCACCTGTTGGGGGTTGTCCTTCGGGGCAACCCCTTTTGAGTTCCGCGAATATTCGAATAGATGTGTTAACGGCATCTCGATAGTTCCATTGCCGTGTCCTGAAAAAGGCGACCAAAAAAAGCCGCCCCGGTCACCCGGAGCGGCTTTTTCATTTCCCAGCGGGAAGGGGCGTGATGCTTACGCGGCCTTCTTGAAGCTGTCGACCGCGACGCTGACGCGGTTCGAGATCGGCTGGAACACGTCGCCGGCCAGCTTGATGAACGCTTCGCTGTTCTTCGAGGTCTGGGCGACGGCGGTGTCGAAGCTCTTCTTGACCAGCTTGGTCTGCAGCTCGATGAACTCGGTCGGCGACTTGACGGTGGTCATTTCCTTGAGCGCCG
Source organism: Blastomonas sp. CCH9-A1 (assembly GCF_001557175.1). Taxonomy (NCBI): domain Bacteria; kingdom Pseudomonadati; phylum Pseudomonadota; class Alphaproteobacteria; order Sphingomonadales; family Blastomonadaceae; genus Blastomonas; species Blastomonas sp. CCH9-A1. The sequence goes on from NZ_LSHM01000004.1 coordinate 2,640, forward strand.
CGGTCAGCTCTTCAAAACCCTTCTTGGCGTCTTCGGCATAGGCCTGGCCCATTTCCTGCGCGCCCTTGGCAGCGATCTTGCCCGATTCGACCAGGGCTTCGACATTGCCCTTGTTGAACTCGCTGGCCTGCGAAACCATTTCGGTGCCCTTTTCATAGGCGGTCTTGGCGCGGGTCGACATGTCGCCCATCAGGCTCTTCAGACGCTCGGTCATCGCCTCGGCGGCCTTCTTGGTTTCGGTGGTGATGGTTTCTGCGGTGGTCATGATCTTCGATTCCTTCTTGATTGCGGGTGCGGCGGCCTTGGCGGCGACCGGTGATGCTGGAACTGCGGACTGTTTGATCGTGGTCTTGGGCTTTGCCGGTTTGGCGGCAGGCTTGGCCATCTTTGGTTCCGCGACCTTGGCGACAGGCTTGGGAGCCTCTGCCTTGGCTGCGGGGACAGGCTTCGCCGCCACGGGCGCCGGGGTTACGGCAGGTGCCGCAGCCGGGGCGACCTTCGGCGCGACCACGGGGTCGGCAGCCTTGGCAGGTTCGGCCTTGGGAGCCGCCGGAGCGGCTTCCGCTTTCGCACTCGCGGCAGCGGCATAGGCCTTGCCGGCGTCTCCGACGGCGGGCTGTTTGCTTTGATTGGACATTGCGGTCTCACTCTCGTGCTGCTTCATGCTGCACTGCACAATAGTGATCGACCGGCTTGACGTCAAGGAAAATGTTGCACTGCACAAAAGGCGGGCGAGCGCAATAACCTGATGGTGATTTTATAGCGCAGCCCGCAAGCCGCCGCAAGCCGGTCAGCGGGCCTTGACGTAGCGTCCTGGCGCATCCTCGATGGCTTTCAGCTTGCCCTTGCCGGGGATGCGCGCGCCCTTGGCCTTGACCGTTTTCGGCCCATGCGCCTTCAGCCATTCGATCCAGTCGGGCCACCAGCTGCCCTTCGTCTCCTTCGCACCTGCGACGAAATGCTCGAGGCTGTTCGCAGGCGCGTCGTTGGTCCAGTACTGATATTTCTGCATCGAGGGCGGGTTGACCACGCCCGCGATATGGCCCGAGCCTGCGAGCACGAAGCGGGTGGGGCCGGAAAGCGCCTCGTTCAGCCGCCACACGCTTTCAAGCGGCGCGATATGATCCTCGCGCCCCGCCTGGATATAGGCCGGGGTCTGGATGAGCCTGAGGTCGATCGGCGTGCCGTCGATCACGATCGATCCGGGCTGGACCAGCCGGTTGTCGCGGTACAGGTCTTTCAGATACGATTTGTGCCACTTGGCGGGCAGGTTGGTGGTGTCGCCGTTCCAGTGGAGCAGGTCGAACGGGGGATAATCCTCGCCGAGCAGATAGTTGTTGATCACATAGTTCCAGATGAGGTCGCGCCCGCGCAGCAGGTTGAAGGTCGCGGCCATATAGCGCCCGTCGAGATAGCCCGGGCTGCCCAGCTGCTCGATCAGCGCGAGCTGCTCGTCATCGACGAACAGCGTCAAATCGCCCGCCTTTTCGAAATCGACCTGCGCGGTGAAGAAGGTGACCGACTTGACCCGATTGGCCTCGCCGCGCTTCGCCAGCAGTGCCAGCGTCGCCGCCAGCGTGGTTCCCGCGACGCAATAGCCGATGGTGTGGACCGAGGGCACGTCGAGCAGGTCGCGCACGGTATCGATCGCCTCGATCTGCGCCTTGACGTAATCGTCCCAGATGACGTCCGCCATGCTCTCGTCGGCGGATTTCCACGAGACCATGAACACGGTGATGCCTTGCTCCGTCGCCCATTTGACGAAGCTCTTCTGCGGGTTGAGATCGAGAATGTAGAAGCGGTTGATCCAGGGCGGGAAGATGACGAGCGGCGTCTCCACCACCTCCTCGGTCGCGGGCGCGTACTGGATCAGCTGGAACAGCGGGCTTTCGTACACGACCTTGCCCGGCGTTACCGCGATGTTGCGGCCGAGCTCGAAGGCATTGGGGTCGGTATGCGTGAGCTGGCCCTTGCGCATGTCGGACAGCATGTGGTCGAGCCCCTTCAACAGGTTCTCGCCCTTGCTCTCGACCATTTTCTCCATGACCAGCGGGTTGGTGAGCGCGAAATTGGCCGGGCTCGACGCGTCGATCATGCCCTTCAGGGCAAAGCGAAGCTTTTCCTTCTGCCTGGGCTCGAGCCCTTCCAGCCGGTCGGCGACGCGCAGCATCTGTTCGCTCACCATCAGATAGCTCTGCTGGATCAGCGCATAGACCGGGTTGTCGTGCCACTGGCGCGCGGCGAAGCGGCGGTCGCTGCGCAGTTCGGGCACCTGCGCCGGCGTCGCGGGCGGGCCGCCTTCATGCTCGGCGATCAGGGCAGGCGGGGTGATTGCGCCGATAAAGCCCTGCCACAAGGTCATGCCGTCGCGCCACATATCAGCCTGCGCATCGAGCATCGCCTGCGGCATCGATCCCATCCAGGCAGGGAGCTTCGCCTGGAACGCCGCCGGGTCGGTGAGCTGGGGCAGGTCCTTCTGCGCCATCTGCTGCGCCATGGTCGCGGCGTGCTCCAGCATCATCTGCTGCGCGCGGCCGAACACCCAGGTCCAGTGCTGCATCTCTTCCAGCGTGGGCAGGCCCGGCGGGGTGAAATCGGTATCGGCGGACATGGCGGCCTCTCGTTGTCGATGCTTTTGCGTTTGTTAGCAGCCGCGGCAAGCAAAGATAAGTCCCTGATAAACGGATCGCGGCGCTTGCAATACGCACGGTTTCCTCCCTGGCCAGGGAGGGGTTAGGGGTGGGTCGTCTGCGCCAGCATCGGTTCGACCTCGCTTGCCCACCCCCGGCCCCTCCCTTGAAGGGAGGGGAGCTGTGTTGCTCTTGCCCGCTTTTGCTCGACACGCGCGCGCACATAGGTCAAGGATGCCGCTCCATTCACGGAGAACTGAAAAGCGAAATCCTTATGTCCGACGAATTCTACCGCATCAAACGCCTGCCGCCTTATGTGATCGCTGAAGTCAACGCGATGCGGGCCGCGGCGCGAGCGGCCGGAGAGGACATTATCGATCTCGGCATGGGCAATCCCGATCTGCCGCCGCCGCCGCACGTCATCGAGAAGCTGTGCGAAGTCGCGATGAAGCCGGATGCGCACGGCTATAGCCAGTCCAAGGGTATTCCCGGCCTGCGCCGCGCCCAGGCGAACTATTATGCGCGCCGCTTCAACGTCGAACTCGATCCCGAGACCGAGGTGGTGGTGACCATGGGCTCGAAGGAGGGCCTGTCGAGCCTCGCCACCGCGATCACCGCGCCGGGCGATGTCGTGCTGGCGCCCAATCCCAGCTATCCGATCCACACCTTTGGCTTCATCATTGCGGGCGCGACGATCCGCTCGGTGCCGACGACTCCGGATGAGAATTACTGGCGCTCGCTCGACCGCGCGATGGCGTTCACCGTTCCGCGGCCTTCGGTGCTGGTCGTCGGCTATCCGTCAAACCCGACCGCAGAGGTTGTCGATCTGGCCTTTTACGAGCGGCTGGTCGCCTGGGCGAAGGAGAACAAGGTCTGGGTGCTGTCCGACCTTGCCTATAGCGAGCTCTATTACGATGGCTGCCCGACGCCCTCGATCCTGCAGGTGCCGGGTGCCAAGGATGTCGCGATCGAGTTCACCTCGATGTCGAAGACCTATTCGATGGCCGGATGGCGCATGGGCTTTGCCGTGGGCAACCGCCAGCTGATCGCGGCGCTCACCCGGGTGAAGAGCTATCTCGATTATGGAGCATTTACGCCGATCCAGGCGGCGGCCTGCGCGGCGCTCAACGGCCCGCAGGATATCGTCCAGAAGAACCGCGAGCTCTATCACAAGCGCCGCGACGTGATGATCGATGCGTTCGGCCGGGCAGGGTGGGACATCCCGGCCCCGCGCGCCTCGATGTTCGCCTGGGCTCCTCTGCCGCCCGCGCTCAAGCATATGGGAAGCCTCGAATTTTCCAAGCAGCTGCTGCAGCACGCCAAGGTCGCGGTGGCACCCGGCGTCGGCTATGGCGAGGACGGTGAGGGCTATGTCCGCATCGCGATGGTCGAGAACGAGCAGCGCCTCCGTCAGGCCGCGCGCAACGTGAAGCGCTATCTCGCCAGCATGGGCGTCAACACGCCGGGCCAGGCGGTCGGCTCCTGATCGCGATGGCAGGGTAGGTTCGTTTCGGACGCGACTGTGCTCCCCTTCGCGCGATGAACGCGGTTTAATGCCCCCGAGACCGCAGCATCGGCCAGGGGGTCGTTATGAACGTGCACTATCGACCAGCGCTGTCGACCGCGCCCGCAACCAGGGACGGCTCCATGCCACCCTGGCTGCTGGTGGGCAGCGATCGCACCGAGCTGGAACGCCTGGCGCTGGCGCTGGCGCGCTTCAGGATCGATGCGCAGCCGCATTTCGACGGACCGGCGCGCGTGCGGTATCGCCCCGTGCTGTGCGATGCCCGCTGCCGCGCCGTCGTGCAGAGCTGGATCGATGACATTCCCCAGCGATCGGCCCCGCTTCTGTTCGTCGGCGCCGGCACCAGCGGCACCCGCGCCCGCCTGATCGAGGCCGGGGCCGACGATGCCATTTCGGCGCGGGTCGGTCCGGATGAACTTGCCGCCCGGATGAAGGCCGCTGCCCGGCTGAATGCAGCGCTGCAGGGGCATATCCGGCTTGCGGATTTCACCTTCGACACCGGCCTGCGCCAGGTGCGCTGGCAGGGAGAGACGCTGTCGCTGATGCCGCGCGAATATGATCTGCTGCTGGCGCTGGTGCGCCATGCGGGCGAGATCGTCAGCCGCGACGATCTGCTCCACGCCATCTGGCAGACCCCGTTCGATCCGGGCACCAACAGCGTCGAAGTGCATGTCTGCAAGCTTCGCCGCAGGCTCGCCGGGATGGCAGATCGTATCTGGATAGAGACGGTGCGGCATCGCGGTTATCGTCTTGTCCGGGCATCCGCATCCGGGGGGTGACACGTCGCGCGCATCGATTATGGTCGGTTGCAAGACGCAATGCGAATCTGCGCGGGAGAGGCCATGATCGATCTGTATTACGCCCCGACACCCAATGGGTGGAAGATATCGATCATGCTCGAGGAATGCGGGCTGCCTTACACGGTCCGCCCGGTCAATATCGGCGCAGGCGAGCAGTTCGCACCGGAATTCCTGAAGATCAGCCCGAACAACCGCATCCCGGCGATCGTCGATCATGCCCCCGAAGGCGGCGGCGATCCGGTCAGCGTCTTCGAGACCGGCGCGATCCTGCTCTATCTCGCGGAGAAATCGGGGCAGTTCATGCCGAGCGACCTGCGTGCTCGCTATCAGGTGATGCAATGGCTGATGTGGCAGATGGGTGGGCTGGGGCCGATGCTGGGACAGAACGGCCATTTCAAGCTCTATGCCCCTGAAAAGCTGCCTTATGCCATCGACCGTTACGAGCGCGAAACCGCGCGGCTCTATGGCGTGCTCGACCGGCGGCTGGGCGAGGCGGACCATGTCGCGGGCAGCGAATACACCATCGCCGATATGGCGATCTTCCCCTGGATCATGACGCACAAGCGCCAGGAGATCACGCTCGACGATTATCCGAACATCAAGCGGTGGTATGCTTTATGCCGCGCGCGCCCGGCGCTGCAGGCGGGCCTCAACGTGATGAAGGACGCGATCAACCGAAACCCGCAGGCGGACGCGAAGGTGCGCGAAACGCTGTTCGGGATCAGGACCTGAGCGCAAGTCTATGCCCCAAGGATAACCCATGACCCACGCCATCGAATTCTGCTTCGACCTGTCCAGCCCCTGGACCTATCTCGCTTTCCACAACATCCGCCCGCTCGCCGCGCGGCACAGTGCGGAAATCCGCTGGACGCCGATCCTGGTCGGCGGGGTGTTCAACGCCGTGAACCCGTCGGTCTATGCCGCGCGCGAGGCCATGGACAGCCCCAAGTTCCGTCATATGGGCAAGGTGATGCGCGACTGGGCGAAGCTGGCCGACGTGGATCTGAAATTCCCCGCGCCGTGGCATCCGCTCAAGAGCGTCAATGCCATGCGTGCCTGCTGCGCGCTGGAGGATGATCAGGCGGCGCTCGAACGCTTTGCCGAGGCCGCATTCCACGCCTATTTCGTCGAGCAGCGCAATCTCGATGACGCGACGGAAATAGCGGCGGTCGCCGATGCGATCGGCATGGATGGCGAAGCCCTGGTCGCGGCGGCGAACTGCCAGCCGGTCAAGGACCGTCTGCGCGCCAATACCGAGCGGCTTGTGGCGCGCGGCGGCTATGGATCGCCCTCGATTTTCGTGAGAGGCACCGATATGTATTTCGGCAACGATCAGCTCCCGCTGGTGGAGCAGGCACTCAAGCGCAACGGAGAGGCAGTTTCATGAACGACCGGGTCAGCATTACCATCGAAAACCATGTCGCCGATGTGCGGCTCAACCGCCCGGACAAGATGAACGCGCTGGACCCGGCGATGTTCGATGGCATCATCGGTGCCATCGACCGGCTGGAAAAGGAACCGGGCGTGCGCGCCGTGGTGCTGTCGGGCGAGGGACGCTCGTTCTGCGCGGGTCTCGACATGGCGAGCTTTACCGCGCCTGCGGGCGGATCGGATGGCTCGGCGCCCTCCAAGCTCACCGACCGCACCTATGGCAATGCCAACAAGTTCCAGCAGGTGGCATTCGGCTGGCGCAAGCTGCCGATGCCGGTGATCGCGGCGGTGCATGGCGTGTGCTTCGGCGGCGGGCTACAGATCATGTCCGGCGCGTGCATGCGCATCATCGCGCCCGATGCGCGGCTTTCGATCATGGAAATGCGCTGGGGGCTGATCCCCGACATGGGCGGCTATGCGCTGTGGCGCGGCACGGTGCGCGACGATGCGCTGCGCGAGCTGACCTATACCAACCGCGAGTTCAGCGGCGAAGAGGCGGGCCGGATCGGCTTTGCCACGCATGTCGACGCCGATCCGCACGCTCGGGCGATGGCTATCGCCACCGAGATCGCAGGCAAGAACCCCGATGCGATCCGCGCCGCCAAGGACCTGTTCAACCGCACGCCGGACATGGACACCGACGCGATCCTGATGGAAGAAAGCGTGCTGCAGGAAGACATCATCCGCACGCCCAACCAAATGGAGGCGGTGTTCGCGTTCATGCAGAAGCGCGCGGCGAATTTCAGCTGAGTGACTGCCTCGCGGGATGACTTGTCGTCACCCCGCGAAGGCGGGGGTCCCGCTTCTACAGGCAATCCCTACGCATAAGCGGGATTCCCGCTTTCGCGGGAATGACGGATCGGGGATGACGGATAAAGCTCAATCCCGGTAATCGAGCGGCGGCTTGCGGTCGCCGAGCAGCGAATTGTAGGCGTAGTTCGGCCCCAGCGCCTGTTTGAACGCCGCGGTCGCCTCGTCGCGCAACGCCGGGTTGGTATAGAGTTCGATCGCCGCCAGCGTCATCGCCTTGGCGGCGACCTGCGCCCCCTTGAAGCCGATCGACATGCCGCTCGCTGCCGCCGATTGCCAGCTGTGCGACGACGTGCCCGGTACCCAGGTTGCGGTGCGCACGCCCACGGTCGGCGTGGCATAGGAGACATCGCCGACATCGGTCGAGCCATAGCCCAAAGTCACGTCATAGGGCTGGATCTCGCTCTGGCTGCCCAGCGGCAGGTCGGGCTTGTCGAAGCTCTGGCGGATGCCTTCGGCGAACCTCGTTTCCTCGGGCGTGTAACTGATCCCCCCGACCTGGCGCAGCTTCATGTCCATCATCTTCGCCAGCGGCTCGTTGACCAGCAGCGCGTTGTTGCCGTGAATGATCTCCCATTCCACCTTGGTGCCGGTGCCCTGCGCCGCGCCCTGCGCCGCTGCTTCCAGCCGGGTCCAGATGCGGCGTACCTCGTCGGCATCGGGGTGGCGGACATAATAGAAGACCTCGGCAAAATCGGGCACCACATTGGGCGCGCTGCCCCCTTCGGTGATGACATAATGCATCCGCGTCTGCTGCGGCACATGCTCGCGCATCATGTTGGCCATCATGTTCATCGCCTCGACCCCGTCGAGCGCGGAGCGGGCCTTTTCGGGAGCGCCTGCGGCATGTGCCGAGACGCCGGTGAAGCGGAACTTGGCCGATCGGTTGGCCAGGCTGGTGCGCGCCGCCGCGCTGTTCTCGTCATCGGCATGCCAGTGGATCGAGAAATCGACATCCTTGAACAGGCCTTCGCGCACCAGATAGACCTTGCCGCTGCCGCCTTCCTCCGCCGGGGTGCCATACAGCCGGACGCGGCCCGGCGTGCCGGTCGCCTTGAGCCAGTCGCGCACCGCGAGCGCCGCGCCCAGGGATCCGGCTGCAAACAGATTGTGCCCGCAGGCATGCGCCGCGCCCTTGCCGGGCAGTTGCGCGCGGGTGGGCAGCGCGTCCTGGTTGATGCCGGGAAGCGCGTCATATTCCGCCAGGATCGCGATGACCGGCCCGCCGCTGCCATATTCGGCGACGAACGCAGTGGGGATGCCCGCGACGCCGGCGGTCACCTTGAAGCCGGCGGTCTTCAGCCGCTCCTGCAGCAGCGCGCTCGACCGTTCCTCCTTGTAGCCGACCTCGGCCCATTCCCAGATCTGCCGCGCGACTTTCGCCGTGTCGTCATAGCGCGCGTCGATGGCTTTCAGCGTCTGCGCGGTGGCGGCATCTTCGGCCTCGCCCGCCAGTGCGACCGAGGGCAGGGCGAGAGCGAGCGTGGCGAGGAGGATATGTTTCATGGATGTGGGCCCCTGTGGCGTGTGGATGAGGCATCATGTTGAAAGCAAAGGGTTGGCGCAAGGGGCTGACGTCATGCACACGTCCCTCGACTTCGCTCGGGACGTCGTTGCTACCGCCAATCCAGAAAGCCGACTTTCACACAATGATCGATCATCCGCCGGAAAGCTGCCTCGTCGACTCTCGGCGCATCAATCCCTGTGATCCGCTGCAAGCTGCCGCCAGCAAAACACGGGCTGCGCAGGAAATAGTCGAAGAATTGAGGACCGATCCTACGATGCACCATCGCGGTGCGGCGGTCGAGCGCAGCCGGGTCATAGGTGACAGGGTCGATCATCCGCGCTGGAACGGTGCCCGGATAATCCGCGACGATCCGCAGCATGTCCGCCATCGCGAATGGCTCGGCCCCGACCAGATGCACCCGCACGCCGTCGAACGCGGCCATGTTCTCTGCCATCGCCATGAGCCCGGCGGTGACGTGACAGATCGGCACGATCGCGAACGCGGCCTGCGGTGCGGCGGGGACATCGCCCAGCAGCGGCGATCCGAACAGCCGGAACAGGTGATGGAAACCGTCGATCCGCGCGATCGCGCCATCGCTCAGCCGCCCAACGATGATCGCCGGGCGGGCGATCGCGGCGACCAGCCCGTCGCGCCGCGCCGCCTCGACCAAGGCCTCGGCGCGCGCCTTGCTGGCCTCGTAACCGTTGGTGAAGCTCGCCAGCGGATCGGCGGGTTCCTCGCCGATCACGCCATCGGCGCGGCCGCAGACATAGGCGGTCGAGACGTGCAGCAGCGGGCAGTTCCAGGCGCGGGAAAGCGCAATGGCATGGGCGGTGCCGCCGACATTGACCGCTTCGTGCACCGCATCGCTGGCGGCGAAATCGACCGTGGCGGCGCAATGGATCAGCAGGTCGACCCCGGTGTGCGGTTCGGCCATCCCGAAGCCGGGCTGCGCGACATCGCCTTGGACCACCGCAATCTCGCCGATGCGGTCGCGTCCGTCCATGTCGAGCACGTCGCGGCCTTCGCCCCGCACCAGCGCCGTGACGCGGTGCCGGGCATCGAGCAGTGCCCCGGCCAGCGCCCCGCCGACGAGCCCGGTCGCTCCGGTCAGGAAGACGTGCATCCGCGCTCCCTTTTCGCAGCCGCTAACCACATCCGCTCCGCCTGAGCCTGTCGAAGGCCCCGCGCGAGGGTTCCATGTCTAACCACGTCATTCCCGCGAACGCGGGAATCCCGCTTTCTTATCTGCGTGGCGCAGTAGCGGGACCCCCGCGTGCGCGGGGGTGACGAGGGATGCGAAGGCGAGGGCGGCGTGAGGCCTTCGACAGGCTCAGGCTGAGCGGGCGTGGAGTGCATGGGGTGGTTCAGGAGACGGGGGACAACTGACCGTTCAGCAACAACCCGCCGCAACCGCGCTATTCTCTCCGGAAGCCTGCGCAAACGGCAGGCCGCCGCCGCATCCGGCAAACACCCCATAATGCGTCGAGAAATCGCCGATGAACTGGAAATGCTCGGCAAAGCGCGTGTCGGCCAACATCTTCCAGCTATTGCCGCAGATCGGGAAAATGCGACCGCGCTCGATTTCGTGATGCTTGTCGAGCGTGAACACGCGCTCCTCGCCCTCGACCGTGCCGAGATAGACCACCGCCTGGCCGTAATCCTCGCATTCGGGCTCGAGATCGCCCAGTTTGAACAGCCGATAGGTGGCGGAGAAGAAATCGATACCGTCGAGCATTTCGGCAATGCGCGCATCGCCGATGCCGAGCGGACGGTCCTTGACCAGGCGCGGGTCGGTGAACCCAGCGGCCTTGGCGAGCTTGAGGAAATCGCCCCAATAGAGCGCGCCCGACAGGCACTCGCCGTGCAGCACCGGATCGCTGAGCAGATGCTGCGGCACCCGCCTGCTCGAATAGACGTCGGAGAAGTACATCTCGCCGCCGGGCTTCAGCAGCCGGTGCGCATCGGCGAACACCTTGGCCTTGTCCGCGACGAGGTTGATCACGCAGTTCGACACGATGATGTCGAAGCTGCCGGGTTCGAGGTCCAGCTCGTCGAGCTTCTCGATATCGCCCTCGACAAAGCGGACGTTCGACCTGGCATAGCCGAAGGTTTCGCGATGCCATTCGAGATGCGCATTGGCGACGGCGAGCTGTTCGGGCGTCGCATCGACGCCGACGACCTCGCCATGTTCGCCGACCAGCTGCGCCAGGATATAGGCATCCTGGCCCGAGCCTGAACCCAAATCGAGAATGCGCGCGCCTGCGATGGCCGAGGGGGCGATCAGGCCGCAGCCATAATAGCGCGCCTTGACGTCTGGATGGACATTGGCCAGCGCCTTGATGACGGCCAGGGGAGGGCGCTCCGCCGTGGTGCAGGCATCGGTGCGCAGGTCCGCCGATTCCGACAGCACTTTGCCATAATATTCGCGCGAATTTTCAAGATTCATGCTGGATTCCCTTGGCCATGACGCACAAACACTAGCCTTGCGGCGCTGCGGTAACCAGCGGCAAATTGAAGGCGAAGGGCAGTCCATGGGATATACGCATGACGTGATCGTGATCGGGGCGGGGTCGGCGGGGCTGGTCTGCTCCGGCGGCCTCGCGATGTTCGGCCTGAGGCCGCTGCTGATCGAGCGCGCGGACATGGGCGGCGATTGCCTCAACACCGGCTGCGTGCCCAGCAAGGCGCTGATCTCCGCCGCGCACCGCGCGCACGATCTGCGCACCGCGAGCGAATTCGGCATGGCCTCAGTGGAGCCCGTCGTCGATTTCCGCGCGGTGCACGATGCGGTGCACCAGGCGATCAAGACCATTGAGCCGCATGACAGCGTCGAGCGCTTCGAGGGCATGGGGGTGGAGGTCGTGCGCGGCGATGCCAGCTTCACTGGGCCGAAGAGCGTGGTGGTGGGTGGCAAGACCTACACCGCGCCGCGCATCGTGATCGCGGTGGGCAGCCGCGCCTTTGTGCCGCCGATCAGGGGGCTCGATGCGGTGCCCTATCTTACCAACCATAATGTCTGGGACCTGACCGAGCTGCCGCAGCGGCTGATCGTGCTGGGCGGCGGGCCGATCGGGATGGAACTGGCGCAGAGCTTCCGGCGGCTGGGGTCAAAGGTCGTGGTGGCGACACTGGGGCGACCGTTCCCCAAGGACGATGCCGATGCCGCGAAGATCGTCATCGACCGGCTGCAGAGCGAGGGCGTCGAGATCATCCACGATGCCGAAGGCGATGCGGTGGAGAAGACCGCCGACGGCCTTGTCCTCAGGCTCAAGGATGGCCGCACGCTCACCGGCACGCACCTGCTGATCGCGACGGGGCGCGAGGTGAATTTCGACGGGCTGGGGCTGGAGGTCGCGGGCGTGGCTTACGACAAGCGGGGCATCCAGGTCGATGCCCGGCGGCGGACGAGTGCGAAACACATTTACGCGATCGGTGATTGCCGCGATGGCCCGCGCTTCACCCATGCCAGCGGTTACGAGGGCGGCAATGTCGCGCTCGAGATCAGCCTGGGCGTGCCGACCAAGGCCAATTATGCAGCGCTCCCCTGGGTCACCTATACCGACCCCGAACTCGCGCAGGTCGGCCTGACCGAGGAGGAGGCGCGCCGCCGGTTCGGTGACAAGGTGACCGTCTGGCGCGAGGACTTCGACCATAACGACCGCGCGGTGACCGAGCGCGAGGTCACCGGTTTCGTCAAGCTGGTCAAGAAGGGCAGCAAGGTCGTCGGCGGCACCGTGGTCGGGCGCGGCGCGGGCGACCTGATCCTGCCGATCGCGATGATGATCGCGGGCAAATCCTCGACCTTCGGCGTTGCCAGCCTGATCGTGCCCTATCCCAACCGCTCGGAGCATATCAAGGCAGCGGCCTTCGCGTCCGATGAGGCGAAGGTGTTCAACAAATGGTCGCGGGGATGGGCGCGGTTTCTGGCGAAAATGCGGCGCTAGAATTTCATCGCGTTTTACACGCTCCGCTCAGCCTGAGCTTGTCGAAGGCCTCGCGAGAACCTTTCCCGAAACGCATCTGCTCTCTGGTGGAAGCCGGAGCCTAGGGGCGGGGTGGCTATGTTGTCGCTCTGGATTCCGGCTTTCGCCGGAAAGCGGGTGGTGGGGGCTGATGGCTATGAGCAACCCGGCCACCAACTCTCTGCGTCATCCTGAACTTGTTTCAGGATCCATCGTGCCCCAAATGCCGAAGCCGCGTGGGGATAAATGGACCCTGAAACGATTTCAGGGTGACGGATTGCAATATCGCGCCGGTCGGCGCGGGGCCTTCGACAGGCTCAGGCTGAGCGGATGTTGTTAGGGTGAGGCGGTGCGCCCGGGCGCGGTCTCGCCGAGCCACAGCGAACCTCCAAGGTTACCGCGCGACCTATCAACATCGTAAAATCGCCTGCGCCATCAAACACTAACGCTATGTTCACCCTTTTTCGTCATAGCTGATGCCAATCTGCGTGGACCCGGCCTGGCTTTTTGCCGCGCGCAAGGGATTCGCGGGACGACGAAAAAGGTGCTGACATGGGATTGTTCCGTCTGTTGAAAATGGGAATCGCGGCGCTCGCGGCGACGGCTTTGCTGAGTGCTTGCGCGTCCACTGCCAGCGGTCCGCAGCTTCCTCCGGCATCGTTCGTCTCGCTCTCCGATGGGCCCGGCGAGGAATATATCATCGGGCCGCTCGATGAATTGACGGTGTTCGTGTGGCGCAATCCGGAGCTTGGCGCGAAGGTGCAGGTGCGTCCCGATGGTCGCATCACCACGCCGCTGATCACCGACATGCCCGCGGTCGGCAAGACGCCGACCATGCTCGCCGAGGACATAAAGCTGCAGCTGTCGCAATATATTCAGGAGCCGATCGTCTCGGTCATCGTCAACAGCTTTGCCGGCACCTTCTCGCAGCAGGTGCGCATCGTCGGCGCGACCGAAAAGCCGGCCTCGATCCCGTATCGCGCCAACATGACGCTGCTCGACGCGATGATCGCGGTTGGTGGCCTGTCCGAATTCGCCGCGGGTAACCGCGCCAAGCTGGTGCGCTTCGACAAGGTGTCGGGCCGCCAGCAGGAATATCCGATCAAATTGGGCGACCTCATCAAGAAGGGCGACAGCCGCGCGAACGTGCTGCTGCAGCCCGGCGATGTGATCATCATCCCCGAAAGCATGTTCTAAGCCCGCGGCCCGCCGCCCGCACCGCAACATCGAAAGAAAAGCCTGACCGATGAATGGCCTGTACGAAGAATTCCGGATCGCGGTGCACAGCGTGTGGCAACGCCGCTGGATTGCCATGGGAATCGCCTGGGTGATCTGTCTCGTCGGCTGGCTGGCGGTCGCGATGATCCCCAATACTTATGAATCGCAGGCCAAGCTGTTCGTCCAGACCAAGTCGATCCTGCCCGAGAATACCGGCGTCAATCCGGCAGAGCAGCAGAAGCAGATCGACACGGTGCAGCAGACGCTGACTTCGGCAGCGAACCTGGAAAAGGTCGTGCGCGGTACCGATCTGGGCAAGGGCCTGGTGACCCCGCGCGAGATCGAGGGCGCGGTGAACGGCCTGCGCAGCGCGATCAAGATCAAGTCCGAACAGAGCAACCTGTTCGAGATTTCGGCGACGATGACCGCCTCGGGTCGTTCCGACGGCGAGGCGGCGAACCTGTCGCGCGCCGTGGTGCAGAAGCTGATCGACCTGTTCGTCGAGGAAAACCTGGCCGGTGGCCGGGGCGAGACCAGCGACACGCTGCGCTTTCTGAACGAGCAGATCGCCAAGCGGCAGAAGGAACTCGAGATTGCCGAGCAGAAGCGGGTCAAGTTCGAGACCGAGAATCTCGGCATGCTGCCCGGCATCGGCTCGGTCAGCCAGCGGCTCGAGCAGGGCCGGGTCGAGATCAACCAGATCGATTCGCAGCTCATCGCCGCGCAGAGCGCGCTGGCTGCGATCAATGGCCAGATTGCCGGGACGCCGCAGACGATCGCCGGTGGCACGACCGGGGCCGTCAATCCGCTCGCGCAGGCTCAGGGTGAGTTGGCCGGAATGAAGGCGCGCGGCCTGACCGATCAGCATCCCGATGTCCAGGCGATCAAGAACCAGATCGCCGCGCTCAAGGCCGCAGGCGCGGGCGCGAGCACGGCCTATGGCGTGCCCAATCCGGCTTACAGCTCGCTGGTCAGCATGAAGGCCGAGCGCCAGGCGGCGGTCTCCGCGCTGCAGCAGCGCAAGGCTTCGCTGCAGGGCGAGATGAACGCGATGGTCGCCAAGCAGATCCAGGAGCCGGGTGTCGCTGCCGAGCAGGCGCGCATCGCGCGCGACTATGAGGTTCTGAAGGCGCAATATGACAAGCTGCTCGCCGATCGCGAGCAGGTGCGGCTGCGCGGCCAGGTGGAGACGCAGACCGACGCGGTGCGTTTCGACCTGATCACGCCGCCGTCGAGCCCGCGCACGCCGATCGCGCCCAAGCGGCCGCTGCTGCTGGCTGCGGTGCTGTTTGCAGGCATTGCCGGTGGCATCGGCGGAGCGTTCGCGCTCGGCCAGCTGAGCGCCAGCTATCCTACCTCGGCCAAGCTGGAGGCAGCTTCGGGTCTGCCGGTGATTGGATCGATTTCGCAGATGCTGACCCAGGCGCAGCGCGACGAGCGCAAGCGCAAGCTGCGCATGTATATCGGCTCGGGCGGGGCGCTGGTCGGTGTCTTCCTGGTGCTGCTGATCATCGAGTTCATCCAGCGCGGTTCGGTGGTTTGAGGGGCGAAAGAGACATGACCATGCACGATCCCATCAAGTCGCCCGACAAGGACGAAGGTCCGCGCTCGCTGATCGAGCGCGCGTCGCAGATGTACGATTTCCGGAAAGCTCTGAGTCCGGAAGCACCGAAGCTGCCCGAGGCGCCGGTTGCGGCGCCTGCTGCCGTAGTCCCTGCCGCTCCGGCTCCAGTGGTGCCGCCGGTTGTTTCTGCGCCTGCACCCGCTGCAGCAGCGCCCGTTGCGCCGCAGGTTACTATCGCACCCGTCGTGCCGCGCGGGCCGGTGCTGCCGGTTGCCGAGGTCGATCGCGATTTGCTGCGCGAATCCGCGTTCATCGTTCCCGATGGTCCGGTGACCAGCATTTCGGAAGAATTCCGCATCGTGAAGCGCCGCCTGCTCGTCAGCGTCCAGGCAGAGATCAATGCAGGCCTCGGCGTTGCCGCGCAGCGCATCCTGATCTGCTCGGCCAATCCGGGCGACGGCAAGACGTACAGCGCGATCAATCTGGCGCTCTCGATCGCGACCGAGAAGGACCATGACGTCGTGCTGGTCGATGCCGATTTCGCCAAGCCCAGCATCCTGTCCTCGCTTGGCATTGCCGGGCAGAGCGGGTTGATGGACGCGCTGGCCGATCCGGCGGTGGACGTGCAGGACCTGATCATCCCGACCGACATACCCGGGCTTTCAGTGCTCCCCGCCGGGCGTCAAACCAATACGGACAGCGAATATCTCGCTTCGGCGCGCACGCAGGAGGTGCTGGCCAGCCTGACCGCCGGACGTCCGGGCCGGATCGTGATCTTCGATTCGCCGCCGCTGCTCGCGGCATCGCCGGCTGCGACGATCGCGCAGCATGTCGGCCATGCGCTGATGGTGGTGCGCGCCGATGTCACCAGCGAACGCGCGCTGCGCGATGCGCTCAGCCTGATTGCCGGCTGCAACCAGATACAGCTGCTGCTCAACGGGGTGAAATTCTCCCCCTCGGGTCGCAGCTTCGGATCCTATTACGGATATGGAGAATGACCATGGCAAGATGGTCGGATTTCAAGGGTAGCAGGGCGGGCCTTTCGCTGGCCGCGCTGGCGGCAGCGGTGGCCATGCCACAGGCCGCTCTGGCGCAGCAGGGCGGCGGGGTCGATCCCGGCATCGGCCAGGGACAGAGCCAGGGGCAGGGCGGCCGCAGCGGCGGGCTGGCCAATGGCCGCCGGTCGGTCGTCGTACCCTATCTCGAAGTCGGCCAGGTGCTGAGCGCCGATCTCAAGAATGGCGGCGACCTTTTGACCTACAGCCTGGCCGCAGTCGGCGTCGATGCGGCGGTCGCGACCTCGCGCGCCGAGGCGCAGGTCAGCGTTCGCTATGAGCGGCGCTTCTCGTGGAACGACGATTTTGGCGACGAGGACGCGATCAGCGGTATCGCGCGCGGCAATCTGCAGATCATCCCCAACACGCTGTCCCTCGAGGCAGGCGCGCTCGGCATACGCTCGCGCATCGACAATCGCGGCGCAGCCCCCAGCAACCTGATCGGCGGGTCGGACAATGTCACGCAGATCTATTCGGTCTATGCCGGCCCGACATTGGCGACGCAAGTCGGCACAGTCGATGTCAACGCACTCTACCGAATCGGCTATACCAAGGTGGAGGCTGATGCCGTCGCGCTGCCGGCGGGCGCGCTGCCGCTCGACCTGTTCGGCGACAGCGTCAACCATGCCGCGAGCCTGGCCATCGGCCAGCAGCCGGGCGGCTTCCTCCCCATCGGCTGGTCGGTCAGCGGCGGCTGGTATCGCGAGGATGCGAGCCAGCTCGACCAGCGCTTCGACGACAAGATCGTGCGCGCGGATGTCACCGTTCCGGTCAGCGCCACGCTCGCGCTGGTCGGCGGTGTAGGCTATGAGGATATCGAGATTTCGGAACGCGATGCGGTGCGCGATGCCGCAGGCAACCCGGTCGTCGGCAATGACGGACGGCTTGTCACCAACCGCAATTCGCCGCGCCTGCTATCCTACGATCAGGATGGCCTCATCTGGGATGTCGGCGTGCTCTGGCGCCCCAGCCGCCGCACCTCGCTCGAAGCGCGGGTGGGCAAGCGCTATGACAGCCTGACCTATTACGGCACCTTCAGCTATACGCCCAACCAGCGCGTGGCGGCGAACGTGACGGTGTACGATCTGGTCGCCGGCTTCGGATCGCGACTGAACGACAATCTGGCGGGCCTGCCCACGCAGTTCGATGCGACGCGCAATCCGCTGAGCGGCGACCTCAACGCGTGCTTCTTCGGCGTGGGCGGGGGCGGCAACTGCCTCAATGACGCGCTCCAGTCGGTCGCCTCGTCGGCCTTCCGTACACGTGGGGTCACCGGGCAGATCAGCCTGACCAGCGGCGACTGGCAGCACGGCTTTGGCGCAGGCTATAGCCGCCGCAAGTTCTTCGCAGCGGACAATGGCGCGCTGGCCGGCTTCGACCAGACGATCGACGAGATCTGGTTTGCCAGTTATGTGGCCGCCAAGCAGCTGGATGCGCGTTCCAGCATCACCGGCACCATTTTTGCCAATTATCTGGAAAATGGTCCCGGTCAGGTGCTGAATGGCGGCGGGACCGACGTGCTCGGCCTGGGCACCAATATCGCTTATGGCCGCAACTTCACCAACCGCTTCAACGGGACGCTGGCACTGGGGCTCGACTATTTCGATCCCAAGGGCTTCGAAAGCAATCTGGTAGCCTCCGCGCTACTGGCGCTGCGCTATTCGTTCCAGTAATATTGACTTGAAGATCAGGGGGAAAGCCCATGTTTGAGACCCATTACGGCCTGACCGGACGGCCTTTCCAGCTGACGCCCGATCCGCGCTTCTATTTCGAGAGCGCAACGCACCGCAAGGCGATGTCCTATCTGGGCTACGGCCTGGCGCAGGGCGAGGGCTTCATCATCATCACCGGCGAGATCGGTGCGGGCAAGTCCACGCTGGTCGCGCATCTGATGCAGACCGTGGACAAGGCGCGGCTGACGGCAGCGCAGATCGTCACCACGCAGCTCAAGGGCGACGACCTGCTGCACATGGTGGCGAGCAGCTTCGGCGTCGCCACGGCGGGGCTCGACAAGACCGGCACGCTGGCCGCGATCGAGCATTTCCTCCACACCGAAGCGCGCGCCGGTCGCCGCTGCCTGCTCGTGGTCGATGAATCGCAGAACCTGCCGATGCCCGCGCTCGAAGAACTGCGCATGCTGTCGAACTTCCAGCTCGGCAGCCATCCGCTGCTGCAGATCTTCTTGCTCGGTCAGCCAGAATTCCGCGCGATGGTGCATGGTGCGCCGGGCCTCGAACAGCTGCGCCAGCGGATCATCGCAACGCATCATCTGGGCGCCATGGACCTGCACGAGGTGCAGCCCTATGTCGAACACCGGATGAAGCTGGTCGGCTGGACCGGACGCCCGGCCTTTGCCGAAGATGTCTGGGGGCGCCTGTTTGCCGAAACCGGCGGCATTCCGCGCAAGGTCAACATGCTGATCAACCGCGTACTGCTGATGGCGGCGGTGGATGATCGCGAAACGATCGACGCGTCGCTGATCGATGCCGTGCTGGCCGATCTGGCGATGGACCAGATGAATGACGAGGACTGGCAGAACGAGGCGATGCTGGCGAGCGCTGCGCGCCATGCCGAATATGCCGCTCCGGTCGCTCCTGCTCCGGAAGCGGCAGCGCCAGCAGCTCCGGCCGCCGTTCCGGAGGTCAGCCGCAGCGATTTCAACCATTTCGTCCGCGAGGTGCGCGCCTTCGCTACCGAGCAGCAGGACGCGCGCGCGCTGCTGGTGCAGGAGTTGCAGACAGCGCTGGATCGGGTCGATGCGCTGGAATCGCGCCCCGCACCCATCAGCGATGTCGAGCCGCTGGTCCGGCGGATCGAGGCGCTGGAAAGGCTGCAAGCCGAGCAGCAACAGACGCTGCACCGCTTGCTTGCGCTTCTGGTCGGCTGGGTCGAAGACGATTCTGCTGGCATGTGGCCCAAGGGCCGGGCAGCCTGACCGGAATGATTTTGCCCCATGGGGCCGGGAGTGAATGACCGTGCGCGAAGCATCGCTGGGCCAGCATCGCACTGCCAACAGGCGCATCGTCAACGGCCTCTCGGTTGATGTCGAAGAGTATTTTCAGGTCGGCGCGTTCGAGAACACGATCGATCCGGCCGACTGGGACGGCATTGCCAGCCGCGTCGAGCTGAACACCGGCGCCGTGCTCGACCTGTTCGCGCGCTGCAGCGTCAAGGCGACCTTTTTCACGCTCGGCTGGGTGGCGCATCGGCACCCGGCGCTGATCCGCCGCATCATCGCCGAGGGGCACGAGATTGCCAGCCATGGCTGGGACCACACACGCGTCTTCACGATGACGCCCGACCTGTTCGCCGAGGATATCGACAAGGCGCGCAAGGCGCTCGAGGATGCCGGCGGCGTCGCGATCAGGGGCTATCGCGCACCGAGTTTCTCGATCGACCAGCGCACGCCCTGGGCGCACCCGATCCTGGCTGAGCGCAGCTATGCCTATTCGTCGAGCGTCGCGCCGATCGCGCATGATCATTATGGCTGGCGCGCCGCGCCGCGCTTTGCCTTTCATCCGGTCGAAGGATCGGAACTGATCGAGCTGCCGGTCACCACCGTGCAACTGGGCGAGCGCCGCTTCGGCGCGGGGGGAGGCGGCTTCTTCCGCATATTGCCCTATGCGCTTTCGCGCTGGGCGCTGAACCGCGTGAACTCTACCGACGGTCAGCCCGCGATCTTTTATTTCCACCCCTGGGAGGTCGATCCCGATCAGCCGCGCGTCGAAGGTGCGCCGCTGCGCTCACGGCTGCGGCACTATACCGGGCTGGACGCGATGGCGGACAAGCTCGAGCGGCTGACGCGCGATTTCAGCTGGTGCCGGATTGACGAGATCGCGCTTCCGCTCGCGGCGGGCAAGCTGTGATGCTGCATTTCGCGCCACCCGTGATAGCCGCGCCTGCGGTCCGCATCGCTGCGCTGGACGACGCGCAGGAACGCGCGCGGCTCGCTGCCTGGATCGAAGCACACCCCTCCGCCACCGCGTTTCACCGGCTGGCCTGGGGCGAGGCTGTCGCAAAGGGTACCGGGCATCAAATGCTGGCACTGGTGGCGGAAGATCCTGCGAATTCGATCACGGGCTATCTGCCGCTGCATGTGGTCCATTCGCCGCTGTTCGGGCGCGCGATTGTCTCGGCGGGCTTTGCCGTCGATGGCGGCATCCTCGCCGATGACGCGGTGATCGCCGCGGTGCTGGCCGACGCTGCCTGGCTGCAATGCGAGCGCCACAGCGCGCCGACGCTGGAATTGCGCGGTGGCATGCTGCCCGCCGATCCGCGCTGGACGATCAAGTCGGACGCGCACGCTGGTTTCGTCGCCGAGCTCGTTGCCGACGGTCCCGATGCCGATCAGAAGCAGCTCGAATGGATCCCGCGCAAGCAGCGGGCAGAGGTCCGCAAGGGCCTGGCCAACGGCATGACCGTGCGCACCGGCACCTCCGCGCTCGACCGGCAGCAGCATTATGCGGTCTATGCGGAGAGCGTGCGCAATCTCGGTACCCCGGTCTTCCCGCGCGGGCTGTTCGAGGCGGTGCTCGATGCGTTCGGCGAAGATGCCGACATTCTGACGGTGCTGAAAGACGATGTGCCGGTGGCGAGCGTGCTCAGCCTCTATCATCGCGGCAGCGTGATGCCATACTGGGGCGGCGGGGTCTGGGCGGCACGCGGGCTGCGCGCCAACGATGTCATGTATTATGCGCTGATGAACCATGCGCGCGCCCGCGGCTGCACCCGTTTCGATTTCGGCCGTTCGAAGGTCGATAGCGGCGCTTTTGCGTTCAAGAAGAACTGGGGCTTTGTGCCTGCGCCGCTCAGCTATGCCGTGCGCAATGCCGATGGCCTGCCGCCGCGCGACGTCAATCCGTTGAGCCCCAAATACCGGTTGCAGATCGCGCTGTGGCAGCGGCTGCCGTTGCCGATCGCCAACCGGCTTGGTCCCTGGATCGCCAACGGGCTCGGCTGATGGGCGAGCTGCTCTTCCTGGCGCATCGAATCCCGTTTCCGCCCGACCGCGGCGACAAGATCCGCTCGCACGCGATCCTCAAGGCGCTGGCAGCGCGCGGACCGGTGCATGTCGCCACCTTTGGCGAGACCGAGGCCGATATGGCCGCTGAGGCCGACCTGTCAGCGATCGCGGCCAGCCACCTGCTGGTACGGCGCACGATCTCGAACCTGCGCGCCGGGCTCAACGCCTTGCCCAGCGGCAAGCCGGTGTCTCTGACCGCCTTCGATAGCCAGGACATTCGGCATTATGTCGCCCGGCTGCTGGCGACCCGTCCGATCGACGCGATCTTCGTTTTCTCGGGTCAGATGGCGCAGTTCATCCCGCCCAGCTTTGCCGGACGCGTGGTCATCGATTTCGTCGACATGGATTCGGCCAAGTTCGCCGCCTATGCCAAGGCGACCGCCGGTCCGATGAAGCTGGTGCACGCGCGCGAGGCGCGGCTGCTCGGCGCATTCGAACGGCAGATGGCGCGCCGAGCGCAGCTCAGCCTGTTCTGTAGCCCCACCGAGGTGGCCGAGTTCCGGCTGGGCCTTGGCGATCCGCAGGTGTGCGTGGACCCGGTGGTCAATGGCATCGATACGGCCTTCTACGATCCCGTCGGTGTCGGCCCTGCGCCTTATGCGGGCGAGGCGGGGCCGCATCTCGTGTTCACCGGCCAGATGGATTATGCCCCTAATGTCGATGCGGTGGTCCATTTTGCCGAGGCCGTGCTGCCCGCCGTCCAGAAGCAGCTGCCAGATGCGCGGTTTCATATCGTCGGCCGCAATCCCGCTCCTGCGGTGCGCGCGCTCGAAGGGCGTGCCGGGGTGCATGTGGTGGGCGCGGTCGACGACATCCGCCCGTGGATCGGTTCGGCCGACCTGGTGGTCGCGCCCTTGCGCATAGCACGCGGCATCCAGAACAAGGTGCTGGAAGCCATGGCGATGGCGCGCCCGGTCATTGCATCGGGCGCGGCAGCCGAAGGCATTGTCGCGCAATCGGGCGCGCATTTCATAGTCGCGCGCGACGATGCGGCCATGGTCGATGCCGTTTGCGCGCTGGCGGCCGATCAAGACCGTGCTGCCGCTATCGGGGCAGCGGCGCGCGCGCATATGCTGAAGCATTATCAATGGGATGCGCAGCTCGCCCCGCTGCTCGCCTGGCTCGACCAGCCACCCGCTCTGGTGCCGAGCGCGGCCTGATGGCGAGCCTTGCTGCAGACATTCCCGAAACTGCCGAACCCAAGCCGCTCAGCCCTGCCTGGCGCTCGGCGCTGATCCGGCTCGGCATCGCCTGGGTGGCGATCCTTGCGGCGTTCGCACGCGATGCGCTGGATATGGTGGCGATCTGGTGGGACAGTTCCACCTTCAACCATATCCTGCTGATCCCGTTCATCCTTGGCTGGCTCGTCATGCAGCGCACGCAGGAGCTCAAGCGGATCACGCCCGCGCTCTGGTGGCCCGGGCTGCTGGTGATGGCGGCAGCGAGCGGCGGCTGGGTGCTGGGAGAGGCCGCCGGCGTCGCGCTGGCGCGGCATCTGGCGCTGGTTATGTTCCTCCAGGGCAGCGCCCTGGCGCTGCTTGGCCCGCATGTCGGCCGCGCGCTGATGTTCCCGCTCGGCTATGCCTTCTTCCTTGTGCCCGTGGGCGAGGAACTGGTGCCGCCGCTGCAGACGATCACGGCGGATATCTCGATGCTGCTGCTCGGCTGGTCGGGCATCCCCGCGCATATCGAGGGCGTGTTCATCTCCACCCCGACCGCGCTGTTCCGCGTCGCGGAGGCCTGTTCTGGGGTCAAGTTTCTGATCGCGATGGTCGCCTATGGCGTGCTCGTCGCCAATGTCTGCTTCAACAGCTGGCCCCGCCGGATCGGCATCGTCGCCTTGTCGATCGTCGTCCCGATCCTCGCCAACGGCGTGCGCGCCTTCGGGACGATCTATATCGCCGACCTATATGGCCTCGATTTCGCCGCAGGGTTCGACCATGTCTTCTATGGCTGGATCTTCTTCGCGGTGGTGCTCATTCTGGTGATGGCAATCGGCTGGCGCTTCTTCGACCGCCAGGTCACCGACCCGTTCCTCGATCCGGCGATCGCAGACCGCCTTGCGCAAGCCTCGCGCAATCTGCCGCCCAATGATCGCCTCGTGATCGCGGGCGCAGCGCTGCTGGTTGCTGTGCCGCTCGGCTGGGCATTGATGGGGCTGCCCGAACGTGCGCCGCTGCCCGCGCGCAACAGCCTGCCCGAAATCGAAGGCTGGCAGCGGGTGGCCTATGCCCCCGACACCGCCTGGATGCCGCGCGCCCAGGGCAGCAACCGCCGCTGGATCGCCAGCTATGCCCGCGACGGCCAGCGTGTGGATCTCTATGTCGCCCTGTTCGACGGCCAGTCCGAAGGGCGCGAGATTACCGGCTATGGCCAGGGCGCGCTCGATCCCGACGGCCGCTGGTCGTGGGTGGAGCAGGGGCCGGCGGTCGCTGACGGCAAGGCCGATATCATCACCGGACCGGGAAGGGTGGTGCGTGATGTCGCGACCTTCTATCGCGTCGGCGATGTCGTCACCGGCAGCAATCTCGGCATCCGGCTGGAATCGCTCAAGGCCCGGTTGCTGCGCCAGAGCCAGCCAGCGATGATCCTGATCGTCTCGGCAGAGCGCAGCGGCGACGGCTCGGCGCGTCCGGCCATCGATGCGCTGCTGCGCGATGCCGGCAGCGCGCAGAAACTTTCCGATACCATTTTGGCGGGGCGCTGACCGGTCATGTGCGGCATTGCAGGCATCTTTCACCTCGAAACCGCCAAGCCGGTCGATCCGGCGCGCATCCGGCTGATGACCGATGCGATGCTGCACCGTGGCCCTGATGGCAACGGCTGCTGGACCGCGCCGGGCGTGGGCCTCGGGCATCTGCGGCTGTCGATCATCGACCTGGAAGGCAGCGCGCAGCCGATGGCGAGCGCGGACGAAGCCGATGTGCTGACCTTCAATGGCGAGATCTACAATTTTCAGGAGGTGCGCGCCGAGCTCGAAGCTCTGGGGCACAGCTTCCGCACCTCGGGCGATACCGAGGTGATCCTGGCGGCGTGGCGGCAATGGGGCGTGGGCTGTCTCGATCGGCTGAACGGCATGTTCGCCTTCGCGATCTTCGACCATCGCCAGCAGCGGCTGTTCATGGCGCGCGACCGGCTGGGGGTGAAGCCGCTCCATTATGCGAGCCTGCCCGATGGCAGCGTCATCTTCGCGTCGGAATTGAAAGGCCTGCTCGCGCACCCGGCGCTGCGCCGTGCACCCGATCTCCAGGCGGTCGATGACTATCTCGCCTTCGGCTATGTGCCCGATCACCGCTGCTTCGTCGGCGGGGTGAAGAAGCTGCCGGCGGGGCATTATCTGATGCTGGAGCGCGGCAAGCCGCTGCCCGAACCGGTGCGCTATTGGGACGTCGATTTCTCGCGCCGCGCGCGCGGGTCCGTCGCCGATCTGCAGGCCGAACTGCTGCACCATATGCGCGAAGCGGTGGCCTCGCGGATGGTGGCGGATGTGCCGCTCGGCGCGTTCCTCTCGGGCGGGGTCGACAGCTCGACCGTCGTCGCGCTGATGGCCGAACGCTCGACCCAGGCGGTCAAAACGTGCAGCATCGGTTTCGATGTCGCGGCATTGGACGAGAGCGATTACGCGCGCCGGATTGCCGAGCGGTTCGCCACAGATCACCGCAGCCGCACCGTCTCGCCCGACGATATCGCGATCATCGATTCTGTCGCGGCGCAGTTCGACGAACCCTTTGCCGATGCCTCGATGCTGCCGACCTTCCGCGTCTGCCAGCTCGCGCGCGAGAGCGTTACCGTCGCGCTGTCGGGCGACGGCGCGGATGAGGCGCTGGCGGGCTATCGCCGTCATGTCTTTCATCATGGCGAGGAGCGGGTGCGCAGCCTGTTGCCGCAGGGCTTGCGCGGCCCGGTCTTCGGGGCGCTCGGCGCGCTCTATCCCAAGGCAGACTGGGCGCCGCGTCCCTTGCGCGCGAAATCGACCTTGCTCTCGCTCGCGCGCACCGGGGCGGAAGGCTATGCCGATGCCGTCGGCGTGACCAATCATGCGACGCGGCAATCGCTCTATTCAGACAGCCAGCGCGCCGCGCTGGGCGGCTATCGCGGCGAGGATCACATGATCGCGCTGATGGAAGCGGCCCCGGCGCGCTCGGGGCTCGATGCCGCGCAATATGCCGACATGAAGCTGTGGCTGCCCGGCGATATCCTGACCAAGGTCGATCGCACCAGCATGGCGGTGAGTCTGGAGGCGCGCGAGCCGCTGCTCGATTACCGGCTGATCGAATTCAGCGCCTCGCTGCCAGAGGCGATGCGCGTGCGCGGCGGGCAGGGCAAATGGCTGATGAAGCGTGCGATGCGCGGCACCTTGCCCGACGATATTCTCTACCGCCCGAAAATGGGTTTCGTCAGCCCCATCGCCCAATGGTTTCGCGGGCCGCTCGCCGATCAGGCGCGGCGCATCGCGAGCGGCTCGGCACTCGCGCGCAGCGGCTGGTTCAACACCGTCCGCCTGACCGAGATCGCTGAGGCGCATATTTCCGGACGCAGCGACAATGCCCGGCTGCTCTGGCAACTATGGATGCTCGACAAGGCGCTTGACCGGGTGTTCTGATCCGCGCCGTCAGAAATTCCACTGCACCTGGCCATAGGCATAGCGCGTATCGCCAAAGCCGGTGGCGTTGGGAGCCTGTTCGAGCAACCGGCCCGTGGTCAGCACGGCCGCACCCGCCTCGAGCCGCAGCCTCCTGTCGATCAACCAGTGGCCGAGCCGCAGTTCGAGCATGTGTCCGGCAAAGCGGCCCGAGCGGCCCTTTGGGTCGGCCGGACCGTTATTGCTGAACCGGTCGCGACGGTTGTGTACCCAGGCGGGGCGCCACAGGGTCATGACATCCCAGCGTGGGGCGGGAGCAATCTCGCCGCGCAATCCTGCCGCGAGCAGGTTGGTGCGCGCGAGAGGACCGAAGATCCCGCTCGGACCGAGCTCGAACCGGCGCGGACCAAACAACGTATCGAACCGCGCGAAACGATCAGGTGAACGCGGGTCATCTCCGCTGGCGAGATCGAACAGCGCCGAGATGCGTGGCTTGCCGGACAGGGCGGGGCTGTAGCCGAACTCGGCATGTGCGAAGAACGCGCGGACGTCCTGGCGGCGTGCATTGGCGGCGACCGACGCGCGAACCGTGCCGGTCTGTACCGCGCCTTCGAGATCCATATCCCATTCGCAAGGTTGGGGGGCACGGTGGAGCCTTGCGCCCCAGGTGAACAGATGCCGGTTGCGCGTCGGGCCGTTGGCACCGTCGCGCTCGTTCAGGCCGAAAACATTGGCCTGCAGCGTCACGCCGTCGAACAGGTCGGGCCGGGTGTAGTGCGCGCCCCAGAAGCTCAGATCGAAGCTCTCGCGGTCCCAGCGCACCCGATTGTCGATCAGGCCATTGCGGTCGTTTGGCAGGCGGGTGTGGGGCAGCGCATAGAATGCGACAAGATGGTCCTTGGCCTTGCCGCGCCAGTCGAGCCTGACGCCGGTGAAGCTGTTGATCGTGTTGCGAAAGGCGTTGCGCCCTGCCAGTCGCCGCGAGCCGAGATTGAGATGGAAGCGGCCTGCGGTCAGTTCGAGCGGTCCGTCCGAATAGCCGATCGAGGCACGGCTCAGCTCCAGCGCATTGACCTCGCTCGTGCTGACCGCGCCGGGTGCGTTGGCGAAATAGGCGCGGGCGTCGATCAGTTCGGCGGAAAGGTGCCAGGGACCGGCGCGATAATCGGCAGCAATAGCGGTCTGGACGGTGACGGCATCGTCGCGCGAGGGCAGGCCCGGGCGGAACTGGCCTTCGAGCATCTCATAGCGCAGCCGCAGGCTGCCAGTGATCGTGATCGGGCTGGCCTTCTCCGCTTTCCGTCGATCGCTCGAATCCGGAACCGGCGCGGTGCTGGGGGCCATGGTCTGCGCGTCAGCGGGCGCGACGGACATCGTCACCCCGATCGCCAGCAAAGATGCGATTGCGCGCAAATTCCTTCCCCCGACGGGAGCCTAGCGCACAATCGCTCAGGCGGCGAGTGCAGGTTCGACGGGTTCGGTCGAGGCGATCCAGCCGCCGCCGAGGACGCGGTCGCCCGCATAGAGCACCGCTGCCTGGCCTGGCGCGACGCCATATTCCGGCTGCACGAAAACCAGCCGCCGGCTCGGCCCCGTGCCCTCGATCGTCACCGGGGCAGGCCGGGCGAGCGAGCGCACCTTGGCTTCCATCGGGCCGTCATAACTGCCGCCGATCCAATTGAGATCGACGATCTGAGCCGCGCGCGTCGCCAATGCCGAGCGCGGGCCGACGATCACGCGGCGCGTGTCCGCATCGAGCTTCACCACATAGAGCGGCACCGGCTGGCCGCCGATTTCCAGACCCTTGCGCTGGCCGATGGTGTAGTGGATCAGCCCCTTGTGTTCGCCCAGCACGCGGCCGTCGATATGCACGATCTCGCCGCCGGTATCGGCATCGAGACGCACCTTGCGCACCACCGAAGCATAATCGCCATCGGGGACGAAGCAGATATCCTGGCTGTCGGGCTTGGTAGCATTGATCAGCCCCATGTCCTGTGCCAGCGCGCGCACCTGCGGCTTGGGCAGGCCGCCGAGCGGGAAGCGCAGGAAATCCATCTGATCGTCGGTGGTGGCGAACAGGAAATAGCTCTGGTCGCGCGCCGGATCGTGCGCGCGGTGCAGTTCGCTGCGGCCATCGGCGCCGATCACCCGGCGGACATAATGGCCCGTCGCGAGGCAGTCCGCCCCCAGATCGCGCGCCATCTGCAGCAGATCGGTGAACTTCACGCCCATGTTGCACTGGATGCAGGGAATGGGGGTGCGCCCGGCCATATATTCGTCGGCGAAACGCTCGACCACGGATTCGCGAAAGCGGCTTTCGTGATCGAACACATAATGCGCGATGCCCAGGCGATCGGCGACCGCGCGGGCGTCGCGAATGTCCTGTCCGGCGCAGCACGATCCTGCGCGCTTCACCGCCGCGCCATGATCATAGAGCTGCAGGGTGATGCCGATCGTTTCTGCACCGGTGGCGGCGGCAAGGCCCGCGACGACAGAAGAATCGACTCCGCCAGACATGGCCACGACGATTCGCCGCGCCTTCATGTCGCCATCAAGCTGAAATCCGGACAGATCGGGGGTGCGCATGCCGCGGCATGTAGCGGTGCCGACGAGTTTTCGCCACCCTGGGGTGTCAAAAAAATGCCAGAGGTTGAAACTGTGAAAACCCGTAATTTCGGGCATTTCAGCCTCAGTCTTAGCGCCAATTAACCAAGGCTAATCAGCCATGAAGGCTGCCTTTACCTGGTCTTACGGTTTGCCTGATACACCCTGGGCATGGACATGAACTTCCCCCATGACTCAGTCCACCTGGCCCAAGGCGTGCCGATCAACCTGCGCGCCCTGGATATGGACATCCTGCGTGCGCTGGCGTGCGCGCCGGTCGTCTCGCGTTCCGACCACCCCCCCATGGTTAAGGACGCAGGCGATTCGGTGGGCGTGCTGGCCGCGTGGCTGGCTGGCCGGATTCGGGCCGACCAGGTCGTGCGGGGCAGCTTCAATCCGCACTTTGCCGACGCGCTGAACCGTTTCACCCCATCGGAACAGCATGGTCAAAATGACGTTTACCATTGTGCTTCAGTCAATCGAAAAGCCGATTGGTTACACCCTGGCCACGCGCAAAGTTGCAGTAACCAGGCCTTTTGAGGACGTGATGATCGAGAATCAGAAAATCAAACCGGCACAGGTCATCGGTCCGCTCGGCGAACCGCTGACGCTGGACAACCTGCCGGCCCCGGGCACCAAGCGCTGGGTGGTGCGTCGCAAGGCGGAAGTCGTCGCGGCCGTCAATGGCGGTCTGTTGACGATCGACGAGGTATGCGAACGCTATGACCTGACGCTGGAGGAGTTTGCCTCGTGGCAGCGTGCGGTCGACCGGTCGGGCATGCCGGGCCTGCGGGTCACGCGCATCCAGCATTATCGCGATCTCTACGAGCGCCAGCAGCGCTACTAAGCTTCCCCCTCCAAGCGAAACAAGAAAGGGGCGCGGTCCGCATATGGACCGCGCCCCTTTCCTGTTCTGCGAAAAGCCGGGTCCGGACCGGTGGCGCCGGTGCGGCCCCGAGGCTTATTCGGCCGCTGCCGCTTCCATGTCGCCCGACTCTGCAGCCTTGCGGCGCGGTGCGGCACGACGCTTGGGCTTGGGTGCTTCGGCCTCGACCGGCGCTTCGCTGGCGCTGCCGATCGCGGGAGGCAGGATCATCGGATCGAGCGCATTGGTGCCTTCCGGCTCGGCAGCGCGCGGCGGACGGCCACGGCCGCGCAGCGTGCGGCGCGGCTTGGCATCGCCATCACCATCGTCTGCAGCTTCGACCGGAGCCGGAGCGGCAACCGCTTCGTCCTGGCGCTGGCGGGGCTGACGTTCCGCGCGCTCCTGACGCGGGCCTTCTTCGCGATCACCGCGAGGGCGGCGCTCGCGGCGCTCGCCGTTCTGGCGATCTCCGCCCTGGCGCTCATTATTCTGGCGGCCCTCGCGCTGCGGATTGTCGCGACGCTGGGTGCGGGGCTCGTCCTGCTCCTCGCCATCCTCGTCCTGGCTCCGCGCACTCGCATCATCGGCCTGATCCTGCGCATAATTGCGCTGTCCCTGGCCTTGCGGCGCGCCGTAGATGCCGTCGTCCTCGTCGTCGGCATAGTCGCCGCCAAGGTCGCGGCCCTGATCCTCGCGGGGGCGGCGATATTCGTCCTGACGGGCACGGTTGTCGGCGAGCACGCGGAAATAATGGTCGGCAAACTGCAGATAATATTCGGTGGCCACGCGGTCGCCGTTCATCTGCGCATCGTGCGCCATCTTCTTGTATTTCTCGAGCATCTGCGTGGCATTGCCGCGCGCCCGGCTGTCGATCCGGTTGCCCTGATCCATGCCTCCGCCGCGACCATTGTTCTGCGGACGGTTATTGCCACGGCCGCGACGACGGCTCGTTCCACGATTGTTGTTCAAAGTTGACGCTTCCTTATCAGTCGCAAGTGTCCTGCGTGTCCTCTGCGCGTCCGTGCAGGCGCTGCCCAAAGGCGCGCCGCGCGTCCCAAGCCTTTCATCCGCTTTGAGTGGCCGTGATAAGCTGCCCGAACAAGATGATTGGGGTCAGCAAGCGTGATGGGCCCTTCGCCGGCATCAGCGTTCTTGCTGTACAGGTGGTAGCGGGTCGCCAAGGGCTTGCCAAGCGAAATATCAGGTGGCTGCCCGGCGGCGCAACATCAGTGCGCGGTCATGCCCGGCCAGATCGCGGCGGCATTGCGCGCTATAGCCATGCGCGGCGGCGATGGCCGAGACCGGTTCGCACTGGCTGGCGCCGATCTCGAAGATCGCCATGCCTCTATCGGCGAGGAGCGCGGGCAGGGCGGGGATCAGGATCCGATAATCGTCCAGTCCCTCGGCGCCTGCGAACAATGCGGAGTGCGGCTCGTGCTCCATGACCTGGCGGGCAAGCGCGGCATCGGCCTCGATATAGGGCGGATTGGCGAGGATCAGGTCGAACGGGCCGGGCAGGGGCGTGGTCCAACCTTCGCGCCGCCAATTGCCGTGCAGCATCTGCGCGCGATGGGCCAGCCCGGTGGCTTCGGCATTGGCGCGTGCGATGCCGATCGCCGCTTCGCTGGCGTCGATGCCGACGCCGCTGGCATGCGGAAATTCGCTGAGCGCCGCCAGCAGCAACGCCCCCGATCCAGTACCCAGATCGAGAATGCGCGTCGGCGCGCGCTCGGCAAAGGCCTCAAGCGCAGCTTCGATCAGCGTTTCGCTGTCGCTGCGCGGTATCAGGACGGCAGGCGAAACGGCGAGCGTCAGCGTCCAGAAATCCTGCCTGCCGGTAATATAGGCGACAGGTTCGTGCGCCGCGCGCCGCGCCAGCCGCTCGGCAAAGCCGGAAGGCACCGGATCGCGCGTGCGCATCAGCAGCATGGTACCGCGATCAATGCCCAGCGCATCGGCCATCAGCAGCTCGGCATCGAGCCGGGGGGTGTCGGATATTCCGGAAAGGTCCGCCGCCGCTTCGCGCAAGGCATCGGCGATCGTTGCGCTCTGCGTCATTCCCGCGAACGCGGGAATCCCGCTTGTGCGCCGGTTTTGAAAGGAAGCGGGACCCCCGCCTGAGCAGGGGTGACGTTGAGATTTGATCCCGAAAATCTCACCCCGCCATATCCATGTTTGCCAGGCGCGCCGCCTGGTCCTCGGCGGTCAGCGCATTGATCAGCTCGTTCAGCCCCCAGCCTTCGAGAATCTCGTCGAGCCGGTGCAGCGTCAGGTTGATGCGGTGGTCGGTGACGCGTCCCTGCGGGAAATTGTAGGTGCGGATGCGCTCCGACCGGTCGCCCGATCCGACCATCGACTTGCGCGCATCGGCTTCGGCATTGGCGGCCTTGCTGCGTTCGAGCTCATAGAGCCGCGCGGCGAGCACCTTCAGCGCCTTGGCCTTGTTCTTGTGCTGCGACTTCTCGTCCTGCTGCGTCACCACCAGGCCCGAAGGAATGTGCGTGATCCGCACCGCGCTGTCGGTGGTGTTGACGTGCTGGCCGCCCGATCCGGAGGCGCGATAGACATCGATGCGCAGGTCATTGTCGCTGATCTGCACGTCGACCTCTTCGGGCTCGGGCAGAACCGCGACCGTCGCCGCACTGGTATGAATGCGTCCGCCGCTTTCGGTCACGGGCACGCGTTGTACCCGGTGGACGCCGCTTTCGAACTTGAGTTTGGCGAACACGCCCGATCCATTGACCGAGGCGATGACTTCCTTGAACCCGCCCACATCGGCGGCGTTGGCCGACAGGATCTCGATCTTCCAGCCCTGTTCTTCGGCAAAGCGCGTGTACATGCGCAGCAGATCGCCCGCGAACAGCGCCGCTTCGTCGCCGCCGGTCCCCGCACGGATTTCGAGCATGGCCGGGCGGTTGTCGGCGCTGTCGCGCGGCAGCAGCTTGATCGCGAGGGTCCTTTCGGCGGGAGGCAGGCGCTCGCGCACTGTCTCCGCCTCTCCGGCGGCAAGCTTGACGATATCGGGATCAGACTCGTTGTCCGCCATCAACCCTTCGAGCACTTCCAGCTCGGCGCGAAGGCGGCGCACTTCTGCAGCGGCGCGGGCGACCGGTTCAAGCTCGGCATAGTCCTTCGCCGTCTGGACGAACTCGTCGCCCACCAGCGTGCCCGAGGCCATCAGCGCCTGCAGCTTGCCAAAGCGCGCTTCGATCTGCGCGATACGTTCACCGGAAATCCGGGTCATTCTTGTGTCTCCCCCCGAGTTCCCACCCAGTCCGCCAGCGCGATTCCCGACACTGACTTGCTGCTTAGCGGCAGAATTACGGCATTTGTCATGGTTTGTGCCATCAAACCGTTGAAATACCGTTCAACAACGCCTCGACCCTGGCCTGCAATTCACTTTGCGGGGTGGACCTAATATTGGCCCTGGCCTGATCGCCATCATGCTGAAAGGAAATCAGGACCTTGGCGTTGATCTTTGCTGCCTTGTCGTAACGCTTGCGCGGCGATCCGGTGGCGATCATGTCGGCTGAAATTCCTGCATTGCGCAGCCGTGCCTGGGCCGAAGTCGCGGATGCGAGCGCGCGATCGTCTTCCACCGCGATGATGACATCGAGCCCGAAATCGCGGCCCGAAATGTCGCTCAGCATCGCCAGCCGCTCAATCCCTGCGGCCCAGCCGACCGCCGGAGTGGGCGACCCGCCCAGATTCTCGATCAGCCCGTCATAGCGCCCACCGCCGAGCACCGTGCCCTGCGCACCGAGCCGGTCGGTGACGAATTCGAATGCGGTGTGGCGATAATAATCCAGCCCGCGCACCAACCGCGCGTTGCGCGTCCAGGCAACGCCGGCCGCATCGAGCCCGCTGGTCACCCTGTCGAAGAAGCTGGCGGCCTCGTCGGTGAGAAAGGCATCGATATCGGGCGCGGCATCGGCGATCGGTCGGTCCTGGGCTTCCTTGCTGTCGAGGATGCGCAAGGGATTGCGCTCCAGCCGGTCCTGCGATTCCTGCGAGAGATCGCCCTTATGCGTCTGAAAATGCTGAATGAGTGCGGCGCGCCAGGCGTCGCGGCTGGCGGCATCGCCGAGCGTGTTGAGCTGCAGTGTCACGCCTTCGCTGATGCCCAGCTCGCGCAAGATCTGGTCGGCCATGACGAGCAGCTCGACATCGGCCTGCGGCTCGCCCGCGCCGATGATCTCGGCATCGATCTGGTGGAACTGGCGATAGCGGCCCTTTTGCGGGCGCTCGTAGCGGAAGAGCGGGCCGTGCGTCGCAAGCTTGATCGGCGCATATTGCTGCCAGCCATTGGTGAGGTACGCGCGGACCAGCCCGGCGGTGAATTCGGGGCGCAGCGTCAGCGAATCGCCGCCGCGATCGTCGAACGTGTACATTTCCTTCGACACGACATCGGTGGTTTCTCCGAGCGAGCGCGCGAAGACGGCCGTGGCCTCGAACACCGGCATTTCGACGCGGCGGAAATTGTACAGGCGGCGCACCCGTTCGAACGTTTCGACCACATGGCCGAACCGCTCCTGATCTTCGCCGAAAATGTCCTGCGTCCCGCGGATCGCGCCTGGTGTACTGATTTTGGCCATATTCCGCGCCATTAGCGACTTTTTGATGCGACGCCAAACCGGCGGGTGCATTTTTTTGATGGGCATGTTTATGGTGCAGCAAACACGCACTTGCCAAAGGGTCTCCAAATTGCGTCAGCTCATCGCTTCCACCGCTATCGTCCTTGCCCTGCTTGCCAGCCCCGCCATCGCCCAGAACAGCAAGCCCCAACCGGTGGCGGTCAAGGACATCGTACCCGCCGCGCGCGATATTCCCTTTCCCGGCGTCATGACGCTCGAGGTGGACGCGACCGATGTCGATCGCGCGATCTTCAGCATGAAGCAGACCGTTCCGGTGCCCGAAGATGCCCGCAATAACGGCCGTCTGACCCTGCTCTACCCGCAATGGTTGCCCGGCAACCATGCCCCGCGTGGCGAGATCGAGAAGCTGGTCGGCCTGAAGTTCAGCGCCAGTGGCAAGCCGCTTGCCTGGCGGCGCGATTCGCTGGACGTCTACGCTTTCCACGTCACCCTGCCCAAGGGCGTGCGCGAGGTGGTGGCGGAGTTTCAGTTCGTCAGTCCGACCGCCAGCAACCAGGGTCGTGTGGTCGTCGCGCCCAAGATGATGAACCTGCGCTGGAACAACGTGTCACTTTACCCGGCGGGCTATTTCACCCGCAACATCCCGGTTGATGCGTCGGTCACCTGGCCCGCAGGCTGGCAGGCAGGCAGCGCGATGCGGGCCAAACGCACGACCGGCAGCAAGGTCGCGTACGAGCGCGTCGACTATGATACGCTGGTCGACAGCCCGATGTTCGCCGGAGCGCATTTCAAGAGCTTTGCGCTGTCCGACAAGGTGACTCTCAACGTCGTGGCCGATGCGCCCGAATATCTTGCTGCCACGCCTGACCAGATCGAGGCGCACAAGCGGCTGGTGGCAGAGGCCGAGCATCTGTTCGGCGTGCGGCATTATGATCGCTACGATTTCCTCCTGTCGCTCTCGGACGAGATGAGCGGGATCGGCATCGAGCATCATCGCAGCAGCGAGAACGGCGTCGGTACCGGCTATTTCACCGACTGGGCCAAGGGGCCGGGATCGCGCAACCTGCTGCCGCACGAGATGACGCACAGCTGGAACGGCAAGCACCGCCGTCCGCAGGGCATCTGGGCGCCCGATTTCCGTACGCCCAGCCGCGACGATCTGCTCTGGGTCTATGAGGGGCAGACACAGTTCTGGGGCTATGTCCTGGGCGCGCGGTCGGGGCTGTTCAGCTATCAGGACACGCTCGACGCCTTTGCCAGCATCGCCGCCGGGCTCGACCGCAGGGCAGGGCGCAATTGGCGTCCGCTGGTCGATACCACGCACGATCCGATCATCGCCGCGCGCCGCCCCAAGGGCTGGACCAGCTATCAGCGCAGCGAGGACTATTACAACGAGGGCATGATGATCTGGCTCGAGGCCGACCAGATCATCCGCCGCGAGTCGGGCAATGCCCGCTCGCTCCAGGATTTCGCGCGCAGCTTTTTCGGCGGGCGCGAGGGCGACTGGGGCGTGGTCACCTATGAGCTGCCCGATGTCGTCGCTGCGCTCAACGCTGTCCAGCCCTATGACTGGCAGGGCTTTTTCCAGAGCCGCGTGTTCGAGGTGACGCCCGAGGTCGGCAAGCAGGGCTTTGCGCTGGGCGGATACGAGCTGGTCTATGTTCCGGAAGCGAGCAATTTCATCCGCTCCGGCGAGGCCGCCTCGGGCACCACGGATCTCAGCCATTCGATCGGCCTGATCGTCGAGAAGGACGGCAAGATCGCGCAGGTCATGTGGGGCAGTCCGGCCTTCGATGCGGGCATGACCGTGGGCGACCAGATCACCGGGGTGGCCGGACGCGACTATTCGGGCGAGGCGCTGAAATCCGCCGTCGCGGCAACCACCAGCACCGGCAGCGTCCAGCTTCTGGTCAAGCGGGGCAAGCGTTACCGCGAAACCGCACTTTCCTATCGCGGCCGCTTGCGCTATCCGGCGCTCCGCAAGACGGGGCAGGGCGAAACCGGCCTGGACCGCCTGCTTGCGCCGCAAACCCGCTGAACGCTGAAGGAACGGGCAGCCCGTTCTTGCGGGGATAACAGAACAAAGGCATTCAACCTCATGCTTATCAAAGAGATTCCGATCGGCAAGAACCCGCCGAACAATGTCAACGTGATCATCGAAGTGCCCACCGGTGGCGAACCGGTGAAATACGAGTTCGACAAGGCCTCGGGCGCGCTGTTCGTTGACCGCATCCTGCACACGCCGATGCGCTATCCCGCCAATTACGGCTTCATCCCGCACACGCTATCGCCCGATGGCGATCCGCTCGACGCGCTGGTGGTGGCCCGTTCGCCGTTCATGCCGGGATCGGTCGTGCGCGCGCGTCCCATCGCGGTGCTGAACCTGGAAGACGAGCATGGCGGCGACGAGAAGGTCGTCTGCGTGCCCGATACCGCGACCTTCCCGTATTATACCGATGTGCGCGAGAAGGAGGACATGCCCGACATCGTCTTCGCGCAGATCGAGCATTTCTTCACCCACTACAAGGATCTGGAAACCGAAAAATGGGTGCGAATCGGCAAGTGGGGCAATGCCGAAGAGGCGCGCCGCATCATCACCGAGGCGATCGAGCGCGCCCAGGCTGCCAAATAAGCGGTACGGTCATGGGCATGAGGATCGCAGCCTTTCGCAGCGTCGGCAGCCTTGCCGCGCTCGGGGCTGCGATCCTCGCGCTTTCGGCCTGCGCCACGCCCGAGGCGCGCACGCGCGCGGCGCTGGAGCGTACGGGGCTGAGCCGTCCGGTGTCGGCCTGCATGGCCAGCCGCATGGTCGACCGACTTTCGCTGGTGCAACTCCAGCGCCTGGGGCGTCTTGGCAAGCTGCAACAGGCGGGCAGTTTCGACGAATTCCTGCGCCGCACCCGGGCGCTGGGCGATCCGGAAATCCTGGGCGTCGTCAGTTCGTCCGGCCTGATTTGCGCAGTGCGCAACTGACAATCCAAAAACCGCCACGCCCTGTTCGTTTGCAGGGTTTCCTTTGGTGCGCGTCTATGCTTTAGCGCGGCCACATACGTTCATCGACCGATTAACGGTCGGGTTTGGACCGAAAACGAGTCGTCCGCCCGGCCACATCAGAAAGGCATGGGAGCCCTCATGAACATCCACGAATATCAGGCCAAGGAACTGCTCGCGAAATATGGCATCGGCATCCCTGCCGGCCATGCCGCGCTGACCGTCGAAGAAGCGGTTGCCGGCGCCGAAAAGCTGCCTGGGCCGCTTTACGTCGTCAAGGCGCAGATTCATGCCGGCGGTCGCGGCAAGGGCAAGTTCAAGGAACTGGGTGCCGATGCCAAGGGCGGCGTGCGCCTCGCCAAGTCGCTCGACGATGTCCGCAAGGATGCGGGCGAAATGCTCGGCAACACGCTGGTCACCATCCAGACCGGCGATGCGGGCAAGCAGGTCAACCGCCTCTACATCACCGATGGCGTCGACATTGCCGCCGAATATTATCTGTCGATGCTGGTCGACCGCAAGACCGGCCGCGTCGCCATGATCGTCTCGACCGAAGGCGGCATGGACATCGAGCAGGTCGCGCACGACACGCCCGAGCGCATCACCACCATCACCATCGATCCGGCCCAGGGCTTCATGCCGCACCATGGCCGCGCCGTTGCGTTCGCGCTGAAGCTTTCGGGCGACCTCAACAAGCAGGCCGCCAAGCTGGCGCAGCAGCTCTACACCGCGTTCATGGATCTCGATTGCGCGATGCTCGAGATCAACCCGCTGGTGGAAACCAAGGACGGCAAGCTGCTCGTCCTCGATACCAAGATGAGCTTCGATTCGAACGCGCTCTATCGTCACCCCGATGTCGAGGCGCTGCGGGACGAGACCGAGGAAGACCCGATGGAGGTCGAAGCCTCCAAGTACGATCTCGCCTATATCAAGCTCGATGGCGATATCGGCTGCATGGTCAACGGTGCGGGCCTGGCCATGGCGACGATGGACATCATCAAGCTCAACGGCATGTTCCCCGCCAACTTCCTCGATGTCGGCGGCGGTGCGAGCAAGGAAAAGGTGACGGCAGCGTTCAAGATCATCCTGTCCGATCCGGCGGTGAAGGGCATCCTGGTCAACATCTTCGGCGGCATCATGAAGTGCGACATCATTGCCGAAGGCATCGTCGCGGCGGCCAAGGAAGTGAACCTTTCGGTCCCGCTGGTCGTGCGCCTGGAAGGCACCAACGTGCAGCAGGGCAAGGACATCCTGGCGAACAGCGGCCTGCCGATCGTCAGCGCCGACAATCTTGGCGACGCCGCCGAGAAGATCGTCGCGCAGGTCAAGCAGGCGGCTTGATCTTGCTGTCTCGGTCCCCTGCGAAGGCAGGGGCCCATCTCCTGTAAGTTGCGTCTTGTTGCCAACTCGGGAGATGGACCCCCGCCTTCGCGGGGGACCGGGCCTGGAGGCAGTGGTTGCGTTTGTGCACCCACTTGACGTTTACGTGAACGGAAACTAAATAGCGTTCACGATCATTAGGGAAGGAAGCGCCATGAAGATCCTTGTGCCCGTGAAACGGGTCATCGACTATAACGTGAAGCCGCGCGTCAAGGCGGATGGCACCGGGGTTGACCTGGCCAACGTCAAGATGAGCATGAACCCGTTCGACGAAATCGCCGTCGAAGAAGCGCTGCGGATCAAGGAAGCGGGCAAGGCTGAAGAAGTCGTCGCCGTCTCCGTCGGCCCGGCCAAGGCGCAGGAAACGCTGCGCACCGCGCTCGCCATGGGTGCCGATCGCGCGATCCTCATCGAAACCGACGAAACCGTCGAGCCGCTGGCCGTCGCCAAGCTGCTCGCCAAGGTCGCGGCCGAAGAAAATCCGGGCCTGATCCTGCTTGGCAAGCAGGCGATCGACGATGACAGCAACCAGACCGGCCAGATGCTGGCAGCATTGCTCGGCTGGGGCCAGGCGACCTTCGCCAACACCGTGTCGGTCGAAGGTGACAGCGTCACCGTCGCGCGCGAGATCGATGGAGGCCTGCAGACCGTGAAGCTCAGCACGCCCGCGATCGTCACCACCGACCTTCGCCTGAACGAGCCGCGCTATGCCTCGCTGCCCAATATCATGAAGGCGAAGAAGAAGCCGCTCGATACCAAGACCCCGGGCGATTACGGCGTGGATATCGCGCCGCGCCTCACCACGCTCAAGGTTACCGAGCCGCCGGTGCGCAGCGCCGGGATCAAGGTTGCCGATGTCGACGCGCTGGTCGGCAAGCTCAAGGAAATGGGAGTCGGTGCATGAAGACGCTTGTATGGGTTGAGCATGACAATGCTGTCATGAAGGATGCAACGCTCGCGGTCGTCACGGCGGCGGGCAAGCTGGGTGAAGTGCACGCGCTGGTCGCGGGCAAGGGCTGCGGCGCGGTGGCCGAGCAGGTTGCCAAGGTCGCTGGCGTCGCCACCGTCCATGTCGCCGACGATGCCTCGCTCGAGCATGGCCTGGCGGAAAACGTCGCGCCGCTGGTGGCCAAGCTGATGGAAAGCCACGACGCGTTCCTCGCGCCCGCCACCACCACCGGCAAGAACATCGCGCCGCGCGTCGCAGCCCTGCTCGACGTGATGCAGATTTCGGACATTCTCTCGGTCGAAGGCCCCAAGACCTTCACCCGTCCGATCTATGCCGGCAACGCGATCGCCACCGTCGAATCGTCGGATGCCAAGCTGGTCATCACCGTGCGCGGTACCGCGTTCGACAAGGCGGCGACCGAAGGCGGTTCGGCCGCGGTCGAGAATGTCGGCGGCGCCACAGACGCTGGCCTGTCGACCTTCCTCAGCGCCGAAATCGCGAAGAGCGAGCGGCCTGAGCTGACCAGCGCCAAGATCATCGTTTCGGGCGGCCGCGCGCTGGGGTCGGGCGAAAAGTTCGAGGAAGTCATCACCCCGCTCGCCGACAAGCTCGGTGCCGGCATCGGCGCATCGCGCGCCGCGGTGGACGCGGGCTATGTCCCCAACGATTATCAGGTCGGCCAGACCGGCAAGATCGTCGCGCCGGAAGTCTATGTCGCCGTCGGCATCTCGGGCGCGATCCAGCACCTTGCGGGCATGAAGGACAGCAAGACCATCATCTCCATCAACAAGGACGAGGACGCCCCGATCTTCCAGGTCGCCGATATCGGCCTGGTCGCGGATCTGTTTACGGCCGTGCCGGAGCTGACCGGCAAGCTGTGATCGGCTGATCCGGTTCGGAAATTGCGAAAACCCCGGCGGGCGACCGCCGGGGTTTTTGTTTGACACAAGGCTTGTCCCGCGCTCCATGCTGTTACTGGGGAGGGCGATCGATGCGGTCCGTTGGTATTGGCGCAATTATTGCTGGTTTGGCGATTGTCATTTTCGGTTTCGCTTTCGATACCAGTATCGAGGTTGAAGCCAGTTACAGTGCTATTGGCGGATATACGCCGTCTTCTTCTGTGATCAATATCGGCAAGCTTCAGATTCAAGAGCTTATCGTCACAAGCGGTCTGTTTATTGCTTTGGCAGGGGTCATATTGGCCAGCATTGGCGAACTGATCGTCAGGTTAGAGAAATCTGGCATCATCCAGCCACTACCTGAAGCGGAGCCCTTCGCTCATGCGGAGAGGGAAGGGCAAGCGTGCGCCTGGTGCGATCAGACGGTTTTCTTGCCAAATCTGCCATGTTCGGAAGCCAATCCGGATCACCTGGCCAGCAAATACCCGAGCATGAAAAACCGCAAATGCCGTGCAGCGATTGAATCTGCAGGCTTGGTGTAGGGCGCCTTATCCGTTTTTCCTTGCACCGTTATCCGGTGAAAGTCGGAACCCAGAGCGGCCAGTAGCTCTGCCTTTTTTTGGACTCCGGCTTTCGCCGGAGAACGGATGTGCAGCCGGACAATTCATCGCGTGGCCTTCGTCAGGCTCAGGCTGAGCGGAGATGGGTTTGGGCCAATTTCGGCCAACGCTATGCAGCCTCTTCCATCCCTCTTTCCAACCTGTTAGCCAATCAACCACCGGGGCAGGGCGAACCCCCGGTCAGGTGCTTCCAGCTCCCAAGCTTTGCCGTTCATCATGATCCGCGCGCAGGTGCGGAGGAACGGTTGCGGGGTTTATGACGAGCGAACATCCGACATTTGGGGAAAGCGTGCGCGTCTTCGCGCGGATCGGGCTGCTGAGCTTTGGCGGGCCGGCAGGGCAGATCGCGTTGATGCATGACGAGCTGGTGGACAAGCACCGCTGGATCGAGGAGCCGCAATTCCTGCACGCGCTCAATTTCTGCCACTTGCTTCCAGGGCCAGAGGCGCAGCAGCTGGCGACCTATATCGGCTGGAGGCTGCACGGGCTGCGCGGTGGGCTGATGGCGGGAACGCTGTTCCTGCTGCCCGGCGTCGCGATCATCATGGCGCTGTCGATGCTCTATGTCGCGGCGGCGGGGCTCGACTGGTTCGCGGCCTTGTTTCTGGGGATCAAGGCGGCGGTGCTCGCGGTGGTGGTGCAGGCGCTGATCCGGATTGCGGGGCGCGCGCTCGATACCGCCTTCAAGCGCGCGCTGGCGGCTATTGCGTTTGTCGCGCTGGCGCTGTTCGATCTGCCGTTTCCGCTGGTGGTGCTGAGCGCGGGCCTTGCGGGATGGCTGGCGGCGACCTGGCGACCCGGCTGGCTGGCGCTGAAAGCAGGCGGGCCGGGCGCAGACGCGCCGCCGCGCCCGTCGATCCCGGCCACGCTGCGCACCATCGCGGCCTGGGGCGCCATCTGGGCGCTGCCGCTACTCCTCATCTGGGTTACGCTGGGCGACGATCATGCGCTGATGCAGATCGGGCTGTTCTTCTCACAGCTCGCGGTGGTCACCTTTGGCGGGGCCTATGCGGTGCTCGCCTATATGGCGCAGCAGGCGGTGCAGGGCTTCGGATGGCTGAATGCGGGCGAGATGGCCGACGGGCTGGGCCTCGCGGAGACGACGCCGGGGCCGCTGATCCTGGTGACGCAGTTCGTCGGCTTTCTCGCGGCCTATCGCGATGCCGCGCCGTTCACGCCGCTGGTCGCGGGGGGGCTCGGCGCGCTGATGACCATCTGGGTGACATTTGCGCCGTGCTTCCTATGGATATTCACCTTCGCGCCCTGGATCGACCGGTTGCAGCATGCCCGGCGGCTGAAGGGCGCTCTGGCCACGATTACGGCATCGGTGGTCGGCGTGATCGCCAATCTGAGCCTCTGGTTTGCGCTGCACGTCATCTTCACCCGCGTGGAGGAGCGCGAGTTGGGACCGCTTCGCTTCGACTGGCCAGATGCGGGATCGATCGATGGACTGGCTCTGGCGCTGGCGGCATGGGCCGCGGTGCATCTGCTCGTGCTCAAGCGGTCGGTGGTCGAGGTGCTGGGCGTCGCTGCGGTTCTAGGGCTTGCTGTCAGACCGTTCATCTAAACAACCTTATTCCTGAACAAATGCTGTCATCCCAATTCAGCCCCGCCACAGTGGCGAATCGCTAGACCGTGTTCAACCCGTCGAGACTGGCGGGGTCAGGACGGAAGGAATGGAACGATGGCAAAGGCAAAGAGTGTTATCGGCGCAGCGCTGCTCGGCGCTGCTGCCATGGTTTCGGCAGCGGTCCCGGCGGCAGCCCAGTGGCATGGCGGTGGCCCCGGCTGGGGTGGCGGCTGGGGCGGGCGCGGCGATCGCGCGGTAAACCAGTGTGTGCGCGCCGCCGAGATCGAGGCGCGCCGCTTCGGCCGCTTCGCGCAGGTCACCGACATTCGCGATATCGACCGCACCCGTTTCGGGCTGCGCGTGCAGGGCCGCATCGTGGTCGAAAATGGCGGTCGCTGGCGCGGCAATACAGATCGTGGCCGCTTCACCTGTTTCGTGGATCGGGGCCGGGTCTATGACGTGCGTCTCAGCGGGCTCGGCAATTTCCGCTAAGACAAGGGTCTGACCCCTTGCTCCCTGGCGGTTCAGCCTGGCGACAGGCTGAACCGCCTAAACCTGAACACAAAGGTACAGCGCCATTGCGCCCGGGCCTTGCCGACAGAAAGGCATGCAATGTTGAAAGCACTGACAGGTCTGGGCGCTGCGGGCGCGATGCTCGTGACCGGCATGACCCCGGCGATGGCCGCGCCGGCACCGCGCGGCACGTTCGATGCAGCTCCGGTCGGCGCGCTGGGATGGAACCCCGGGGATGAAAGCGCCAGCCAGTGGCGCGGCGGCTGGCGCGACCGGCGCTGGCGTGGCCGCAACCGCGGCGTCGATGCCGGCGATATCCTCGCTGGCGTCCTGATCCTCGGCGGCATTGCTGCGGTAGCCAGCGCTGCGACCAACAGCGCGCGGCGCAATGGCGATGACCGCAGTTTCAATGACGATGTCCGCTCGGCGAGCGATCGCTGCGGTGCGGCGGCGGTGGCCCAGTCCGGCTTTGGGTCGCGGATCGAGCGGATCGACAATGTCGTGCGTGACGGTCAGGGCTGGCGCGTCGAAGGCCTCGTCGGGTCGCGCCGCGATGGTGTCGATAGCTTCACCTGCGGCATCAGCTTCGGCCGCATCGATTATGTCCGCTTTAACCGTGCCAACGGCAACTGGGGTGCGAATGACGGCGTCTTCGACAATGGCGTCGCGGTCACCGATCCGCCGTTCAGCGTCGATCCCGATGAGGACGACTATGCCTGGCGCAATAATGGCAGCGAACCGTTTCCGCCCGACTAAGGGCGAGAGTTACCGGACGGGATCGGTCATTTCTGGCCGTTCCCACCCGGTCTGACCCCCTGCGGCGCGCTTCGCCCCTTCGCGCGCCGCAGGGGTAACAGACATATCCCGATCAGGATCGAGATGACGGCCAGAGCGGCAAAGCCGATCAGGATCGGGTGATTGGTGTCTTCGCGCGTCTGCAGATCCATGATGTGCAGGCCCCACATGAAGTCGAATGCGCGCCACAAGGCGCTGCGCGTGACCAATACGGCGCCGGTTTCCGCGTCGATATAGATATGCGTGTCGTCGGCAAAGCGCGCCTGCCAGCTCGGGCGCGGGCGGCGCAGTTCGAGCGGGGCGTTGTCGGCAGAAAAGCGGGTCACCGCCGCAAGTTCCGCCTTCCCGGCAAAGGCTGCGCGCGCGAGCAGAGCGGCCTCGCGGGCGCTTACGGAAGGCAGTAGCGCGCCAGTACGCGCATCGGCGCGGCGCTTGCCGCCATCGGCATAATCAACCAGCCAGACCAGCGTTCCCGCTTGCTGACTCAGCGTCAGTGTCTGCACCGGTCGACCCTCCAGGATCGG
Source organism: Blastomonas sp. CCH9-A1 (assembly GCF_001557175.1). Taxonomy (NCBI): domain Bacteria; kingdom Pseudomonadati; phylum Pseudomonadota; class Alphaproteobacteria; order Sphingomonadales; family Blastomonadaceae; genus Blastomonas; species Blastomonas sp. CCH9-A1. The sequence continues at coordinate 47,055 of NZ_LSHM01000004.1, forward strand.
CACCACGGGGCGAAAGCCGGGCAGAGCAGGGGCTTCAGCCTTCAGATGCTCGCCGCGCACCGTGTCGATCGGGAAGCTCGCCATGAACAGGCCCGAAGCGGTCCAAAGCAACAGCGGCACGCCGACCAGCCAGCCCAGCCAGACATGCCAGCGCATCACCATCCGCCGCCTGAGCCTGAATGCCACGACTAATCCTCCGAGCGACTGCCGCCGCGATAGGCGGGCAGCGCGATATTGTAGCGGATGGCCAGGCCGCGCAGCACGAAGCCCGCGACTGCGCCGATGATCGCGGCGATCTCGACCTCCAGCCCTGCGAGCCTCAGCGCGACATAGGAGCCGGAGCCCAGAGCGGCGGCGGTGACGTAAAGCTCGGGCCGCAGGATGATCGACGGTTCGCCCGCCAGCACGTCGCGGATGATGCCGCCGACGCACGCGGTAATCACACCCATCATCACGGCAGGCAGCGGATCGACGCCGAACTGCATCGCCTTGGCCGCGCCGAACACGCTGTATGCGCCGAGACCGACGGCATCGAACCAGTCGAGCATCCTTCCCTCCCACCAGCGCTGCGGCGTGACCCAGAGGAGCGCGGAGACTGCCAGCACGACGACCAGCACGCGCGAGTTGACGATCCAGAATACCGGCGCGCCGATCAGCAGATCGCGCACCGTCCCGCCGCCGACCCCGGTCACCAAAGCGAAAAAGGTGAAGGTGACGAACGTCTGCCGCTTCGCCGCCGCCGCGAGTGCGCCAGAGGCGGCGAACACCGCGATGCCGAACATGTCGAGCGTGCCGAGGATCGTGCCGAGATCGATGGCGGCGGGCAGGGGGCCAGGGGAGAGGGGGGTGGTCATGCGGCAGCTCTAAGGGAGTGAGGCCTTGAATACACGCTCTTCCGTCATCCTGAACTTGTTTCAGGATCTATCGTGCCCCAACAACCGAAACTGCGCGAGGATAAATGGACCCTGAAACAAGTTCAGGGTGACAAGGTGATTGACAGGTGTCGTGCGACACCCTGAGTGCAATACAGAGAAATCACTCCCCCCACCCAACCCTCCCCCATCAAGGGGGGAGGGCTTTTTAGGCGAGGGCGAGTTTGGCCTCAGATATGGATCGGCTTGCCCTGCACGGCCATCGCGGCTTCCTTGAGCGCTTCGCTGTGCGTCGGGTGGGCGTGGCAGGTATAGGCGATGTCCTCGCTGGTGCCGCCGAATTCCATCGTCTGCGCCGCCTGCGCGATCATCGTGCCGCCGAGCGATGCGATGATCCATACGCCGAGCACGCGGTCGGTCTTGGCATCGGCGATCACCTTGACCAGCCCGTCGCCCTCGTGATTGGTCTTGGCGCGCGAGTTGGCCATCATCGGGAACTTGCCGACCTTGATTTCGCCGCGTTCTTTCGCCTGTTCCTCGGTCAGGCCCACGCCCGCGATTTCGGGCATGGTGTAGACGACCGACGGAATGATGTCGTGGTTCACGATGCCGGTCAGGCCCGCGATATTCTCTGCCACGGCAATGCCCTCGTCCTCGGCCTTGTGCGCCAGCATCGGGCCGGGCACGCAATCGCCAATCGCCCAGATGCCGGGGACCTTGGTCTGGAAATCATGGTCGATCTCGACCTGGCCGCGACCATTGACCGCAAGCCCCGCCTTGTCGAGCGCGAGGCCATCGGTGTTGGGACGGCGACCGATCGAGACCAGCACGACATCGGCGTCTATGGTTTCGGCGGCACCGCCAGCGGAAGGCTCGACGGTCAGCACGGCCTTGCCGTCCTTGACTTCCGCGCCGGTGACCTTGGTCGAAAGCTTGAACTGGATGCCCTGCTTCTTGAAGACCTTGTTGGCTTCCTTGCGGATTTCGCCGTCCATGCCGGGCAGGATCTGGTCGAGATATTCGACCACGGTGACCTTGGCGCCCAAGCGCTTCCACACGCTGCCGAGCTCGAGGCCGATCACGCCGCCGCCGATCACGACCATGTGATCGGGCACCTTGGCGAGTTCGAGCGCGCCGGTGGAATCGACGATGACCTGCGCCTCATTGTCCACGGTAATGCCCGGCAGCGGGGTGACCGACGATCCGGTCGCGATGACGATGTTCTTCGCGCGATAGCTCTTGCCTGCGACCTCGACGGTGCCGGCGCTGGTGAATGCGGCATGGCCCTTGAGCCATTCCACCTTGTTCTTCTTGAACAGATATTCGATCCCGCCGGTCAGGCCCTTCACGGCATCGCGGCGCTGCGCGTGCATGGTCTCGAGGTCCAGCTCGACCGTGCCCTTGATGCCCAGCTTGGCGAGCTTGCCGCTGGCCGCTTCCTCGAACAGTTCGGAGGCGTGCAGCATCGCCTTGGAGGGGATGCAGCCGACATTGAGGCAGGTGCCGCCGAGCGTTGCGCGGCTTTCGACGCACGCGGTCTTCAGGCCCAGCTGCGCTGCACGGATCGCCGCGACATAACCGCCAGGGCCGGCACCGATCACCAGGACGTCGAAATCATAATCAGCCATTTTCAAACTCCATCGTGCGCTCGGGCCATATCAGACCTGTCTCGCACTGTCTTTCCCGTCATTCCCGCGAAAGCGGGAATCCCGCTTTCTGATGACGATGAGGCGGAAGCGGGACCCCCGCTTGCGCGGGGGTGACGAAACAGGGTCTCGTCGGTTCCGCCTGCCGTATCGCTTGCGTTACAGATCGATCAGCAGCCGCGTCGGGTCCTCGATCGCTTCCTTGATCGTCTTGAGGAAGGTCACGGCCTCGCGACCGTCGATCAGGCGGTGGTCATAGCTCAATGCCAGATACATCATCGGGCGCGCGGCGATCGAGCCGTCGGGCATGACGACCGGGCGCTGGTCGATGCGGTGCAGGCCCAGCACCGCGCTCTGCGGCGGGTTGATGATCGGGGTCGACATCAACGATCCGAACACGCCGCCGTTGGAGATGGTGAAGGTGCCGCCCTGCATCTCTTCCATCTTCAGCGTACCGTCCTTGGCGCGCTTGCCGAAATCGGCGATGGTCTTCTCGATGCCTGCGAAGCTCAGGCTCTCGGCATTGCGGATGACGGGCACGACCAGGCCGTTGGGCGCGCTGACTGCGACCGAGATATCGGCATAATTGTGATAGACGATCTCGTCGCCCTCGATCTGCGCGTTGACCGACGGCACGTCCTTGAGCGCGAGACACGCGGCCTTGGCGAAAAAGCCCATGAAGCCGAGGCGCACGCCGTGCTTCTTCTCGAACAGGTCCTTGTACGTGTTGCGCGCCTCCATCACCGCGGTCATGTCGACATCGTTGAAGGTGGTCAGCATCGCCGCCGTGTCCTGCGCGCTCTTGAGGCGCTTGGCGATGGTCTGGCGGATGCGGGTCATGCGCACGCGCTCGGTCTCGCGACCGGCAGCACCGCTGGCGACCGGGGCGGCGGCGGGCGCAGCGGCGACCGGCGCAGGCGCGGCCTTGGCAGCTTCAGCCGCAGCGGCGAGCACATCTTCCTTGGTCAGGCGGCCGTCCTTGCCGGTGCCCTTGATGCTGGTCGGGTCGAGGCCATGCTCGAGCACCAGGCGGCGCACGGCGGGCGACAGGCTCACCGGCTCGCCGGTCGGGGCGGGAGCGGGCGCGGCGACCGCTGCCGGAGCAGGGGTGGCTTCGCTCTTGGCGATCGCGGGTTGCGGCGCGGCAGCGGCGGTGGCGACGGCAGCGCCCGAGCTTTCGATCGTGGTCAGGATCGAGCCGACCTGCACGGTATCGCCTTCGGAAAAGATCAGCTGGCCCAGCACGCCCGCGGCAGGGGCGGGGACTTCGACCGCCACCTTGTCGGTTTCCAGGCTGGCAATCGGCTCGTCGGCGGCGACGGTGTCGCCCGGCTTCTTCAGCCATTCGCCGATGGTCGCTTCGCTGATCGATTCACCCAGAACGGGGACTTTGACTTCGATGCTCATGGTTCTCAAACCCTATTTCTATCCGCGTCCAACATGCGGAATTGATTGTTTTTCTGCTGGCTCAGCTACCGCGCTGGCGGCGGATTTCCTCGCGGACATTATGGCCGAGCGCATCGGCGATCAGCGCGCCCTGTTCGGCCTGGTGCCGCTTGGCGAGGCCGGTGGCGGGCGATGCCGCCGCAACGCGACCGGCATAGCGGGCGCGCTTGGGGGCGACGCCTGCATCGGCCAGGCATTCCTCGATGAACGGTTCGACGAAGAACCAGCTGCCATTGTTGCGCGCTTCTTCCTGCGCCCATACGACCTCTTCCAGATTGACCATGCGCTTGAGGCGGATGGTCAGCGGCTCGCCGGGGAAGGGGTAGAGCTGCTCGAGGCGGATGATCGCGGTGTTCTTGTCACCGGCCGCATCGCGCGCCTCCATGAGGTCGAACGCTACCTTGCCCGAACAGAGCACCAGGCGCTTGATGTCCTTGTCTTCCGGCTGGTTGGGGTCGGAAAGGATGCGCATGAAATGGCTGTTGCCCTGGAACTCGCTCGCCTTGGACACCGCCATCTTGTGCCGCAGCAGCGACTTGGGCGTCATGATGATCAGCGGCTTGCGGAAGTTCCGGTGCATCTGGCGGCGCAGCACATGGAAATAGTTGGCCGGCGTCGTGATGTTGCACACCTGGATGTTGTCGCCCGCGCACAGCTGCAGGAAGCGTTCGAGTCGCGCCGAGCTGTGTTCCGGACCCTGGCCTTCCATGCCGTGCGGCAGCAGCATCACCAGACCGTTGGCACGCAGCCATTTGGCCTCACCGCTGGCAATGAACTGGTCGATCATGATCTGCGCGCCGTTGGCGAAATCGCCGAACTGCGCTTCCCACAGCACCAGCGTCTTCGGATCGGCCATGGCATAGCCATATTCGAAACCGAGCACGCCATATTCGGACAGCGGGCTGTCGAGTACCTCGAACCGGCCATGCGGCACCTGTTCGAGCGGCAGATAGCGGCTGCCGTTATTCTGGTCGATCCAGACTGCGTGCCGCTGGCTGAACGTGCCACGACCCGAGTCCTGACCCGAGAGGCGGACGGCATAGCCTTCCGACACGAGCGAGCCGAAGGCCAGCGCCTCGCCGGTCGCCCAGTCGAAGCCTTCGCCCTTGTCGAACATCTCGCGCTTGGCTTCGATCACGCGGCGCAGCGTCTTGTGCACCTCATGGCCTTCGGGGATGGTGGTGAGCGTACGGCCCAGGCTGTCCATCAGCTTCTTGTCGATACCGGTTTCGACGTTGCGCCGCGCGGTTTCGTCATCGGCAGGCATGTGCAGGCCCGACCAGCGACCGGCGAACCAGTCCGCCTTGTTGGCCTTGTAGGTCTTGCCCGCCTCGAACTCGATCTCGAGATTGTCGGAAAAGGTCTTGGCGGTGCCGTCGATCCAGTCCTGCGTCACCACGCCTTCGGCGATCAGGCGATCGCCGTAGATCTTGCTGACCTTGGGATGCTTGCGGATCTGCGCATACATCTGCGGCTGGGTGAAACTGGGCTCGTCGCCTTCGTTATGGCCGAAGCGGCGATAGCACCACATGTCGATCACGACATCGCGGTGGAAGCGCTGGCGGAAGTCGATCGCCATCTTGCAGGCAAAGGTCACCGCTTCCGGATCGTCGCCATTGACGTGCAGGATCGGCGCCTGGACGCCCTTGGCAACGTCCGAGGGATAGGGCGACGAGCGCGCGAATTGCGGGCTGGTGGTGAAGCCGATCTGGTTGTTGACGATGAAGTGAATGCAGCCGCCGGTATTATAGCCGCGAATGCCCGAAAAGCCGAGGCACTCCCACACGATACCCTGACCCGCGAACGCCGCGTCGCCGTGCAGCAGCACGGGCAGCACCTGGTTGTGATCGGCGAGATCGTCGCGGATCACCTGCTGCGCGCGGACCTTGCCGAGCACGACCGGATCGACCGCTTCGAGGTGCGAGGGGTTGGGGACCAGCGACATATGCACGCTGATGCCGTCGAACTCGCGGTCGGTGCTGGTGCCGAGGTGATATTTCACGTCGCCCGAACCGCCGACATCATCCGGGTTGGCCGAGCCGCCCGAGAATTCGTGGAAGATCACGCGATAGGGCTTGGCCATCACATTGGCGAGCACGTTCAGGCGGCCGCGATGCGGCATGCCATAGACGATTTCCTTGAGGCCGAGCTGGCCGCCGTACTTGATGACGGCTTCGAGCGCGGGGATCATCGACTCGCCGCCATCCAGGCCGAAGCGCTTGGTGCCGACATATTTCTTCGCGAGGAAATTCTCGAAGGTCTCGGCCTCGATCACCTTGGAAAGGATCGCCTTCTTGCCGTTTTCGGAGAACTCGATGACCTTGTCGACGCCTTCCATCCGGTCCTGGAAGAAGCGGCGCTCCTCCACGTCCGAGATGTGCATGTATTCGAGGCCGACCTTGCCGCAATAGTTCGCGCGCAGCGTATCGATGAGCTGACGCACGGTCGCGCTTTCGAAGCCCATCGTGCCACCCAGGAACACGGGCTCGTCGAGCTCGCTGCCTGTAAAGCCGTGATATTCCGGCGTGAGGTCAGCGGGCAGTTCCTGCTGCGACAGGCCGAGCGGGTCGAGATCGGCCGCCAGGTGGCCGCGCACCCGGTAGGTGCGGATCAGCATCATCGCCCGGATCGAGCGATCCGCCGCACGCGCGATCGCCGCTTCGTCCACCGGTTTGCCCGCCTTTGCCGATGCATCGCGCACCGCGGCCTTGACCGCTGCCTGCATCTGCATCGGGTCGAGCGCCGCCGTCAGGTCGTCGCTATCGGCCAGCGGCCAGTTGCCGCGCTGCCAGCTCGGGCCCTGCTGCGGGCCTTCTGCGGGGTCGAAATCAAATCCGTCGTAGGTCATATCCTGGCGTCCCTTTTCCCTCTCCCCACCGTGGGAGAGGGTTGCGCAGACTTGGGCACGCATGTGCCCCAGTCGAAGCTGGGTGAGGGGGCAGCGCGCTACCGGCGCGCTCCCGGCCCTCTCCCTCGCACCGCTTCGCGATGCTTCCCCTCTCCCGCTGGGGGAGAGGGATGGTTCAAATCACACCGTTTCCAGCAGCTCGGCGAGGGTCTGTCCGAGCAGCGAAGGCGAGGGCGAGACGCGGATACCCGCTTCTTCCATCGCCGCGATCTTGTCTTCGGCGCCGCCCTGGCCGCCCGAGACGATGGCGCCGGCATGGCCCATGCGGCGTCCCGGAGGCGCCGTACGGCCTGCGATAAAGCCGACCATCGGCTTCTTGCGACCGCGCTTGGCTTCGTCCTTCAGGAACTGCGCGGCTTCTTCTTCCGCACTGCCGCCGATTTCGCCGATCATGATGATCGACTTGGTTTCGTCGTCCGCCAGGAACAGCTCGAGCACGTCGATGAAGTTGGTGCCGTTGACCGGGTCGCCGCCGATGCCGACCGCCGTGGTCTGGCCCAGGCCGACCGCCGTGGTCTGGTGCACGGCTTCATAGGTGAGCGTGCCCGAGCGCGACACGACGCCGACCGAGCCCTTCTTGAAGATGCTGCCGGGCATGATGCCGATCTTGCATTCGTCGGGGGTCAGCACGCCGGGGCAGTTGGGGCCTATCAGGCGCGACTTGCTGCCCTGCAGCGCGCGCTTGACGCGGACCATATCGAGCACCGGAATGCCTTCGGTGATCGCGACGATCAGTTCCATCTCGGCATCGATTGCCTCGAGGATCGAGTCCGCAGCGAATGGCGGCGGAACGTAGATGCAGGTCGCGGTCGCACCGGTCGCGGCCTTGGCTTCGGCGACGGTGTTGTAATTGGGCAGGCCGATATGCGTGGTGCCGCCCTTGCCGGGGGTCACGCCGCCGACCATCTGCGTGCCATAGGCCAGCGCCTGTTCGGTATGGAAGGTGCCGGTCGCACCGGTCATCCCCTGCGTGATGACCTTGGTGTGCTTGTTGACGAGAATGCTCATTTCTTGCGAAACTCCACTGCTGTGGCCGTGAGAACAAGGCCGGTAAGGGGGATGCCGGTGGCGGCGAGCGCGCCGGGTGCGGCGTACGAAACTTCCATTTCCATATGGCCGGGCTTCAGGCCTGGGTTCCAGACGCTCTTCGTGAAGCCGGGCAAGGGATCAGTCGAACTGCCGGGCTTGCGCACCGCCCAGTTTTCCAGAACGTCTGCGGATATGGGGGCAGGGGCGGTGAAATCATAGACGCGGCAGCCATGGCTCTGCATGTCGCCCAGATCGACGCCCGACAGCGCCAGGCTGAGCTCACGGCCTGCCACGGTCATGCGATATTCGCCGCCGTCGAGCAGCTTGGCCTCGCCACCGCTCTCGGCAAGCTTGGCCTTGCCGTAATCGACCAGCTGGCGCAGCGCACCCTTGTCATCGGCGGGGATGGCCTGCCATCCGGCGGCGATGACCGAGGCTTTGGCGACGGCGAGATTCTCGACACCCGAACAGGCAGTCGCGAACGCGGCGAGGACCTCGCCTGCGGGATAGGGGTTTTCGGCTGGCGGGGCCTTTTCCTCAGCCGCCGCCAGCGCGAAAAGTCCGATCAGGAGACCGGACGCGAGCATCAGGCGAGGCTCGGGTCCAGGGTCTTGCAGACGCCGAGCAGTTCCTTGACCGCATCGACCGAGACCTGAAGATTGCTCTTTTCCTCGTCGCTCAGCGCGATTTCGATGACCTCTTCGGCACCATCGGCGCCGATGACGACGGGGACGCCGACATACAGGCCATCAAGACCATATTTGCCTTCGACGTTCACCGCGCAGGGCAGGATGCGCTTGGTGTCGCCAAGATAGGCTTCGGCCATCGCGATCGCGCTGGTGGCGGGGGCGTAATAGGCCGAACCGGTGCCGAGCAGCGCGACGATCTCGCCGCCGCCCGAGCGGGTGCGCTTGACGATCTCGTCGAGCCGCGCTTCGGACACGCCCTTGATCTTGGCCATGTCCTTCACCGGAATGCCGTTGATCGTGGAATAGCTGAGCACGGGCACCATGGTGTCGCCATGGCCGCCGAGCACGAACGCGTTCACGTCCTTGACGCTGACGCCGAATTCCCAGGCGAGGAAGGTGGCAAAGCGCGCGCTGTCGAGCACGCCGGCCATGCCGACGACCTTGTTGGCCGGGAGCCCCGAGAATTCGCGCAGCGCCCAGACCATGGCGTCGAGCGGGTTGGTGATGCAGATGACGAACGCGTCGGGCGCATTGTCGCGGATGCCTTCGCCCACGGCCTTCATGACCTTGAGGTTGATGCCGAGCAGATCGTCGCGGCTCATCCCCGGCTTGCGTGCGACGCCGGCGGTGACGATGATGACGTCCGCGCCTGCGATGTCGGCATAGTTGTTGGTGCCGGTGATCTTTGCGTCAAAACCTTCGACCGGGCCGCACTGCGACAGATCGAGCGCCTTACCCTGCGGCACGCCTTCGACGACGTCGAACAGCACGATATCGCCCAGTCCCTTGGTGGCTGCGAGATGCGCCAACGTACCGCCGATATTGCCTGCGCCGATCAGCGCGATCTTGTTGCGTGCCATGGTCAATCCTTTCCGAAAATTGGGTGTTCCGGCCGAAACTGCCTGTCAGGAATGCGGGGATGCTATGTGGTGCGTGTGCGTTCCCTGAACAGATATCCGGCCCTCAGCAAAAACCTTGTGATGTGCTTGTCCGTTTCACGACCTCAGATGGGCGCGCACCGGGCTTGCACAGCCTGAGTCATCGCGCTCGCCGGCCTGCCTAGGCCGCTTGGACGGGGTTTTCAACCATCAAAAGCCACCAGACTCCAATTATTTGTGCAATTGAAAACTGTTAGCAATAAGGGTTGCCGGGACTGTGGTCGGGCCCGTCTTGTTCAGTGCAAACCCGCGATCTTGCCGCAGAATGCTCCATAGCGGCACACTCCCCTATTAACATGGGATGGACGTGATATAATATTTCCTTTAGCCGCGCATGGGCTGCGACGAGGGTAAGCGGGTCTTAACCCGCCCGGCATAAGGGTCCAACGATGGTCACCAAGGTTCAGTACACCGTCGATACCGAATTGTCGCTCAAGCTCTTCCAGGAAGGCGCGAGTGCGCAGGAGAATTTCGACAGTTCGATCGCTGGCAAGTGCCGTGACGGCGAATTTGGCATCTTCTACCAGATGGACCGCCTCGAGGCCTATGGTCTGAAGGGCGTCTTCTTCGTCGATCCGTTTCCGGCTCTGGTCTACGGCCCCGGCGTCGTCGCAAGGATCGTCGAGCCGATCCTGAAACGCGGTCATGAGGTGCAGCTTCACATCCATACCGAATGGCTGGAATTTGCGCGCGATCATGAGCTTGCACATCTGCGCGACCGCAATATCGCGGATTTCCCGCTCGACGATCAGGTCCGGCTGCTCGATCAGGCGCGGGCGCTGCTGATGATCGCCGGCGCGCCCAAGCCGACCGCCTTCCGTGCGGGCAATTTCGGGGCGAACGACGATACGCTGCGCGCGCTGAGTGCCCTGAGCGTTCCGTATGACAGCAGTTTCAATCCGGCCTTCTTGGCAGGCGAGTGCGATATCGATCTTCCGCCGGAAACCCCGCCCTTTTCCGAGCATATGGGCGTCGGCATCATTCCAGTGAGCGTGATCGAGGATCGGCCCGGCAGCATCCGCGCCGCGCAACTGTGTGCGCTTTCTGCCTGGGAGATGCGGGATGGCCTGCGTCATGCTGCAGAGCACGATTGGCCGTGCTTCACCATTGTCAGCCACAGTTTCGAATTGCTCAGCCGGGATCGCACCCGTGTCAATCCAATCGTGCAGCGCCGGTTTGAATCCATGTGCCTCAACATTGCCGAACAGACACGGCTGGAAGGCGCGGGTTTCGAAGCTTTGCAGCCGCAGCGCAGGGCATCGCTGGCCAAGCTTCCCGCCAATCTGGTGCGCACCGCGCTGCGCTATGGCGAGCAGGCGGTGAGCCGCATCCGTTACGAGGTCGGAATCCTCTCGACGCTGTTCCTCAACGAATTCGCCGCCTTCGAGAGCGTCGTGGCGATCTGAGGCCTCAACCGCGCAACAGCTTGCGGATTTTCGCCTTGGCCCCGATGCGTTCGAGCCAGGCCCCGGTCGCTTCCACGCCTGCGTTGAACGCCCGGTGGCTCGTGAGCACAGCGCGGTTGGCGATGCTCGGCGCGAGCAGGAACAGGGTGGCGCACTGCACCTGATGCGTGCCGAAAAGCGCCTTGTGCGCGCCATCGCCTTCGGTAAAGTCGAAATAGCGGAAGCGCTGTTCGGCAAAGAGCTGCTCGAGCGCATGCATCTGCAGCACGGTTCCGGGCGAGAGCTGCGCCTGGCCCTGATCATAACCGAGATAGGCGTAGATGAGCACGTCCTCGACCACGGGCAGGTAGAGATAGGCGATTGGCTTGCCGTGCAGGAACAGGATCCAGGCACGCAGACTGTCGGTCCGGGCGAGGGCTTCAGCCTCGGCGCGGAAAGCCGCGTGGCCGGGGAGCCCGGCATCGAGCAGCCGTGCCTGATAGGTCTGGTTCGATAGCGGCAGGGCGGCGGCGAAAAAGGCGTCGAGCTGATCGGGGGCGTGATAGCTGCGAATGTCGAGCGTGCCGCCGTTTGCATCGGCGAGCTTGCGCATCTTGCGCTTGAGCGTCGCGCGCGTCTTCGATGAGAATTGCGCCATATAGCCGTCATGACCCAGCGCCATGTCGATATAATGGCGTGCAAAGAGTTGCGGCGGGGACTTGAGAAAGCCTGTGAATTGCTGGTCGAGCCGGGAGAGCTGGGCTGCAGGAACGGACTGCACGCGATATCCGTCCGCATCGGGCGGCAGCGGGACAGGGACAAGGGGGCGCTCGGCCAGGATTGCGTCGAGCCCGTATGCCAGCGGCACCAGCATCCGCCGCGCGCGCAGGATGCAGCGATCGCCCAGCAAAAAGCGGATATCGGTGGCAACGGGCGTCATGCGGCGGCTGTCCGTCAAGGGGGGCAGGGGTGACCGACCTGCTAATGCCACAGGGTTAAGATCGCTTGAACCCGGCTTTGCAGCCAAGGCTTTACCCTATGTTCACGCGCGCTTTATACAAGCGCATGAAACGAGCTGCGGCCTCGTACAGACCTGCCTCCTGCGATGGGATACCGACATGGCGCAGCCCAGGCCCAGTGCCGCCTGCAATCATTGTGGATCGACCGAGACACGCCCCGTCGCGCGTGTCTCGGGCTACATGCTTGAGCGGTGCGGGCAATGCGGCCTCGCCTTCATCACCAATCCGCCATCGGACGCGGCGCTTGCAGCCATGTACCAGGCGGGCAACGACTATCACACTCAGCTGCACGATCCGGAAAACGAGGCCTTCGTGCGGATGGCAGCGATCGCCCGCGAGCATCTGCATTTTGTCGAGCGTTTCGCCTCTGGCGGTCAGCTGCTCGATATCGGCTGTTCGACCGGATTGTTTTTGAACGAGGCACGGCGGGTCGGGTTCGACGTCGCTGGCGTCGAGTTTTCGGCTGCATCGGCGCAGTTTGCACGCGATCATTTTCACCTCTCGATCACCGATGGCGATATCCACGCCGTCGACGATGCCGAGGGCATGCTCGATATTGTCACCATGTTCGACGTGATCGAGCATGTCCGCGATCCCGCACGCGACATCGTGGCCGCCCATCGGCTGCTGAAGCCCGGCGGGCTGTTCATCCTGTCGACGCCGAATATCGACGGACTGTTTCCACGTGCGTCCGAGCCATTGGCGGGGCCGCTTGGCTATTGGCCGCATATCGAGCCACCCTGGCATCTCTATCAGTTTTCGGTTCGCACCCTGTCTGCGATGCTCGAGGCGCGCGGGTTCGAATGCCTGGGTACCCGCCACACGGCCATCGACCTTGCCTATACGTTCGGCACGGCGCAGACTTTGATGCGCAGCCCGAAGCGCCTGGCGTATGCCCTGGCCTTTGCCCCGCTCGCCTGGGCCGGGCCGAAGATCGGAATGGGGGACTGGTTCTATCTTGCCGCGCGCAAGCGCTGATGCCTAATCGGTCACGGCGTATTGGATGGGCTTGAACGAACCATTGTTCGATTGCAGCGCCGAACAGGCGGTGAGCCCGATGATCAGGTCCATATGCGCGCGGAAGGTGATCGATTCCCCAGCCTTGCTGAGCGGCGGATCGACCCGCAGTTCGCCCGTGGTGCCGTCGATCGGCACGTTCATGAAGCAGTTGAATGCGACCGGAATCATGTCCTCTGTCACGCCATAAGGCGCCAGCGCGGCGGCGAGATTGCCGAAACAGCCGCGATGCGGATCGGTATCGCCATAGATGATGCGGAATGTGTCCTTTGAACACGGCGTAAGCAAAAAGTCGTGGCGACCGACATCATCGGCGATGATCTCGAGCATCACCTGACTGCGGTTCGAATAGAGCAGGTCCCCGGTCGAAAGGTAGATCTTGCTGGCATAGTCGAGCGTGCGCCCCGACGAGATGACCTCGCCGATATCGTGCCGGTTGAAGGCCAGCAGGTCGGCCACCTGTTCGCCCAGCACATCCGTGACGGTGAGCGTCTGCCCCTTGTTCAGCGTGAATGCGGTGCCCGAACGCGGCGGAATTTCATGCGGCATGTTCGGCGGCCTTTCTCGGGCGCAGCGGACAGCGCCACTCGCTTCCGACCGCCCGGCCGCTATATTGCCGGGCCTCGGAAATCGTGCCGTGACGCGCCAGCATGGGGTTGGGTGCACCGGCCAGGGCCACGTCGCGATCGATGATCGTGCCGCGCATCTTCTCGTACACGCCCGAGGCGCGCAATTGTTCGAACTGGTCGTGCAGGTTAAAAACCAGGGCCGGTCGATCGAAGCGCCGCGCCGGGCGACTGGCACCCGGATGCAGGCCGACCACGAAAAATGCCTCGCCGCCAAAGCTCAGCGAGAAATGCGGGTCATCGGGATCGCCGCTGACCCGCGGATCGACCGGCTGGCCGAGCCAATCGTCCTTGTCGCTCAGCGACTGCAACCGTTGCCACAGATGCTGTTCGAACCCAGCCTCGTCGAGCCCGGCATCCTCCTCGAACAGCACCGCGAGCGACTGGAACGGCGCGGGGTCGAGCGCGTAATCGCGCGCGATCTCCATCAGCGCGGGATGAATACGCAGGTCGTCCCAGGCCGAACGCAGGTCGCGTCCGATGATGATCCGCATATTGCCCTTGGCCAGCGCGGATTTGGCGCCAACACAGGGAAAATTGCGATCCTGGATGAACGCGCGAAAGCGCTCCGCCAGCGGATGGTCGTTGGAATTACACGTTTGAGCCATGCCGACCATACGCGGCTTGGCCTTGAGGGTTGCGCGATCAGGCAAGACTGTCGGCCATATGTTTGGCAGAAGCCAGATCGGCGACGAACTGATCGCGTTCGGCCCTGGCGCGCTCGCGGTCGGGCAGACGCAGCAGGAACGAGGGGTGCACCGTCGCGATGAGACGCGCGCCATCGTCCAGCATGTGCACCTTGCCGCGCATCGACGAGATGCTGGCCGACCGGCCGGTGAGCCCGCGCAGCGCGCTGCCGCCCAGGGACACGATGAGATCGGGCCGCACCAGCGCGCGCTCCTGATCGAGCCACCAGCGGCAGATGTCGATCTCGCCGGTGCTGGGGTTCTGGTGCAGTCGGCGCTTGCCGCGCGCGACGAACTTGAAATGCTTGACCGCGTTGGTGACGTAGAGCGTCGCGCGGTCGAGCCCGGCCTCGGTGAGGGCTTCGTCGAGCAGCTGTCCCGCGGGACCGACGAACGGACGGCCTTCCAGATCCTCGCGGTCACCCGGCTGTTCGCCGACCAGCATGATCCGCGCCTGGCGGGGGCCTTCGCCAGTCACCGCCTGGGTCGCGTGACAATGCAGCGGGCAGCGGGTGCAGGCGCGCACGGCCTGGTTCAGATCGTCCAGCGATGCGATGGCCTCGGGCAAGACAGTCTCCGCTTCCCCGCGCACGCGCCATTTGTCGCTGCGGGGATTGGCAAGCGAGACGGCTGTCTCGCGCATCCGTTCCACCCGCGCCTCGGCCCCCGCGATCAGCGGCGCAATGTCCTTTGCCTCGGGCAGATTGTGCCAGTATTTCTTGGGCATCTCGGCGCGCATGGCGGCGATCTTGACCCGGGCCGGGTTGAAGATGGCGCCATAATAGGTGCGCCACTGGTCCTCGACCACGTCGTGATCGGGTACTTCGTCGCGCGTGCCGCCGGGCCCGAGATGCAGCTCCTCGGCATGCCATATCGCGCGGGCATCGGGGGTGAGGATCGCCCAATCCATGCCGTAGAAGCGCTTGCGGAAAAAAGGCGCGGCCAGCCGCAGGATGCGATGCTCGGGCTCGAACCAGGCGATGTAGCGCTCGCGTCCGCATCCGTCCTCGCCCAGCCTGCGAAAGCGGACAAAGGCGTGCATCTTGTGCAGATCGCGCCGGATCGCCTTGTCGCAACGCATCAGCCAGTCGGTATCGGGATCGGTGCGCCGCTCGATCAGCTTGCGATCGTCGAGCGCGCGCCACAGCACCCGGTACAGTCGCGAGGGCACGCCATCGTCGCGATGGCAGATCACCCGGTCGGCAATGGCGACCAGTTCGCGGGGCAGGCTGACCGTACGCTGGGGCTGGAGCGGCGCGCTGTCGGCGAACAGTGAGGCGCTTTCGCCCGCAGGCCGCCAGACGATATCCTCGGGCGGCACGCGGGCGGCGAGCAGCGCTCGTGCATGGCCGCGCCACTCTTCGAACTCGCCCGGCTGCTGGAGGATGATCTCGCGCATGGCCCTACAGCGCGAGGCTCATCTGCTCGGGCGCCGGCGCGAAGCGCGCGCGCAGATTGGCGCTGTCGGTAAGGCCCCCGGGTCGCCAGTCGGCCGTGGTGACGAAGGGCAGCACCTTCTTCACCGAGGCGGTAAGGCGCGCCAGATCGCCGATGCGGATCGCGCCCAGCCGGCGTGCCGCGATAATCCGGTCAACCGCCTTGGTGCCGAGGCCCGGCACGCGCAGCAGCATCTCGCGCGGTGCGCGGTTGATATCGACCGGAAAACTCTCGCGCCGCTGCAGCGCCCAGGCCAGCTTGGGATCGATCGACAGGTCGAGCATGCCCTCGTTCGCTCCGGCCATGATCTCGGCGCGGTCGAAGCCATAGAAGCGCAGCAGCCAATCGGCCTGATACAGCCGGTGCTCGCGCATCAGCGGCGGGCGCACCGGGGGCAGGTCGCTGCTGGCATCGGGGATCGGGCTATAGGCCGAATAATAGACCCGGCGCAGGCGATAGCCCGAATAGAGGCTGGTGGCCGAAGCGAGGATATCGTCGTCGCGCGCGCCGTCTGCGCCGACGATCATCTGGGTCGATTGGCCCGCGGGCGCGAAGCGCGGCGGTTTTGCCTTCTTGAGCAGCCGGTCCTTGCGCGCCTCGACTGCATCTTCGACGCCGACGCGGACATTGGCCATGGTCTTGCGGATCGTCTGCGGCTTCTTCTCCGGCGCGAAGCTCTTCAAGCCATCCTCGGTCGGCAGCTCGACATTGGTCGAAAGCCGATCGGCATAGAGCCCTGCCTTGGCGATCAATTCGGGCGAAGCGCCCGCGATCGTCTTGAGGTGGATATAGCCGCCGAACCGGTGCTCCTCACGCAGCAGCCGGGCGACCTCGACCAGTTGTTCCATCGTATAGTCCTCCGACCGGATGATGCCCGAGGACAGGAACAGCCCCTCGATATAGTTGCGCTTGTAGAAATCGAGCGTCAGCCGGACGACCTCGGCCGGGTTGAACCGCGCGCGCGGCACGTTGCTCGACGCGCGATTGATGCAGAAGCGGCAATCGTAGATGCAGAAATTGGTGAGCAGGATCTTTAGCAGCGAGATGCACCGCCCATCGGGCGCATAGCTGTGGCAGATGCCCATGCCGCCGGTCGAGCCGATACCCTTGGTACCCGTGGAGTCGCGCCGCACCGTGCCCGAAGATGCGCACGAAGCGTCATATTTCGCCGCATCGGCGAGCAAGGCCAGCTTCTGCAGAATCGGTTTTTCGCTCATACTCCGCATATAGAGATTGGAACAAAGAAAGAACAGTTTAATTTCAAGCGAAAGGCTTTGCCGGCGGGAGGTTCCGGCTAAGGTGGCGCATCGCAAAAGGGACCAACGAATGAACCTCAAGGATACTCTCGTACCCAGTTTCGTGCAGATGCTGGGCGCGCTTTCGGCCTGGCTGGGCAAGGCGGAGCAGCATTTCGATGCCGAACAGTCGGCGCAGATCATGCAGGCGCGGCTGGCGCCCGACATGTTCCCATTGTTCACGCAGATTTGCTTTGCCTGCGTTCAGGCGCAGGAGGCGATGGCGCGGCTGCGCGGGCAGGATTTTCCCGATGCGATCGCGGCGTTGCGCGGCGAAGGGGTGGAAGCGGGCGCAAAGCCATGGACCATCGCCGATGCGCAGGCACGCATTGCCGATACCATTGCCATCGTGGAGGCAGCCGCAGATGGCCTGGCGGATGTCGCGGACGATATGGCAATCGCGCATGAACTGCCGATGGGCATGATCTTCGACTTCACTGCGGCCCAGTACGCGCGCGATTGGGCGATCCCGCAATTCTATTTCCACGTGATGACCGCCTATGCGATCCTGCGCGCGCAGGGCGCGCCGCTCGGCAAGATCGACTATGTCGGTCATCTGTTGCCATATCTTCGTCCGGGAACGATGCCCGGCGCAAGGTGACCGGCGGGCTGCGCCGGGCAGAGCGGGCGACTTGCACCAACTCTGCCCGGCGATCGGTGCGACCCGATGGCATGCCGCCACGGTTTATTGCGGCGTCAGCTGCGGATAGGTGATGCCCAGCTGCTCCAGATACGAGCTGTATTTGCTGGGATCGTAATAATATTTCTTCAGCTCGGGCCGGATGCGCTCCATCAGCTCCTTGTTGAGGTGGATGGCGGGCTGGTCTTCGGGGGTGAGCACCGGATCGTATTTCTGATCCTTGGTCTGCACCGTGGTAAAATAGGTCTTGGCGTCGCTGACCAGCTTGGGCGTGGTCATCACGTCGAGCACGGTCAGTGCCACCGCCTTCGCTCCCGCGACCGCGCCCTTGTGCGCGATCGGCGTCGCCATCGCGATCGCCGAGGTGACGTTATGCCCGATCATGCTGGGAATGTTCGACGGAAAGCGGATGGTGATCGTCGGCACCGTCCACATGATGTCGCCGATATCGTCCGATCCGCCGCCCATCGAAGTGCCGCGCGTTTCGGGCGTCGAGAGTGGCTCGACCGTGGTCTTGAGCGGCGCGATCTTGAACTTCAGCGCCTCTTGCACTGCCTTGGTAAACGCCTGGTCCTCGGGTGACCATTTGGGCATGCCGACCATCTCGATATTGGCTTGCGCGGCTTCGGCGAGCGGCTTGTTGCCGAAATTGGGTGCGGCATAGCCCAGCACCCGGCGGCTGACGAACGTGCCTGTCGCCTTGGCGGCGGCTTCGGCGATGTCGCTGCCGGTATTGTAGAGATGCCGGATGGACTCGAAATTCTGCTCGCGGAAATAATACCAGACCGATGCCTCGCCCGGGACGATATTGGGCTGCCCGCCGCCATTGGTGATGACATAATGCGAGCGCTGGGTGAGCGGCAAATGCTCGCGTCGCATGTTCCAGGCGATGTTCATGAGTTCCACCGCGTCCAGCGCGCTGCGCCCGGACCAGGGCGCGCCTGCGGCATGGCTGGTGATGCCCTTGAACGTGTATTCGACCGAGACCATGCCGTTATTGCCGGAATCGCCATAGCTGGTGCCGAAGCTGGAGGCGACATGGGTGAAGATCGAGACATCCACGTCCTTGAACAGCCCTGCGCGGACATAATAGGCCTTGGTTGCCAGCAGCTCCTCGGCGACGCCCGGCCAGAGCATCAGCTTGCCCTTGATGCCGTGCTTGATCATCACCTCCTTGGCGGCAATCGCGGCGGCAACGATCAGCGGCATGCCCGAATTATGCCCCTCGCCATGGCCGGGCGCGCCCGGCACGATCGGCTTCAATTGCGGCACGCCAGGCATCTGCGACAGGCCGAGCAGCCCGTCGACATCCGATCCAAGCGCCACCACCGGCCCATCGCCATTGCTCCAGGTCGCGGTCCAGGCGGTGGGGATGCCTGCCACCCCCTTGGTGATGGTGAAGCCGTTCTTTTCCAGTATTCCGGTCAGATATTCGGCGGTCTCGAATTCCTGAAAGCCCGGCTCCTGAAAGCTGAACACGGAATCGACCATTTCCTGGACGAGCTTGGCCTGTTCGTCGACTTCCGCCATCGCCTCCTTCTTCATCGCGGCGGGTGCCTTGGCCTGCGCCGCGAACGGAGTGGAGGCCATCAACAGGGCGGTCAGCAATTTCATCGATCGGGTCATCGTCATCGGTTTCCTGGTACAAGGCGTTGATTGGACGGGCACTGGTCACGACAGGGCACGGAGCAGGGATGCAAGCGTACCCTGTCGTGTCTGCGGTTACAGCGTGAAACGAACCCCCATGCGGAAGACGCGGCCAAGCACGTCATAGAGGCTGCGGTTGGTCTGCGGATAGGCCGGCGTGTTGTCACCGGTCGGGCCGTTGCCGACCAGCACCGGGTCGGTATCGAACACGTTGCGGACATAGAGGAACACCTCCGCCTCGGACGCGGCGATCTTGAACCGCCTGGTCACCGAAAGGTCGAGATACCATTGGCCGTCGATCCGGTTGGTGTTGATCGTGCGGAAATCGGGGGTGGAGAGCGGACAGCCGGTCTGGCACTCGATGAAATTGTTGTTGTAGACGCCATCGGAAAAGCCGCGGCCCACCGCATTGAACGACCAGCTTTCGGTGTCGTAATTGGCCGACAGGCGATAGTTCCAGGAAGGCGTCGCATCGCCGCCGCCGGCATTCTGCCCGGCCAGATCGACCGGCGCGTTGATGCCGTTGTCGGTGATATTGTCGATATAATGCGAGACGACCGCACGCAGCGTCAGATTGCCCGGACCGATCGCACGGCGATAGCTCGCCTCGAAATCGATGCCGCGCACCTTGACCGACGAGAAGTTGAACGGAACCAGCGTGATCGTGCTGATATCGTTCGGCGCAGCGAAGGCGATCTGCGCGCATTGCGATGCGACATTCTGCTCGAAGCACAGATTGGCGGTGGTCTGCGCGGTGAGCGTGGCGATCGCGCCACTGAGCGCAATGTCGAAATAATCGACCGAAGCGGCAAAGCCGGGCAGGAAGCTGGGCATGAACACCCCGCCGACGCCCCAGGTGCGCGCGACCTCGGGAGCGAGGTTGAGGTTGCCGGTAATCTGCTCGAGGAACGTGTCGGCACGGGTGCCGCCGCCCGCGACCGGCACGTTGACGGTGTTGGTGCGCGCGGTGCCCGGCGCGAACAGGTCGTTGAGATTGGGCGCACGAATGTCGCGCGAGCGGGTCACGCGCAGCTTGAAATCGTCGATCACCTGCCAGGTCCCGCCCAGCTTCCAGGTGACGACCGTGCCGGAGGTCGAATAGTCGGTAACGCGCAGCGCGCCGTTGAGATCAGCCCCCTCGAAGACGGGGAATACCGTCTCGACGAACGCTTCCTTCACATCGTAATCGCCAGTGGTGACCCGGTAATTGCCGTAGAGAAAGCCCAGATTGTTGGGCGCATCGGGATTGAGCGACCCATCGACCTCTTCGCGGCGATATTCGGCGCCGAAGGCCAGGCTGACCGGGCCCGCCCAGTTTTCGAACAGGCTCGCGGTCTGGAAGGTGACTGCGGCGACATCCTGCTGCAGCCGCTGCCGCCGCGAGGGCTGCAGGCCGTCGTTGAAGATGTAATTGAGCGCGGCGTCGCTGACCGGCGCGAGGCCGATGCGGTTGATCGGCACGCAGCCATTGGTCGGGTTGGTCAGCGTCGATCGGCAGACGATCGTGCCCGCCGAATTGCGCACCGCATCCGTCGCGAGCGCCAGGCGCGAGGTCACCCAGGTGTTGGTCAGCTGTTCCTGGGTCTTGGCGATGCCGAGCTGATAATAGGCATCATAGCTCCAGGCGATGCTGCCGGTGTCGAACGCGCCCTTGAGACCCGCGACGTAGCGATAGACATCGCGCGTATTGTCGCTGCCCTGTGCCGGTATGGCGAAATTGCCGGTGCCGATCGTGACGCTGGTGAGGTTGTTGGCGACCATCAGCGCGCGAAACGCATCGGGCAGATACGCATTGTCGCGCTGGATCACGACCGAGGGGGAGGGGGTCTTCTGGTAGAAGCTCTGCCCCTCGTAGCGCGAATAGGAGACCTGGCCGTACAGTTCGAACGCGGGCGAGAATTCATAGCTCGCGCGGCCGAAGACGTTGATGCGCTTCTCGTCTGGCGCGAGCGAGTTCGAATTGAGATGCCCTTCGCGGCTGATGCGGAAATCGCCGCCCTGCATCCACTGGCCGCGATTGGGGCCATAGGTGAACTGGTTTAGGCTGGCCTGGCCGGTGGCCGGATTGATCGAACCGAAATAGGTGCCGCGCAAGGGGCCGGAATTGACGATTCCGCCCGGCGTGAACTGATAGGTGCCGATTCCTGCAGCGACCAGCCGTTCGGGCTGGCCATTGCCGACAGCATAGGCCGGATTGTCGATCTGGAAGAAGCCGCTCTGCTGCCATTTGCGGTCGATCGTATCGACGCCTTCTTGTGTGAAATAATCGCCCGCCAGCAACAGCTTGCCCCGGCCATCGGCGAAATTGGTGCCGCCGGTCAAGCGGACGAGATGGTTCGGCACATCGCCATAGGTGGTGATGCCATATTCGTACTCGGCCTTGAGCCCGGTGAAATCCTTGTCGAGGATGAAATTGACGACCCCTGCGACCGCATCCGATCCATAAGCCGACGAGGCGCCGCCGGTGACCACTTCCACGCCCTTGATCAGGCCCTGCGGGATGGTCTGGACGTCGACAAAGCCGACTGTGGCCGATGCGACCGAGCGCTGCCCGTCGATCAGGATGAGCGTGCGGTTCGCGCCCAGATTGCGCAGGTTGACCGTCGCGATCCCGGCCTGGCCGTTGGAAAGCGAACCCGAATTGGTCGAGGAGGACTGGCTGCCCCTGACCGCTGGCAGCGTGCTGACATAATCACCGATATTCGCCTGGGGTTCGGCGTCGAGCTCGGCTTCGGTGACGACATTGACCGGGGTGGGGGCATCATAGCCATCGCGGGCGATGCGCGATCCGGTAACGGTGATAATCTTCTCGGCCTCGCCATCGGCTTCGCTGGCTTGCTCGGCGGCCTGATCACCGACGGACTGCGCCAGCGCGGCCGGAGCGAACCCCAGTGCCGGCATCGCAGCGGCACAGGCTAAAAGCGCCTTTGTCCGAAGTAAACGTTGCGAATAAGGCGTAGAAAAGGACCCCATGGATTACCCCCAATTATCTGGTTTGCAGGGCCTTTCGCCATCTTCTCCTGATTTGTTATTTTATAATCTTCAGTCCTTGCATTGAGGCAATCCTGATCGTCCTGATCCGCACGAAATGGAATATTGTTGTGCGTCGCTGAACGATTATGTGCCTTTATCCCTGATTGCCGGAGCCATTCTGCCCCTTCGCCCTTGCAGGCTAACAGAAAACGGGGCAGAATAAACATCGAAATTTGCCAGATTCGCCCGGAATTTGTGCGGATAACCAATCAAAACTGGGGAAATTGGATGAAATCCGCTGCGCTGGAGCTCGACAGAACCGATTTTCGAATCCTTGAGGCTTTGTCGTCCGAAGGCCGAATGTCCGACGTGGCATTGGGCGAGTTGATCAATCTTTCTAGTACCGCCGTGGCCCGTCGTCGCCGAATCATGGAGGAAGCGGGAATAATCATGGGCTACAGCGCCAGTCTTTCCTTGCAGGAACTGGGATTTTCTGGCGTGGTTATTGTGATGGTCGAACTGCGATCGCAGGCAGAACATGTGCTTGACGAATTCGAACGCGAAGTTATCAAATGCCCTTCGATATCCTATTGTGGATTCATCTCGGGTGATACCGACTTCATAATCATGATCCACGTAAGCTCGCTGGACGAGTATGATGAAATCTATCGTCGCGAACTATCCAACCTGCCGAATGTCGCAAAAATTCGCAGCAGCTTTGTATTGCGCGAGGTTGCCCGCCGCTCTGCGGTGCCGATCATATTTGAGCGCGGCAAGAAGCAGGCACGCCACGCCGGCTGAGCCATGCGGGCAGCGCGAATCGTCCGATTCGCAGCGCATGGACTGTTGCGGGCAAGGAATAAGGAGTGGTGCCCGGGGACGGGATCGAACCGCCGACACTGCGATTTTCAGTCGCATGCTCTACCAACTGAGCTACCCGGGCATCGGGCCGTGCCGCACCGTTTGCAGGGTGGGCTTTCAAGGCTCATCGCCAGACCGGCGATTTGGAGCGCCGCCTATAGGCAGGCTTGGGCAGGCTTGTCCATAGCAAAATCACCTGCCCGCCATTGCCGCTCAATCATATTCGGCATCGGGCCGGTCAGCGGGCGGGCCGGGCACGCGATAGCCTTCGCCCAGCCAGTGCAGCAGGTCGCGATCTTTGCAGGCCTTGCTGCAAAAAGGCGCGAAATCGGGGCGTGCTGGTTGCTTGCACAAGGGGCAGGGGCGGGGGGTGCTCATGGCCTCCGCATCTAGGGCTGGTGCGGATCAACTGCAACCGGTCGCCCGGTGCGCCGCTGCAGTTCTTCCAGCCAGTCGGGCTGGCGATCCAGCAAAGCCGATTCGGCGGGAGCGAGCGCCAGCGCGATCGGGCCGGTGCCGCCCGAACGCTCGGCGCTGCGCAACTGGCCCAGCAGGCTCCAGCGCACAGGATCGACGGCGTGCAGCTCGATCAGCGATGCACGCGGGCGACGCGCGACGATCTGCATCAGGCCGAAGCCGTTGATCGCGGTTCGCTCGCACGGCAGCTGCATCGCCGCATCGAACGCTTCGACCACGGCATTGCGATCCGCCTTGTCCGACAGGGCCGGGAAATCGACCACGATGCCCCCGCCGATCCCGTGCCGCCGGATCGATTGCCCAAGCGCGGGGGCAGCGGCAAGCGCCAGCGCGCGTGGCGCGACATCGCCGTCCACATCGACGACCATCATCGCGGGCGTTGGCGAGAAGGTCAGCAGCCCGCCGGCAAAGGCGACCTGGCCGATCTCGGCCTCCTCGATCACGTCGTTCCAGCCCGCATCGGCAAGCCGGTCGGGGCCGCCCGCAACGCAGCGGATGATCTCGATGCCTTCGGCGTTCAGCCGGTCGATCAGGCGCGGGGCCGCGCGCAGCGGCGTTTCGGCGGGGACGGGCTTGAGGCGCGGGGGCTTGGCGCGGCGGGTGCCGGGCTCGATCATCGCCTCGCGCACGATCTGCGCGCGGACGATCGCGCCTTCGCTGGCGCCCTTGGGCACCGGCTGGATCATTGCCACGCTGCCATCGGGCAACAGCGCCCGCGCACGATGACCTCCCGCGCTCCTGGCGAGCAGCTTGACGTCGAGCACGGCGCCGACAGCATATGTGTCATCGTTTCGCTGGATGCAGGCCTCGACGATCCGGCCCCGCTCGATCAGCGCTGCGCGCTCTTCGCCGATGCCGTTTTCGTAGAGCCAGTGGGCCATGTCAGGGCTTGAGCAGGCCGGCGCTGAGCAGCATGCTGCGGGTCTCGTAGAGCGGCAGGCCCATGATGCCGCTATAGCTGCCCGATATCGACCGGATCAGCGCCTCGGCGCTGCCCTGGATGGCATAGCCGCCCGCCTTGCCCTGCCATTCGCCGCCCGCAATATAGGCTTCCACCTCGTCGGCATGCAGCCGCTTGAAGGTCACGATGCTCTCGGAAAGCCGGTGCAGGGCGCGTCCGCCGGGCAGCATCAGCGTGACCGCAGACAGCACCAGATGCCGCCGTCCGGAAATGAGGTCCAGGCACATGCGTGCATCGGCCTCGCTCTCTGCCTTGGGCAGGATGCGCCGACCGGCGGCGACGACCGTATCGCCGGACAACACGGTACTATCGCGATGCTGCGCGGCAATCACTGCCGCCTTTTCCGCCGCCATGCGCCGGGCATAGACGCGCGGCAGTTCGCCCTTGCGGGAGGATTCGTCGATATCGGCGGGGATGATGGCGTCCGCAGTGACGCCGATCCGCGCCAGCAATTGCTGGCGGCGGGGGCTGGCCGATGCGAGGATCAGCTGCGCCATTATTTGAAGCGGTAGGTAATCCGGCCCTTGGTCAGATCATAAGGCGTCAGCTCGACCAGAACCTCGTCGCCCACCAGCACGCGGATGCGGTTCTTGCGCATCTTGCCGGCGGTATGGCCCAGAATTTCATGATCGTTTTCCAGCTTCACGCGGAACATGGCGTTGGGAAGCAGTTCGACCACCTGGCCGCGCATTTCGAGAAGTTCTTCTTTTGCCATTCGGCCCCTGCAATGTGGTTTGCGTTTGTGGCGGCGCGACCTTTTCACACCGCCTGTCTGCACGGACGGGATACCCGTGAGCCCGCGCAAAGTTCAGCGCGCCTTACAGACAAAGCGTGCAAAAGAAAAGACGGGAGTTTGCAAGGGGCTGGCCGACGCGGCGAACCGAAGGTCTGGCTAAAATTTGTTACAATTCAGCACTGGGCAATGCAGGCATCCGCATCATATTGCGCTGCAACAGATCAATCCCCCAGGCGCTGCCCCCATCGTCGCCGAAGATAAAGAGACGCTGTCCCCCATGATCCTTCTGCCGCTCTCACGGTCAAACGACCCATGCGCCGTGCGCCGCCCGCTCGGCCTGTCCCTCGCATCGGTGCTGCTGGTTGCCGCGAGCCCTGCCGCACTGGCTGCATCGCTCGACGATGAAGCGGCCGATGCCAAGGCCGCCAGTGCCGAGGCTGCGCAGCCGCAGGATGCGGCGCAAACCCCCGCCGATCCGCCGCCGCCGGATACGGAGCCGGATGCCGATGGCGAGACCATCGTGGTGCGGGCCGAGCGGCTGCGCGGGTCGATCCAGACCGACATTCCGCCGGTGACCGAACTCAATGCGCAGGATGTCGCAAGCTATGGCGCCTCGTCGCTCGCCGAGCTGCTGCAACAGATTGCGCCGCAGACCGGCAGCGCGCGCGGGCGCGGCGGCGACGGCCCGGTGGTGCTGCTCAACGGCCAGCGCGTCTCCGGTTTCCGCGCGATCCGTGACATTCCGCCCGAGGCTATCGCCAAGGTCGAGGTGTTCCCCGAAGAGCTCGCGCTCAAATACGGCTTCCGCCCCGATCAGCGCGTCATCAACTTCATTCTGGTCGACAATTACCAGAGCCTCGCGGCGGAGGTCGACAACGGCCTTTCGACCCAGGGCGGTTATGGCACGACCGAGTTCGAAGGCACCTTTACCAAGCTGGGCAAGGACACCCGGCTGATCATCGACGTGGAATACGAGATGGCGACCGCCCTGCGTGAGAGCGAGCGCGGGATCGTGCAGCCGGACAGCAGCGCACCTTTTGCGCTGGGTGGCAATGTCGGCGCGTCGCCCTTCGGAACGGGCGCCGAGATCAGCCCGGCGCTGAGCGCGCTCGCCGGGCGGACGGTGACGCTGGCAGGCGTGCCACAGGGACTGACCGGCGCCCCGGCGCTCTCCGCCTTCAATGCCGCGCCGAACACGACCGATCTGGGCGAGTTCCGCACGCTCATCCCCAATTCGGACCGCATCCAGGCGAACGCGACCTATGCCCGCAATCTGGGGCCGGACACCAATGTCCAGGTCAACGCGACCTATACGAACAATTTCGCGACCTCGCTGCTCGGACTCAACACTGCCACGCTGACGGTTCCTGCGGCCAACCCGTTCAACCCCTTCGGCCGCGATGTCAGCCTGCTCACGGCGTTCGGCGATCCACGCGCGATCACCCGGACGGTCGATAGCGACACCTATTCGCTGGGTTTCAACGCGAATGGCGTGCTGCCTGCGAACTGGAAATGGGCGCTAACGGGTGACTATACCCGGGTCGATACGCTGACGATCATCGATCAGCCCGTGGACACGAGCGGCGTCCAGGCCGCGATTTCGCGCGCGAGCGGAGCGATCAATCCGTTCACCGGGACGCTGGGTTCGCTGCTGCCCGGCCTGGTGAGCGATACGGCAGAGAGCCGCAACCAGCTGTTCAACACGCAGCTCACCGCCAATGGCAAGCTGGCCGATCTGCCGGCCGGCCCGGTCAACCTCACCCTGGTCGGCGGCTTTGCCCGCCGCCTGCAGGATTCGACCGACAGCCGCAGGGCAGGGCAGGGCAGCGTCTCGCTCACCCGAAGCGAGGCGAACGTCTCGGCGAACATCGATGTGCCGCTGGTCGACACCTATATGTCCGACTGGTTCGGCAAGCTCTCGGTCAACGGCAATCTCGGCTATCGCGAGCTGAGCGATGTCGGCGGGTTGCTGAGTTTCGGCTATGGGCTTAACTGGTCGCCGACCGACACGCTGACGATCCAGGCCTCGCTGATCGGCGAGGAGGCCGCGCCCGGCATCGGCCAGCTGGGCGATCCGCAGATCGTCACGCCCAATGTCAGCACCTTCGATCTTGCGCGCAACGAGACGGTGCTGGCGACCATCATTTCGGGCGGCAATCCGCTGCTGACGGCCGAGGAGCGTCGCGACGTCAAGGTGTCGCTGAGCTATCGGCCGCCGTTCGTCGAGGGGCTCGATTTCCTTGCCGAGTTCATCCGCAACCGCAGCTATGGCACCACGGCATCCTTCCCGATCCTGACGCCCGAGATCGAGGCCGCTTTCCCCGACCGCATCATCCGCGACAATGACGGCACGCTGCTCGCGATCGACCAGCGCGCGATCAACTATGATCGGGTGACCAGCGATCGGCTGCGCTACGGCATCAACTTCTCGAAGCGGATCGGTGGCGATGAACGCGGTGGCGGCGCTGGCGGCCCCGGTGGTCCTGGGCGGCAGGGCGCGGGCGGCCCGCCGCGTGGTCCGGGGGCCGGCGGTCCTCCGCCGGGCGGTCCAGGGGGCGAGCGTGCAGCGGCGGGCGGACCTCCGCGTGGCCCCGGCGCCGGTGGTCCGCCGCGTGGTCCGTCAGGCGGCTTCGGTCCTGGCGCGGGCGGGCGTGGCGGTCGCTGGAACATCTCGATCTATCATACCGTCCGCTTTGCCGAGACGATCCGCATCCGTCCGGGACTGGCCGATCTCGACCTGCTGGGCGGCTCGGCCATCGGATCGAACGGCGGCGTGCCGCGGCATGGCGTCGAGCTGGAGGGCGGGCTGTTCCTCAACGGCATCGGCCTGCGCTTTACGGGCAATTACCAGAGCGGATCGCGCGTCGACGGCGGCGGGCTGCCGGGCTCCACCGACCTGCGCTTCAACGATATCGCGACCTTCGGCATGCGCGCGTTCGTCAATTTCGACAACAAGCCCAAGCTGACCGAGGCACTGCCGTTCCTCAAGGGATCACGCCTGCGGCTGGGGGTAGACAACATCTTCAACGCGCAGCAGCGGGTGACCAACGAGGCGGGCGAAGTCCCGCTGCGCTACCAGCCCGGCTTTATCGATCCGCAGGGACGCGTGGTTTCGCTGAGCTTCCGCAAGCGCTTCTGAACCCGGGGGCGGCGTGGCAAATTTGCCATGGCTTTTGGCGAAGCCCGCGTTTAAAGACGCTGACCTTGAGCCGGGGCGAACGCCTTTCGGCCGCGAAAGCTATGCAAGGAGCCCGTTTTGGCGCTGACACCGAATAAGGACGCAGACGCCGCGCGCGACGCCATGTTCCTGCGCGAAGTCGATGATGCGCTGCGTCAGGACCAGATGGCGGGGATCGTCCAGAATTACGGCAGGCACCTGCTGATCGGCATCGTCGTCATCCTGCTCGCGCTGGGCGGCTGGTTCTGGTACCGGCACAGCCAGGCCGAGGCTGCCGGCGTGCGCGGCGAGGAAATGACCAATGCGCTCGATGCGCTGCGGGGCAACAATCTGGCAGGCGCGGCCAACGCCCTGAAGCCGCTCGAGACTGCGGATCAGCCGGGCTATCGCGCCGCCGCGCAGCTGCTCCAAGCGGGCATCAAGCAGGAGCAGAACGATCCCAAGGCGGCAGCGGCGATCTTTGCCAAGGTGGCCGGCGATGACAGTCTGCCGCAGCCGCTGCGCGACCTTGCGCTGATCCGCCAGACGGCGGCGGAATATGACAGCCTGAAGCCGCAGGACGTGATCACGCGGCTCAAGCCGCTGGCGGTTCCCGGCAACCCCTGGTTCGGCAGCGCGGGCGAAATGGTGGCCATTGCGCACATGCGGATGAACAAGCCGGACCTGGCGGGCCCGCTGTTCCAGCAGTTGGCCGAAGACAAGCAGGTGCCGGAAACCATCCGTTCACGTGCGCGTCAGTTGGCGGGTGTCATGGGCATCGACGCGGTCGATGATCCGGGCAAGGCGCAGGGCGTTGCGACCCCCGCCGCTGCGCCGGGTCTGGCCGCACCGTCGGGTGCGCAGTAAGAAGAATTTTGCGGGTCGCTACCGTTGACGTTGATTTAGTGATGATTCGGGGAGCTTGACTGGCAATGCACAAGGCAAAATGGGCGACGATTCTCGCGCTGTCGGCCACGCTGGCAGGATGCGGCGTTCTGGGCGGCAAGGACAAGCCCGTCACGCCCACTGTGGGCAATCGAACCTCCATTCTGACCCGCGCCGAAAATGGTGCGGAGGTGGACAAGGACCTGGCCGGCGTATCGGTAATCCTGCCCCCGGCAGTGACCAACGCAAATTGGAACCAGCCGGGCGGCAGCGCCACCAAGGCCATTGGCCATCTGACCATCGGCGACACTATCACCCGCGCCTGGAGCGCCCGGATTGCAGGGTCGAGCCTGCGCGTCCGCCTCGCCGCCGCGCCGGTTGTGTTCAACGGTCGCCTCTATGCCATCGACACCAGCGGCACGGTTCATGCTTATGATGCCGCGTCGGGTGCCCCGGTCTGGTCGGTGACGATCGAGCCGGATAATGGCGGATCGGCCTCGGTTTTCGGCGGCGGCGTCAGCGTCGATGCCAACCGGGTCTATGCCACCAACGGCGTCGGCGAAGTCGCTGCGCTTAACCCGAGCGACGGTTCGCAGATCTGGCGCGTCAAGCCGGCCGGCCCACTGCGCGGCGCACCGACCCTGGCCTTCGGCTCGGTCTATGTGATGACGCAGGACAACCAGCTCATCGCACTCAACCAGACTGATGGCACCACCACCTGGAGCCAGAGCGGATCGCTCGGCCAGGCGGGCGTGTTCGGCGTCGCGGCACCTGCGGCAGGGCAGGGCACCGTGGTCGCAGGCTTCTCGAGCGGTGAGCTGATCGCCTATCGCTATGAAAACGGGCGCAACCTGTGGTCCGATGCTCTGGCGCGCACCAGCATCTCGACCTCGGTGTCGACGCTGACCGATATCGATGCCGATCCGATCATCGATCGCGGCCGCGTCTATGCGGTGGGCGAGGGCGGACGCATGGCCGCCTATGAGCTGGTGACCGGCCAGCGCATCTGGGAGCTCAACATCGCGGGGATTTCGACCCCGGTGATCGCGGGCGAATGGCTGTTCGTGCTGACCGACGACGCGCGCATCCTGTGCATCGCACGCGCCACCGGCAAGGTGCGTTGGTCGACCCAGCTGCAGCGCTACCGCAAGGAAAAGAAGAAGGAAGGCGCGATCTACTGGAACGGGCCGGTGCTCGCGGGCGGCCGCCTCTTCACCGTCAATACCGAGGGCGAAGTGGGCAGCGTCAATCCGGCGGACGGCACGTTTTCGCTGCTGTTCGAGCTGAAGGAGAAGGTGTCGCTGCCCCCGATCGTGGCAAACAACACGCTCTACATTCTTGACGACGGCGGCACGATTACCGCCTATAGGTAAGGGCAGCCTGATTGCGGGGGGAGACAAATGCTCCCTTCCGCTATACAGGCGGCAGAATGTTACCCGAAATCGTCATTATCGGCCGGCCCAATGTCGGCAAATCCACTTTGTTCAATCGTCTGGTGGGCAAGAAGCTGGCGCTGGTCGACGACCAGCCCGGTGTCACGCGCGACCGGCGCGTCGGCAAGGCCGAGCTGCTGGGCCTACATTTCCAGATCGTCGATACCGCCGGCTATGAGGACGAAGACCCCGAAACGCTGCCGGGCCGGATGCGCCAGCAGACCGAGGCCGCCGTCGCCAGCGCGCGCGCGGCGATCTTCGTGTTCGATGCCCGCGCCGGGCTGACCCCGCTCGACGAGGAAATCGCCCGCTGGCTGCGCACCACC
This sequence comes from Blastomonas sp. CCH9-A1, assembly GCF_001557175.1. Classification (NCBI taxonomy): domain Bacteria; kingdom Pseudomonadati; phylum Pseudomonadota; class Alphaproteobacteria; order Sphingomonadales; family Blastomonadaceae; genus Blastomonas; species Blastomonas sp. CCH9-A1. Next base: position 78,144 of record NZ_LSHM01000004.1, read on the forward strand.
AAGACTCCGATCATCCTCATGGGCAACAAGGCGGAAGGCCGTTCTGCCGATGCGGGCCTCATGGAATCCTATGCGCTGGGCATGGGCGAGCCGATCGCGTTCAGCGCCGAACATGGCGTGGGGCTGGCCGAACTGTTCGACGCGCTGCGCCCGCTGATCGAGGACTGGGAAGAAGAGGGCGAGCCGGAGACCGAGTTCGCCAATGTGCATCTCGATGCCGAATCGGTTGACGAAAGCGCTCTGGAAGCCGCGCCGTTGCAGCTTGCGATCGTGGGGCGTCCCAACGCGGGCAAGTCGACGCTGATCAACAAGATTCTGGGCGAGGATCGGCTGATCACCGGGCCCGAGGCCGGCATCACCCGCGATTCGATCGCGATCGACTGGACCTGGAACCCCGCCGATGGCGCGCCGCCCCGCAAGGTGCGGCTGATCGATACCGCCGGCATGCGCAAGAAGGCCAAGGTCACCGACAAGCTGGAAAAGCTCTCGGTTGCCGATGCGCGCCGCGCGATCGACTATGCCGAGGTCGTGGTGCTGCTGCTCGATGCGACGCGCGGGCTGGAGCTGCAGGAGCTCAAGATCGCCGACCATGTGATCAAGGAAGGCCGCGCGCTGGTCATCGCGATCAACAAATGGGACGTGGCGCAGGATGCCTCGAGCCTGTTCAACGGCATCAAGGCCGCGCTCGATGAAGGTCTCGCACAGCTCAAGGGCGTGCCGGTGCTCACCATTTCGGGCGTGACCGGCAAGGGTATCGACACGCTGATCAAGGTCGCGTTCGAAACCCGCACCGCCTGGTCGCGGCGTGTTTCGACCGGTCAGCTCAACCGCTGGTTCGAGATGGCGGTGGAGACCAATCCGCCACCGGCGCCGGGCGGCAAGCGAATCAAGCTGCGCTATATCACTCAGGCCAAGGTGCGCCCGCCGGGCTTCGTCATCTTCGGGACGCGCGTGGATGAGCTGCCCGAAAGCTATTCGCGCTACCTGGTCAACGGCCTGCGTCGCGAGCTTGGATTCGGCGCGGTACCCGTTCGCCTGACCTATCGCGCGCCCAAAAACCCCTTTTCAAACAACTGATTTGGGGGCAATTATTGAAGGTAGGGCAGTCGTCGACATTTTTGTCTTAAAATGATCTATGACTAGCTTTGCGCAAGACTTCATTTACCATTAGCGATGTAGTTTCCGGTGTCAGTGCTTGGACATGCCGGGAGAAAGCATCATGTCTTACGAGGAAGCGCCGCTGGTCAACTGGTCGACCTATGCCGATGCACGGGCGACTATGGGCAACGATTTCGTGCGCATTCTGGGCTATTTTCGCGAGGACGGCGTCAAGTCGGTCGACGCGATCGAAGCTGCGATGCGTGAACGCAACGCGGCCCGGCTGGTGCTGCCCGCGCACACGCTGAAGAGCGAAGCGCATCAGTTCGGTGCCGAGCGCCTTGGCCTGCTGTCCGAGAAGATCGAGATGGTCGCGCGGCATTGCGTCGAGACGCATGTCGAGCCTGACGAACTGCTCGAAGACGTGGTGTCGTTGCGCGAGATGTTCCTCGGCTCGCTCACGCTGCTCGAAAAGGAAGCCAACCCGCTGGTCGAGCGACGCGGCTTTGGCCGACGCGCGCTCGCCCCTGCCGGCGGCCTGTCGGCGCCGCGCAGCTTCGGTCGCGCCTGATAGCGTCCGCGGCCACCGCTTGACCGGGCGGCCTTGCGGTCATATCTGGACGGCATGGCTATCCGTCCCATCCTTGAAGTGCCCGATCCGCGGTTGAAGACCGTCTCCACCCCTGTCGAGACGTTCGACGAAGACCTGCGCACCCTGGTCGCCGACATGTTCGAGACCATGTACGACGCGCCCGGCATCGGCCTCGCTGCGATCCAGGTCGGCGTGCCCAAGCGGGTGCTGGTGATCGACCTGCAGGAGCAGGAAGACGAGGAAGGCAAGCCGATCAAGGCGCCGCGCGTCTTCATCAATCCCGAAATCCTCGACCCGTCCGCCGAATACTCGCTCTACAACGAGGGCTGCCTTTCGGTCCCCGACCAATATGCCGAAGTCGAGCGCCCCGCGAGCATCCGCGCGCGCTGGCAGGATCTCGACGGCAAGGTGCACGAAGAAGCGATGGACGGGCTGATGGCGACCTGTCTGCAGCACGAGATGGACCATCTCGAGGGCATCCTGTTCATCGACCACCTGTCGCGCCTCAAGCGCCAGATGGTGCTGAAAAAGCTCGAGAAGATGCGCAAGGCGGCGTGATTTCGGTGGACAACTGGATTTTGCGGTTGTTGGATTCGCTTGATTGAGATATGTTCCCTACATGTTCCAATGACATGGAAGGGGGCAGACTATGAACTCAAGCTAGAAAAATATGCAAGCTAGTGACTTTGACCTTCGACCCGGTCGATGGGTTTCTCTTGGTTAGTCGCAGTGCCTCTCCGATATAAGCAATAATTAGAACAAGAGCGTATCTGAGCCGCCTGCGATAGCGCCACATGTCGAAATCGACCCGTCTCATAGGCTGAAGTTTCTCTCCATTCTCGATCACGGAGCAATTCCCATGCATAAAGGGAAGCTGTTGCTGCGTGTGTTGGATAATCGATGGGTTTGGATCTTGCGTGACAGCAACGGACTCTTCTTGTGCCAGTCAAAGCGTGGTTTTCGCGATCTGCGTGGTGCGATTGAAGATTTCCTCAGACAGCGCGCAGATCATATGGCGGTGATGCGCTGTCGAAATCCATTGTCTGAATGATGCGCGCGTTGCGGGGGGTGTGAGCCCCCCGCACATGCGCGATTTGTTGGGGTATTATTATGGACCCGATGGTCGCCATCCTCATCGTCGTTGCTCTGGTCGTAGGGCTGGGCGTCGGCTGGTTTCTCGGCGGCAAGCCGGTCGCCGATGCGCGCAAGGAGCGCGATGAGGCGCAAGCGCAGCTCAAGGCGCTGCAGGAGCAGTTCAACGCCGCGATCCGTGATCTGGCCGGTGCTAGCGAGCGTGCGAAGCTCGCCGATGAGCTGGCGGTGAAGCTCGACGAGGCGCGGCAGCAGGGTGCGACCATGCAGGGCCAGCTTGCCGCTGCCAGCGAGCGTGCGCGTCAGGCCGATGATCTGGCTCAGCGGCTCGATTCGCTGCGCACGCATTACGAGGCCGTTTCGACCGAGCTTTCCGCGATGAAGGCCGATGCCGCCAATCACGAAAAGCAGGTCAGGCTGCTTGTCGAGGCGCGTGAGCAGTTGGCGCAGCAGTTCGGCGAAGTCGGCAACAGGCTGCTCGGCGAAGCGCAGGAGGCGTTCCTGCGCCGTGCCAACGAACGCTTTGCCCAGTCCGAGGAGAAGAACGAGGAAAAGATCCGCGCGCTGCTCGCGCCGGTCGGCGAGCGGCTGAAAAGCTATGAGGAGCAGGTCCAGAAGATCGAGGCGACGCGCAGCGAGGCCTATGGCACCCTGACCGGGCTGATCGAGCAGATGCGTGCCGGGCAGGAGCGGGTGCAGACCGAGGCGGCGCGGCTGGTCAATTCGCTTCGCAATGCGCCCAAGGCGCGCGGGCGCTGGGGCGAGCAGCAGCTGCGCAACGTGCTCGAAAGCTGCGGCCTAGCCGAACGCACCGATTTCCTGATGGAGCTGAGCGTCGATACCGAGGATGGTCGGCTCCGCCCCGATGCGGTGGTCAAGGTGCCCGGCGGTCGGTCGCTGGTGATCGACGCCAAGGTGTCGCTGAACGCCTATCAGGACGCTTTCGGGGCGGATGACGATGATGCGCGCAGGATCGCGCTGACCGCGCATTGCGCCTCGATGAAGGCGCATATCGATGGCCTGTCGCGCAAGGCCTATTGGGACCAGTTCGCCGACGCGCCGGATTACGTCATCATGTTCGTACCCGGCGAGCATTTCCTTTCGGCCGCGTTGGAGCATGACGCCAAGCTCTGGGACTATGCCTTTGAAAAGAAGGTGCTGCTCGCGACCCCGACCAATCTGGTCGCGATCGCGCGCACCGTCGCCAGCGTCTGGCGGCAGGAAGGCCTGGCCCAGGAAGCGCGGCAGATTGGCCAGCTCGGCAAGGAGCTGTACGACCGGCTCGCCGTTTCCGCCGAGCATCTGAAGCGCGTCGGTTCCGGCCTTTCGAGCGCGGTCGGTCATTACAACAAGTTCGTCGGCAGCTTCGAACGCAACGTGCTGTCCACTGGCCGCAAGTTCGCCGCGCTCAACATCGAAACCGGCAAGCGCGAGCTCGAGACGATCAACGAGATCGAGGCGTTGCCGCGCTACGGCGATGCCGCGCTGATCGCGGCGGGTGAGGCGGAGGAAGCGGCGGAGTAACCTAAAATCCTCCCACAGCTTGCTGGGGGAGGGGGACCGCCCGCGCAGCGGGTGGTGG
>NZ_LSHM01000039.1:0-824 GCF_001557175.1 Blastomonas sp. CCH9-A1
CGTGAGGTTTGACGGAACAACGGCATAGCCGATCCGGCCTGCATAGGATCTATTACGATACCGAACTGGCATTCGGGTCCGAGGATCCGGCCAATCCAGCGATGACACGGCGCGTCATTACGCTGATGCGGCCAGCGGACTACTGATCAGTTCAGGGGCGGACATGTCACTGCGCCGCGGGGCATAGGCCACGTAAATGGTGGTGAGGTAACGAGCGCATGAGCAGACACAAAGTACCGCTTCGTGACGGGATTGCAGCTGCCAGTGCCTATGTCGGATGGGACCGACCGCTTCAGACCTATTTCGCGCAGGTTCTGAGCCTCCCTGACGAAGACGGGGAGGAAATCGAACTCGTATGGGTCGGAACCGCTTTCAGCGAGCTGCCCCGCGCGGTTGACGCAATCCGCGCGCTCGAGCCCTATTGCCATATCGAGGCAAGTCTTGCCGCACAGCTCGAGATCGACAGGATGGCCTGCCTCGCCACGCGCGATGGACCCAATCAGCTCGAAGCCAAGGCGTTCATGGCGCGCCTCAACCAGATCAAGGACGGGTCCGAGCCCGAAGCTTAGGTCGGTACAGACCGGGCCTGGCTCGTAGCAGGGCCGGTTCAGCTCCAATCCAACTATCGAGACTCCTCAGCCCTCTGGGCTGGACAGGATGACGCGCGCCTGCGGTGGCTGGCGCACGGGCCGGGCCAGGGGCCCGGAGGAGAGGGGGGATGGGAGAAGGTGTTCCGGACAAGGGGTTCGGACGGCATCAGGAGAACTTCGACATGAACATCGGCACCCTCAAGGCCAACGCAGAAGGCGTTCACATCGGCCGCA
>NZ_LSHM01000040.1:0-2435 GCF_001557175.1 Blastomonas sp. CCH9-A1
TCGTTATTGTCGGTGCGCGGGATGAACGAGCTGCTGACCGTGATGTCGCCGTTCAAGTTGACCAGGGTCGGGGTGCTGTAAACGCCCTCTTCGGATCCATCGCGCGCGCCGAATGCGGCATAGACCATGACATCCTTGGCGACGTCATACTCCATGCGGAACTGCCCGAAAATGTCGCGCAGCGTCGTGTACTGCCAGGGCTGGCCAAAATTGGTGCCGGCATCGGGCGCGTCGGGGATGGCCGTCAACGTGTTGACGCGCAGCTTGGGGCGGAAATGCGACACCTTGACCCGCTGATAGGCAAGGTCGAGCATCGCCCGGAACGGACCCGAATTGTAATCGATGGCCGCTCCGAGCAGATAGCTGCTGCGAAATTCGTCGTCGATCGAGGCATCGCCCGCGCGCGCGGTCCCATTGATGCGGATGCCCCACTCGCCGTTCCTGCCCAAGCGGCGTCCGACATCGAACCCACCGCCGACATGCTCCGGTCCGGTGATGCCGATCGTCGCCCGGGTGATCGGGTCGGCGGTGGCGCGCTTGGGGATCAGGTTGACGCTGCCGCCGATGCCGGTGCCTCCGGGGGCTGCGCCGTTGAGGAACGCGCTGGCACCGTTGAGGACCTGCACCGATTCATACAATTCCGGCGCGACAAGCTGGCGCGGGGTGATGCCGTACAGTCCGTCAAAGCCGATATCGTCACCCGCCAGCGCGAAGCCCCGGATGACGAACAGTTCGCCCGCGATGCCGAAACCGGTGGTGGTACGGATGGTGGGGTCGTTCTCTAACACCTGGCCCAGCGTCTGCGGCTGCTGGTTGAGGATCAGCGCGGCATTATAGCTGCGAATGGCGAACGGGATGTCCGCTGCATCCTTGTCGCCGAGCACCCCGGCGCTGCCTTTCAGTTCGACGCCCGACTGGTTCTGGCGCTGGGCGGTGACGATGATGGTTTCCCTGTCCTCTGCCTCCGGCTGCTGCTGCGCCAGGGCGGGGCTGGCCAGGCCGATCGCCCCGAGCGCGGTGGCGGCAAGCAGGGCAGGGCGGAACGAGAAACTCTTCACGGCTTGAATTCCTTGGATTGAGAAGTGCAAAGATCAGGTGCGGCGCGCGCGCATCGCCCAGAAGACGGCGGCGACCGGCGCGCTGAGCGCGGCCCAGGAGGCGGCATCGCGCCAGCCGTCCCCGGTGAGTGCGACGACAAGCCCCGCAAGGCCGATGCCGAAAATGGCGAGCGGCCAGGCGAAGATGGTAAGGAGCGATCGCGAGCGGGTCATTCGGCGGGCTCGGCAATGGGGGCTGGCGACCGGACTTGCGCGGGGCTGCTCGTCCGGCCCCTGGCCAGCCAGAGATATAGGCCCGTGCCCAGCACATGCATGGTGAACAGCGTCAATGCGGCCCAGAGCAGCTTGAGCGGCAGGCCACCATAGTCGCCGAAATGCAGCGGCCGTGACAGCGATAGCGCCTGATAATACCAGGGCATTTGCCGGGCGTCGGTAAAGCGACCGGTCTCCGCGTCAACCAGCGCCGGGGTCAGCAATCGTTCGGTCAGCGGACTATCGCCCTGGAAGAACACGGCATAATGATGGTTGGAGCTGAATGTGCCGCCGGGAAAGGCGATGAATTGCGGATTGTTGTCCGGCAGCCTGGCACGTGCTGCGGCCATCGCGGTGTCGAGCGAGCCATAGCGCGCTGGATCGAGCGGCTCGCGCCCGGCATATTCGCGCGTCATCGCGGCGAGTTCGTTTGCCTTCCACAGTTTCTCGATCGGCACCGCGAAGGCGTTGATCACCCCGGTCAGCCCGACGACCAGCATCCAGGCGAGGCCGACGATACCCAGCAGGTTGTGATAATCGAGCCATTTGGTGCGGGCGCTGCGGCCGCTGCGCAGCGTGCCGAAGTCGAGCTTTCGCATGAACGGCGCATAAAGGACCACGCCCGACACCAGGGCCGCGACGAAGGAGATGCCCATTACGCCCAGAAACAGCATGCCGGGCAGGCCCAGGAACATGTCGGTATGCAGCTTGAGCAGGAAGTGCATCACGCCGCCGTCGTTTTCCGCCACCTTGCCGATCAGCTTGCCCGTCGAGCGGTCGAACGACTGGATCGTCATTTCCGCTGCTGGAGAATCGGGGCGCGGCCCGGTGGTGATCGTCATTGACGGCTGATCGTTGTCGAATGCCATGTAGAGCGGCACTTCGCCCGGCCGATTGGCGAGCGCCCGCGCCAGCATGTCGTCCAGCGATAGCAGGCCTTCGTTCGTGCCCGACGAGCCGATGCCGGGCATCCCGAACACCGGCTGCTCCTCGGTCAGATAATCGATCTCGTCGTGGAAGATCAGTGGCAGCCCCGTGATGCACAGCATCAGCAGGAATGCGGTGCACGCCAGGCTCGTCCATTTGTGCACGACGGCCCAGGTCCTGATCGAGGAGCGGGTCATG
>NZ_LSHM01000041.1:0-202749 GCF_001557175.1 Blastomonas sp. CCH9-A1
GGGGGCGTCTGCAGAGCCTTGCGGTTGCGCAGGCCCCACCCCAACCCCTCCCCTGAAGGGGAGGGGCTTTTGGAGTGCCCCATCGATCGCCGCCTGCGCATCCTCATAGGCAATATTAGCCGCGAGCCTCACCAGCGCGCGGGTGAAGCGCCAGCTCTTGAGCTTACCCGCCTTGTCGATGACGAGGTGGCAGACCATCGCCGCGCGGTCCTGCCCCGCCTTCAGCGAGCACATATCCGCCGAAAGGACCTCAGGCAGCATCGGCACCACCCGGTCGGGGAAATAGACGCTGTTGCCGCGCTTGCGCGCCGCGCGGTCGATCGCGCCGCCGGGGCGGACATAATAGCTCACATCCGCGATCGCGACGATCGCACGATAGCCGCCTTCGTTGGCCGGATCGTCATCGGGCGTCGCCCAGATGGCATCATCGTGGTCGCGCGCATCGACCGGATCGATCGCAACGATCGGCAGATGGCGCAGGTCCTCGCGATGGTCGGCGGACAGCGGCAACTTCGCCGCGCGCTCGGCCTCTTCGATGGCGTCTGACGGAAAATCGTGCGGAATGCCGTATTTGTGAATCGCGATCAGGCTGAACGAGCGCGGCGCGAATGGTTCGCCCAGCACCTCGGTGACCTTGGCGCTGACCCGATCGCGCTGGCCATGCTGCTCGGCGAGCACGAGCTGGCCCGGCTCGGCATTCCCGGCATCGGAGATCGGCACCATACGGCGGATGCGCTTGTCGACGGGCTTGAGCCACAGCTTGCGCCCTTCGCCCCTCTCCACGACGCCGAGCAGCTGCTCGCTCGCGCGCTGCAGCTTCTTCATCACGAAGGCGCGATAGCCGCTGCCGGCCTCTTCGGTGCGCGCCAGCACCCGGTCGCCCACTGCCAGCGCGCCGGACCGCCCGCGCTCGGACAGGCGCACGCGCGGCATCGGCACGCCCTCGGCCTGCCAGTTGTCCGGGACCGCGATCAGCTCGCGGCCCTCCACCTCGATCACCTTGAGCACGGTGACCTTGGGCAGGCCGCCCATCTTGTGGAACGCGCGGCCCTTGCTGCTGTCGATCAGGCCTTCATCGGCCATGTCCTTGAGCAGCGCCTTGAGCGCAATCTTCTCCGCGCCCTTGAGCCGAAAATGCTTGGCGATCTCGCGCTTGCCCGCCTCGTCCTGGCTCTCGCTCAGGAATTTGAGGATATCGTCGCGGCTGGGCATGCCCGCTGCCGCGCGATCCGGTTTCCCCTTGCCTGAGCGAGCGCCCGCCACCCCGGGCTCAATAGGCCCGGGCGAGCAGCACGCGCTCGACCGCAGGACCACCGGTGAAGAAGCAGGTCGCGCCCGCCGGGGACGAACCCTCGGGCGTGTTGCGGATGGTGAGCTTCAGCGCCTTCAATTGTTCGACCACCTCGTCCAGAGCCTCGCCGGTCGGGCGGCACCAGTCGACCGCGACCCAGCCGGGATATTTGCTGCCCTCGAAATGCGCCTTGAGCCCATCGAGATCGGTGACGTCGTTGCGGATCTCGGCATCGAGCCGCTGCTTGGCTGAGCAGAACATCAGCGTCTGGATCTGGTCGAGAAGTGCCGGGGCCTGGCCGACGAACGATTCCCAGTGCATCGCCTGGTTGGCGAGCTTGCCGTCCTCGCCATAAAGCGAGTCGCGGCGCAGCATCGTCACCTGTTCGCCCGCCGCATCGCGTCCGCCGATCTCGAGGATGATCGGCGCGCCCTTCTTGACCCAGCCCCAGCGCTTGGGACCCGCCTTGCCCGGCTTCTTGTCGATCAGCACGCGCAAGGGCTCGCCGAAAGCCGAGGCGTCGATCAGCGCGTTGCGGATCCTGGTGCAATAGGCGAGCAGCGCTTCGTCCTCGGGCGCCTCGCGCAGCATCGGCACGATCACGATCTGGTGCGGCGCGATCTGCGGCGGCACCTTGAGGCCATCGTCATCGCCATGCGTCATGATGACCCCGCCGACCAGACGCGTCGATACGCCCCAGCTGGTGGTGTGCGCGAACTGGAACTGGCCCTCGCGGTCCTGGAAGCGGATGTTCTGCGCGTGCGCGAAATTCTGGCCGAGATAATGCGAGGTGCCGGCCTGCAGCGCCTTGCCGTCCTGCATCATCGCCTCGATCGAATAGGTCGCAACTGCACCGGGGAAGCGCTCGTTCTCCGGCTTTTCGCCTGCGATCACCGGCATGGCGAGCGGCCCTTGCGCGAAATCGCGGTACATCTGCAGGATGGTCAGCGTCTCGGCCATCGCATCCGTTTCGTTCTCGTGCGCGGTATGGCCTTCCTGCCAGAGGAATTCCGAGGTGCGCAGGAACATGCGGGTGCGCATTTCCCAGCGCACGACATTGGCCCATTGGTTGACCATGATCGGCAGGTCGCGCCAGCTCTGCAGCCAGCGTGAAAAAGCGGTGCCGATCACCGTTTCCGATGTGGGGCGCACGACCAGCGGTTCTTCGAGCTTGGCTTCAGGATCGACGACCAGCGCGCCGTCCTCCATCTTCAGCCGATGGTGCGTAACGACCGCCATCTCCTTGGCAAAGCCTTCGACATGCTCCGCCTCCTTGGCGAAATAGCTCAAGGGAATGAACAGCGGGAAATAGCAGTTCTCGTGGCCGCTTTCCTTGATCTTGCGGTCGAGAAGCATCTGGATGCGTTCCCAGATGCCATAGCCCCAGGGGCGCATGATCATGCAGCCGCGCACGCCCGATTCCTCGGCGAGATCGGCTTCCTGGATGACAGCCTGATACCAGGCGGCAAAATCTTCCTGCCGGGTGACGGGCAGCGCGTTCTTCTGGCTCACGTGAATTTCAGTCCTGCAATCAAGATAGGCCCGCGTGCCTAGGCTCTGCCGAGCCAACAGGCAATTGCCTGTTTCCGTTCCAGGCGGCCTATCGGTTATTTCTTGTCGACAAGATCGTCGATCTTGCGCTGCATGGCCGACAGCTGGGCCTTGAGCGCGGCGATTTCGTCATCGGACGACGCGGCGACCGGCTGGGCCGGGCTGGCCGGCTTGTCCTTGCGCGGAGTGAAGGCGCTAGATGCCGCTTCGAACATTGCCAGATTCTGCCGAGCGAGCTGGGCGAACGGGCTGTTCTTGATGCTGCCTTCCATCGCGCTCTGGAACTTTTCCTGGTTCTTGCGAAAGGCTTCCATCGAGGCTTCGAGATATTGCGGGATCATCGACTGCATCGAATTGCCGTACATCGAGATCAGTTCGCGCAGAAAGCCGACGGGCAGCATCTGCTGGCCGCTCGATTCTTCTTCCATGATGATTTGCGTGAGGATGTTATGGGTGATGTCGTCGCCGGTCTTGGCATCAACAACCTGGAAATCCTTGCCTTCGCGGGTCAGCTTGGCAAGGTAGTCCAGCGTGATATAGCTCGACGACCGGGTGTTGTAGAGGCGACGGTTGGCGTATTTTTTGATGATGATGACATCATCCGAATCCGAGGTGCCAGATTTGGCCATGCGTGCATCTCCCGTTCAATCCCATGAGACTGTAGCACCGCAGCATAGTGCACTGCAACATGCACCCCGCCCTTTACCACTTTTCCTGGCACTGGCACGCCAGCAGCTCGCGGACGATCCGCCGCGACTGATCCAGCTTTTGCAGGCGCTTGACCGCTATGGCCGCGCAGATCGCAGCTTTTTGCGCCAACCCGGGACAGTCTTGCTGCAACACGGCAAGGCCATGTTGCGCAGTGCAGCAGGCGAAACGGCGCAGGGCGATGCCGCGCCCCCGCAGATCGTGTTCGTCCCCTCTCCGATCAACGCGCCGCATGTGCTCGACATGGATGCCGATTGCTCGCTGATGGGCTGGCTGGGCGGGCATGGCCTGTCCTCGGCCCTGGTCGACTGGGGCACCACGACCCCCGAACACCGGGACCATGATCTCGATCATCTCGCCACCCGGCTGCTGCTGCCGATGCTGCAGAAGATCGGCCGCCCGGTGCATCTGGTGGGCTATTGCCTGGGCGGAATGATCGCCATGGCTGCAGCCTGCCATATCGAGGTGCGCAGCCTGACGATGATCGCAACGCCCTGGCATTTCAGCGGCTATCCTGCGAGGCGCCGGGCAGAGCTGACCGCGATGTGGCAACACCATCGCCCGGCGTGCGAAGCGATGGGGCTGGTGCCGATGGAGGTGATGCAGCATGGCTTCTGGACGCTTTCGCCTGCCAAGCTGATCGAGAAATATCTGAAATTCGGAGCCATGCCCGAGGACAGTTCCGCCGCGCGCCGCTTCGTCGCGGTCGAGGACTGGGCCAATGGCGGCGAGCCCCTGCCCTTCGCGCTGGGCGCGCAGTTGTTCGAGCAGCTCTATCGCGATGACCGAAGCGGCAGGGGCAAATGGGTGATCGAAGACGTAACCATCGCACCCGACAAGGTGCGCGGTCCCGTAATGGAATTCGCTTCGGCGAGCGATGCCATCGTTCCGCTGGCCTGCTCGCCGGATGTGCCGGGGCGCGAGGTGCTGGCTTCGGGCCATGTCGGCATGGTCATCGGCGGCAGCGCGCCGACCACGCTGTGGCCAATGGTCAGGCGGTGGATATTGTCACACGAAGCTTCTACATAACGAACACGATCGAACCTCCCCAGCCATTGGAGAACGCCCATCATGTCGAACATCGTCATCACCGCCGCCAAGCGCACCCCTGTGGGCAGCTTTCTGGGGGCCTATGCCGCGACCCCCGCACACGAACTGGGCCGCATCGCGATCGAGGCCGCGCTGGCGCAATCGGGGCTCTCGCCCGAGGAAGTTTCGGAAGTGATCCTCGGCCAGGTGCTCACCGCAGCCCAGGGCCAGAACCCGGCACGCCAGGCCTCGCTCAACGCGGGCGTGCCCAAGGAAGTCCCCGCCTATGGCGTCAACCAGGTCTGCGGATCGGGCCTGCGCGCGGTCGCGCTCGGGTTCCAGTCGATCGCCAATGGCGACGCGGATGTGGTGATTGCGGGCGGACAGGAAAACATGTCGATGTCGCCGCACGCGCAGATGCTGCGCTCGGGCCAGAAGATGGGCGACATGAAGCTGGTCGATACCATGGTCTATGATGGCCTCACCGACGTGTTCAACCAGTATCATATGGGCATCACTGCCGAGAACCTGGCCGAGAAATACCAGATCAGCCGCGAGGCGCAGGACCGCTTTGCGGTTCGCTCGCAGAACCTCGCCGAGGCCGCGCGCGCCGAGGGCCGCTTTGCCGACGAGATCGCGCCGGTCACGATCAAGGGCCGCAAGGGCGATACGATCGTCGACCAGGACGAATATATCCGCGCCGGCGCGACCTATGACAGCGTCGCTGGCCTCAAGCCCGCGTTCAAGAAGGACGGCACCGTCACTGCCGCCAATGCCTCCGGCCTCAACGACGGCGCGGCCGCGCTGGTGCTGATGCGCGAAGAGGACGCCGCCAAGCGCGGGCTCACCCCGCTGGCGCGGATTGCCAGCTGGGCGTCGATGGGAGTCGACCCGTCGATCATGGGCATCGGCCCGGTCTCGGCGAGCCGCCGCGCGCTCGCCAAGGCGGGCTGGAAGGTCGAGGACCTTGATCTCATCGAATCGAACGAGGCGTTCGCTGCGCAGGCGCTCTCCGTCACGCAGGAAATGGGCTGGGACCCCGAAAAGGTGAACGTCAATGGCGGCGCGATCGCCATCGGTCACCCGATCGGCGCCAGCGGCGCGCGCGTGCTCACCACTTTGCTCTACGAAATGGGCCGCCGCGACGCCAAGAAGGGCCTGGCAACCCTTTGCATCGGCGGCGGCATGGGCATTGCGCTGACGGTCGAGCGGTAAGGCCACGCCGTCGTCCGGCAACAGCCGGGCCCAGGCGCTCAATCTACCCAGATCCGGTCGAACCGTCGGCCGATCTGGGTGAGCCATTCATACTGGCTGATGCCGGTCGCCTGCTGTACTTCGGGAAGCACCACATCAGCGGCAATCCAGTCCCCCTCGCCCAGATAGGGTGCGGCGCTGAGGTCGATGCACGTCAGGTCCATCGACACACGCCCCAGGATCGGCAGGCGTGCATCGCCATGCCGGAACGCGCCGATCGACGACAAAGCCCGCTTGAAGCCATCGGCATAGCCCAGCGCCAGGGTCGCGGTGCGCATGTCATGCTGCGCGACAAAGGTTGCGCCATAGCCGATGCTGTCGCCCGCGCGGACATGACGCACCTGCAGGATTCGCGTCTCCAGCCGCATCACAGGCCGGATATGCTCAGCCAGCACATCGCAGGGCACGCCGCCATAGAGCGCCAGACCCGGCCGGGTGCTGTCGAAATGATAGGCATTCCCCAGCGCAATCCCTGCACTGTTGGCGAAGCTGTAGCGCAGCGCCTTCACACCATGCCGCACCTGCTCGAAGCGTTCGAGCTGCTGAGCGTTCTGCGCGCTGTCTTCGTCCGCCGATGCCAGATGGCTCATGCACAGATCGACATCGAGCCCGGCGCACAGGGCGGCAAGATCGTCGCGCCAGTCCAGCCCCAGTCGGCTCATGCCGGTATCGATCATCACATGACAGCGCCCGCCACCTGCGTCGCGCCAGCGGGCGATCTGTTCGGCGCTGTTGAGCACAGGCACCGCCCATCCGGCGAGCGCTGCGGCCTCCTCACCCGGCGCGATACCATGCAGCACGGCGACCCGCGCCGGATCGACCTTCCCGGCCAGCGCCTGCGCCTCGCCCCAATGCGCTACGAAGAAATCGCGGCATCCCGCGGCCGACAGCCGCCGCACGACCTCGGCCGCGCCCAGGCCATAGCCATCGGCCTTGACCGCTGCGCCCGCAGAGGCGCTTCCGCTCAATCGATCGAGCGCGCGCCAGTTGGCGACCAGCGCCCCGCCATCGAGCACCAGCCGCATGTTTGCCTGTGCTGAAACGGCCTCAGCCAATATCGTCCTGCCCCGAGGTTTCCGGCAGCCAGATCAGCGACACGGTGAACGCCATCACGACCACGGCAATGGTGTACCACAGCCCCGAATAGGCATCTCCCGTGCGCGCGACGATATATTGCGAGATATAGGGCAGGAATCCGCCAAAATAGCCGGTGCCGATATGATAGGGGATCGACATCGAGGTATAGCGGATCTTGGCCGGGAACAGTTCGACCATGATCGCGGCGACCTGACCATAGGTCATCGCCGACAGCGCCACCATCAACGCGACCGACAGGATGATCAGCAAGGGCTGGCGCGAGGCCGGATCGGACTTGTCGGGATAGCCCGCCTTTTCGAGCGCGGCGACATAGGCCTTTTCGTCATAGCCGCGCACGACCGTGCCGCCGACGCTCAGCGCCACGGCATCGCCATCGACCTTGGTATAGCTTATGCCGCGCTTGCTGAGGAAATTGAGCGCCTTGCCGCACTCGGTGGTCTGCGTGCGCTGCAACGCATTGAACGCGCATTCGGGCATGGCGAGCGTGACCGGCGAGGTCTTGGTCGCGGCTTCGAGCGCGGGATTAGCCGCTTGCGCCATCAGGTGGAACAGCGGGAACAACAGTACCACCGTCAGACCATAGCCGATCAGCAGCAACCGCTTGCGCCCCACCCGGTCGGACAGCCAACCGAAGAATACATAGAGCGGCGCGGCCAGCGTGGCGCCTGCGGCCATGTATAGCAACGCATCTTCCTCTGCGACGCGTGCGGTGCCGGTAAGAAAATAGAGCGTGCCGAACTGCGAGGTGTAGTAGATCACCGTCAGACCCGCGGCGACGCCGAACAGCGCGACCATCACCCGCTTGATATTGCCGGGATAGCGCAGGCTGTCCATGAACGGGTTCTTCGACGTGGAGCCTGCGGCCTTCATCGCCTGGAAGACCGGGCTTTCGGATAGCTTCATGCGGATATAGAGCGAGATCGCAAGCAGCAGGATCGAGATCAGGAACGGCACGCGCCAACCCCAGGCGTTGAAATCCTCAGGGGTCATCAGCTTGCGCGTCGCCAGCACGCAGATCACCGCGAGCAGGAAGCCGCCCGCGACCGATGCCTGGATCCAGCTGGTATATTGCCCGCGCTTGCCCGGCGGAGCGTGCTCGGCGACATAGATGGCAGCGCCCCCATATTCGCCGCCCAGTGCCAGCCCCTGCAGGCAGCGCAGCACCAGCAGCAGTGCCGCGGCCCAGACTCCTGCGGTGGCAAAGGTCGGCAGCAGACCGATCGAGGCGGTCGCGCCGCCCATCAGCGAAATGGTGACGAGGAACGTGTACTTGCGCCCCACCTTGTCGCCCAGATAGCCGAACAGCACCGCGCCCAGCGGACGCACACCGAAGCCCGCGCCGAAGATCGCCAGCGAGGCGAGCGTGGCGGCGGTAGGATTGTCCGACGGGAAGAACAGCTGGCCGATCAGCGTCGCCAGGATCCCGTAGACGAAGAAATCATACCATTCGAATACCGTGCCGAGCGAGGATGCGACGATCACCAGCCGGTCGCGGCTAGCGTCGAAATCCTGCCCGTCTGCTGCAGCCGTTGCGGCCATCCAGCGCTCTCCCCATCCAGTCCCTAGGGCGTCAGTCTATGGAGAGGATTTCGAGCGCAATCAACTGTCCAGCCCGTTCCCTGACCGGACAGCGATCACTTCCTCTATGGACCGCTTATTCCAGCTCCAGGATCACCGCGTCGACCGCCAGGCTGTCGCCTTCCGTCGCGCTGATCGTCTTGACCGTCGCGGCCTTTTCGGCGCGCAGGATGTTCTCCATCTTCATCGCTTCCACGATCGCGAGCGGTTGGCCGGGTTGCACCTTGTCGCCTTCGGCCACGTGCAGCTTCACCAGCAGGCCGGGCATCGGGCAGAGCAGGAAGCGCGACAGATCGGGCGGAACCTTCTCGATCATGTGCCGGGCGTGCGCGGCAACATGTGCGGGCAGCACCTCGAAACTGTGCGTCGCACCGCGGGCGGTCAGCGCAAAGCCGGTGCGGGTGCGCTGGACCTTGACCGCGAGCTCGTCGCTTTCTTCCTCGTCGCCGAAATCGGCCACCGCGAGCCGGTCGCCCGGGGTGTAGCCCATCGACAGGTCGACGACTTCACCATCGACGACGATGGCATCCTCGCTGACCGAGACCTCCATCGCGATATCGCCCTTGCGCACGCGCCATTCGGACGGCGGGGTCAGGCGGTTGCCGAGCTGATCGGAGACGCGCAGTGCACGATCGGCCTCTGCGGTGGCGATGAAAGCCGCCATCGCCGCCAGACGCCGCAGCAATTCAGGCGAGGCCGGCGCACCGTGGAAGCCATCGGGATATTCCTCGGCGATAAAGCCGGTGGTGATATTGCCCGAGCGGAAGCGCTCATGCTGCATCAGCGCCGAGACGAAATCGAGATTGTGCCCGGGCCCCTCGATCTCGAAGCGGTCGATCGCGGTGATCTGCCGGTCGATGGCGTCGAGCCGGGTTTCGCCATAGGTAATCAGCTTGGCGATCATCGGGTCGTAATGGATCGAGACCTCGCCGCCCTCTTCCACGCCATCGTCGACGCGCACGCCCTTTTTCTGCTTGGGCGGGTTGTAACGGACCAGACGCCCGATCGAGGGCAGGAAGCCGCGATAGGGGTCTTCGGCATAGACGCGGTTCTCGACCGCCCAGCCGGTCAGCTTGATGTCGTCCTGCGTGAAGGCCAGCGGCTCGCCCTGCGCGACGCGGATCATCTGTTCGACCAGATCGAGCCCGGTGACGAGCTCGGTCACGGGATGCTCGACCTGAAGCCGGGTGTTCATCTCGAGAAAGTAGAAGCTGTCGCCGGTGGTGTCCGCGCCCGAGACGATCAGTTCGACCGTGCCCGCGCTGTAATAGCCCACTGCGCGCGCGAGGGCCACGGCCTGTTCGCCCATCTTCTTGCGCATTTCGGGGCTGACGAAAGGCGATGGCGCTTCCTCCACCACCTTCTGGTGGCGGCGCTGGATCGAGCACTCGCGCTCGCCAAGATAGACGATATTGCCATGCTGGTCGCCGAGCACCTGGATCTCGATATGGCGCGGCTGTTCGATGAACTTTTCGATGAACACGCGGTCGTCGCCAAAACTGTTCAGGCCCTCGCGCTTGGTCGCCTCGAAGCCTTCGCGCACGTCCTGTTCGCTATAGGCCAGGCGCATGCCCTTGCCGCCACCGCCCGCCGAGGCCTTCATCATCACCGGATAGCCGATCTCGCTGGCGATGCGCACCGCATGCTCGGTATCCTCGATCTCGCCGACAAAGCCGGGGACGACATTGACGCCCGCCTGAAGCGCCAGCTTCTTGGATTCGATCTTGTCGCCCATGGCAGCGATCGCGCCAGGGGGCGGGCCGATAAAGGTGATGCCTGCCGCTTTCAGCGCCTCGGCAAAGCTGGTGCGTTCGGAGAGGAAACCATAGCCGGGATGTACCGCATCCGCGCCGGTCGCCTTGCATGCCTCGATAATCTTGTCCGCCAGCAGATAGGACTGCGCGGCGGGCGACGGCCCGATATGCACCGCCTCATCCGCCATCTCGACATGAGGGCTGCGCGCATCGGCATCCGAATAGACGGCGACGGTCTTGATGCCCATCTTGCGGGCCGTGCGGATAACGCGGCAGGCGATCTCGCCCCGGTTTGCGATCAGGATTTTGGTGATTGGCATATCAAGGCCCCGTTTGAGTATGACATGATTGACGTGTCATGGGTTGCATGAGATGAAGGCAAGGTGATCGTCAGCTTTGCCAATCGCGCCACGGAACGCTTTGCCCAAACGGGCAAATCCAAATTCGGCGGGTTGGATGTAGCCAAAGCCATGGCGCGTTTGCAGTTGCTGCATGCGGCAACCGCGCTGGAAGACATTCCGCCGTTGAAATCGGTGGGGTTGCACAGCCTTTCGGGTGACAGGCAAGGCCAATGGGCGATGACCATCAACGGCCCTTGGCGACTGGTCTTCCGATTTCGCGATGGCCATGCCGAAGATGTTGAGATTGTGGATTATCATTGAGGACGTGAGATGACCGACTTTGCCTTTACCCAGGTTCATCCCGGCGCGGTGCTCAAGGAAGAGCTGGAAGCGCGCGGCCTTTCTGCCAACGCCTTTGCGCTGAAACTGCGCGTACCGCCGCAGCGGATACAGGATATTGTCGCCGGAAGACGCGGCATCAGCCCCGAAACCGCATTGCGGTTGGAGGCTAGCCTCGGCACCCCGGCCCGGCTGTGGCTTAACATGCAGGCGGCCTACGATCTGCATCAGGCGCAGGCCAAATATGGCGAGGCGGTGAAGCGCGAGGTGGCAGCGGCGTAACCCATACTTACTCCGCCGCCTCCAGGTGCCCGTGCGGCTGAGCGGCCATCGGTTTCATGCCCAGCTTGGCGAGCAGCGCACCATCCTTGTCGTCGCCGGCATTGGGTGCGGTGAGCAGCTTGTCGCCGGTGAAGATGCTGTTCGCGCCAGCCATGAAGCACAGGGCCTGGCAGCTTTCCGACATGCTCTCGCGGCCCGCGCTCAGGCGCACCATCGAATGCGGCATGGTGATGCGCGCGACGGCGACGGTGCGGACGAACTCGATCTCATCGATCTTCGCCAGCGGCGTATCGGCGAGCATGTCGCCGAGCACCGTGCCCTTGACCGGGACCAGCGCGTTGATCGGCACGCTTTCCGGGTGCGGCATGGTGGCGAGCGCGTGGATGAAGCCGATACGGTCGGCGCGGGTCTCGCCCATGCCGACAATTCCGCCGCAGCACACGTTGATGCCCGCCGAGCGCACGTTTTCCAGCGTTTCCATCCGGTCCTCGAAGGTCCGGGTGGTGATGACATTGGCGTAGTTCTCGGGCGCGGTATCGATATTGTGGTTGTAGTAATCGAGCCCCGCATCGGCGAGCGCCTTGGCCTGCGACGGGGTGAGCATCCCCAGCGTCATGCAGGTTTCCATGCCCATTTCGCGCACGCCCTTGATCATCGCGGCAAGCTTGGGGATGTCCTTGTCCTTGGGGTTGCGCCAGGCCGCGCCCATGCAGAACCGGCCCGAGCCATGGTCCTTGGCTTGCGCCGCCGCCTGCAGCACCGCCTGCACGTCCATCAGCTTGGTCGCCTTGACGCCGCTATCGGCATCCTTGGACTGGCTGCAATAGCCGCAATCTTCCGGGCAACCGCCGGTCTTGATCGACAGGAGGGTGGAAAGCTGCACCTCGTTGCGCGGGAAATTCGCCCGATGCACGCTCTGCGCCTCGAACATCAGGTCGTTGAACGGCAGATCGAACAGCGCGGTGATTTCCTCGCGGGTCCAGTCGGTTCGGGCTATCATCATCAATTCTTCCATTTCATTCGAACACATTGACCCAATTGGACAGGAATGCCCCCGTCCCAAGCGTCAGCAACCACATACAGGCGCCACGCGACCAGCTTACCGTGCGATCGACCGGCTTGCCCTTCATCCGCAGCACGACAACCCGATCGGCGGCAACGATGGCGATCAAGGCTGCGGCCGCGACGACGAAGATCACGATCGCAAGGTTGCGCTTGGAGAAGCTGCTGTCGGAACCGGACAATGACAGGACAGCGCCGAGGATCAGCAGCGCCAGCGTCGCGAGATATTTGAGGAAATCGTAGAGCAGCAGCTCGGGATCCCCCTCGCCGGGCTTGACGCCTTCCGTTGGCGCATCATCGCTCATTCCGCAGCTTCCTGCAGCGGCGGCATATTGTGGCCGAGCAGGCGCAGCACGTCCGCCGCACACTCGACGACATTCGATCCCGGGCCATAAATGCCCTGCACCCCAGCATCGCGCAGATACTCGTAATCCTGCGGCGGAATCACCCCGCCCGCGATCACCTTGATGTCGTTGCGCCCGGCTTCCTTGAGGCCGCGAATGAGTTCGGGGATCAGCGTCTTGTGTCCGGCGGCAAGCGAGGATGCACCGACGACATCGACGCCGGTCTCGAGCGCCAGCACCACCGTTTCTTCCGGCGTCTGGAACAGCGGACCCGACACGACATCAAAGCCCATATCGCCAAAAGCCGAGGCGATCACGTTCGCGCCGCGATCATGCCCATCCTGGCCCATCTTGGCGACGAGCATCTTCGGCTTGCGCCCCAGGCGGCGCTCGACCGCCTTGACGCCATCGACCACCTGCGCCCAACGGCTGTCGTCCTCGTATGGCGCGGCGTACACGCCCTTGACCGGGGTCGGGCGCGTTGCATAGCGGCCGAACACGTCCTCCATCGCCGCGCTGATCTCGCCCAGCGTCGCGCGGGCGCGTGCGGCCTCGACCGCGAGTTCGAGCAGATTGCCCTTGGCTCTGGCACCTCCACGCAGCGCATCGAGCGCCGCCTGGCACGCGGCCTCGTCGCGCGCGGCCTTGACCGCGTTGATCCGCGCGATCTGGCCTTCGCGCACCTTGGCGTTATCGACCTCGAGCGTTTCGAGCAGGTCTTCGTTGGCAAGGCGGTATTTGTTCACCCCGACGATCACGTCATCGCCGCGGTCGACCCGCGCCTGACGGCCAGCGGCGGCTTCCTCGATCATCGCCTTGGGCCAGCCCGCTGCGACCGCCTTGGCCATGCCGCCTTCGCTCTCGACTCGCTCGATGATCTCCCAGGCCTTGTCGACCAGTTCCTGCGTCAGGCTCTCGATATAATAGCTGCCGCCCAGCGGATCGACGACCTTCGTCATCCCGGTCTCTTCCTGGATGACGATCTGCGTGTTGCGGGCGATGCGCGCGGAAAAATCGGTGGGCAGCGCGATCGCCTCATCCAGCGCATTGGTGTGCAGCGATTGCGTGCCGCCCAGCATCGCGGCCATCGCCTCGATCGTGGTGCGGATGACGTTGTTGTACGGATCCTGCTCGGTCAGCGATACGCCCGATGTCTGGCAGTGCGTGCGCAGCATCTTCGAGCGTTCGTCCTTGGCGCCCAGCTTGGTCATCACCCGATGCCACAGCACACGCGCGGCGCGCAGCTTGGCGATTTCCATGAAGAAGTTCATGCCGATGGCGAAGAAGAACGACAGCCGCCCGGCGAACTTGTCGATATCGAGGCCCGAGGCGACGCCGTATTTCACATATTCCATGCCGTCGGCGATGGTGAAGGCGAGCTCCTGCACCTGCGTCGCGCCGGCCTCCTGCATGTGGTAGCCGGAGATTGAGATGCTGTTGAACTTGGGCATCTCGCGGCTGGTATAGCCGAAAATATCCGAGATGATCCGCATCGAGGGCTCGGGCGGGTAGATGTACGTGTTGCGGACCATGAACTCCTTGAGGATGTCGTTCTGGATGGTCCCGTCGAGCAACCTGCGCTCGACCCCCTGCTCCTCGCCCGCGACGATGAAGAAGGCGAGGATCGGGATCACCGCGCCGTTCATCGTCATGCTGACCGACATCTGATCGAGCGGAATCCCGTCGAACAGGATCTTCATGTCCTCGACGGTATCGATCGCCACGCCCGCCTTGCCGACATCGCCGGTGACCCGCGGATGATCGCTGTCATAGCCGCGATGCGTGGCGAGGTCGAAGGCGACCGAAAGCCCCTTCTGCCCGGCGGCGAGGTTGCGGCGATAGAAGGCGTTCGATTCCTCGGCGGTCGAAAAACCGGCATATTGCCGGATCGTCCAGGGCCGACCCGCATACATGCTGGCGCGCACCCCGCGGGTGAACGGCGCGAAGCCGGGAAGGCCGGGATCGACCGATACGTCGTCCGCCGTGTAGAGCGGCTTGACCGCGATCCCCTCCGGCGTCTGCCAGGTAAGATCGCGCCCCTTGACCTCCTTTTCGGCCAGAGCCTGCCAGTCGGTGATATTGGGTGTATCGGTCATTCTATCGGTCCCGTGTGGTTAGGTTCAGCTGCCGGTGAAGTTCGGCTTGCGCTTTTGCAGGAAGGCGATCGCGCCTTCGCGTGCGTCGTTGGTGTCGCCCGCGATCCGCTGGCCCTCGGCCTCGCGTGCCAGCGCGGTATGGAAATCGCATTCGAGCGCCTCGACCAGGTTCTTGCGCATGATGCCGAGCGCGACGGTCGGCATCGCGGCGAGCCGCTTGGCCAGCGCCATGGCCTCGTCCATCAGGCTGTCATGCTCGACCACCTTGTAGACCATGCCCCAGTCATGCGCCTTGGCGGCGGGGATTTTCTCGCCCAGCATCATCATCTCGGTCGCGCGCGCCTTGCCGATCAGCCGGGTCAGCATCCAGCTCGCGCCGCCATCGGGCACCAGGCCGATATTGACGAACGCCTGCAGGAAATAGGCCTTGTCGCTGGCGATCACGAAATCGGGGGCCAGGCCGATCGAGCAGCCGACACCGGCGGCAGGGCCATTGACCGCACTGATCGTCGGGATGTGCAGCCGGTGCAGTTTGAGCAGCATCGGGTTGTAATGCTGGGTCAGCGCCTTGTAGCTGCCCTGCCCGCCCGAGATCGAGCTGTCCCGCCCGCCGGAGAGGTCCGCGCCCGAGCAGAAACCCTTGCCCGCGCCGGTGATGACCAGAGCGCGCGCATCGCCGAGCCGGTCGAGCGCATCGTTGATCTCACCCGCCATGGGGAGCGAACAGGCATTGAGCCGCTCGGGCACGTTGAGCGTGATCGTGGCAATCTGGTCGGCAATATCGAGCTTTATGGTTTCGTAGGTCATGGTCGCAACTCTCTCCTGTTATCCCCCTCCCCCTTGCCGGGAGAGACATCCCCACCCCTCTCCCTCGATGGGAGAGGGCTGCGAAGACTTGGTGCTCAAAGCACCTAGTCGAAGCTGGGTGAGGGTGAAAATGCGCCAATATCCGCGCCCATCACCCTCATCCAACTGCGCCTAGCCGGCTCCGCCGACAAGGCTCCGTATCCTTCTCCCTTCAAGGGAGAAGGTTTGATGCTCAATGCCCCTCGCCCTTGGGCGTCTCCATGATCTCGGTCAGCACCCCGCCCATGTCCTTCGGGTGCACGAAGAAGATCAGCGTCCCATGCGCGCCGATGCGCGGCTCGCCCAGCACGCGCTTGCCTAAGCCCTCGAACTCCGCCTTGGCCGCGTGAATATCGGGCACCTCATAGCAGACATGATGCTGCCCACCGCTCGGGTTCTTCTCAAGGAACGACGCAATCGAGGCATTGCCCGGCAGCGGCTCGATCAGCTCGATCTGCGTGCCATTCAGCGCGCCATCCGCTCCCGGCGTATCGACAAAGCAAACCTTCACCCCCTGTTCGGGCAGGTCGAAAGGTTCATGAATCTTGGTCGCGCCCATGACATCGCGGTAGAACACGATCGAGTCCGCTATGGAGGGCGTAGCAACCCCGATGTGGTTCAGTCTTCCCAGCTTCACTGGCGTATTCCTCTCTCAAATCCCGTCAAGCTGAACTTGTTTCAGCATCCAATCGGCTCCCCGTAACGTCGGCGCGTGGGGCGAGCTGGACCCTGAAACAAATTCAACCCGAAGCCTTGGGGCGCGGGTCATACACCGCATCGAAAAATTCGATCATGAATACCTGATGACCATGTAGACGATAGCGCCCACGGTGACCCCAAGGGCTAAAATTGCGACCTGAGTCGCATCTTTGCGTGAGGAGTTGTTGTTCACGCGCTGCTCCTAAAGCGGAATATTGTCATGCTTCTTCCACGGGTTCTCGAGGCTCTTGTTCCGCAGCTTGCGTAGCCCCAGCGCGATCCGCCGACGGGTCGAGTGCGGCATGATCACCTCGTCGATAAAGCCCTTGCTTGCCGCCACGAACGGGTTGGCGAAGCGCGCTTCGTATTCCTTCGTGCGCTCGGCGATCTCTTCGGGCGTACGCCCACGGAAAATAATCTCGACCGCGCCCTTGGCCCCCATCACCGCGATTTCCGCAGTCGGCCAGGCGTAGTTCAAGTCGCCACGCAGGTGCTTGGATGCCATCACGTCATACGCGCCGCCATAGGCCTTGCGGGTGATGACGGTGATCTTGGGCACGGTCGCCTCGGCATAGGCGAAGAGCAGCTTCGCGCCGTGCTTGATGATGCCCGAATGCTCCTGCGCGACACCGGGCAGGAAGCCTGGCACGTCGACAAACGTGATGATCGGAATGTCGAAGCAATCGCAAAACCGAACAAAACGCGCGGCCTTTTTGGACGAGTTGATGTCGAGACAGCCCGCCAGCACCATCGGCTGGTTGGCGACCACGCCTACGGTGCGGCCCTCGATGCGCCCGAAGCCGGTGATGATATTGCCCGCATGCGTGGGCTGAAGCTCGAAGAATTCGCCCTCGTCGAGCGTCTTTTTGATCAGCTCGTGCATGTCATAGGGCATGTTCGGATTGGCCGGGATCAGCGTGTCGAGGCTGTTCTCGATCCGGTCCCAGGGGTCGGCGGTCGGGCGCTCGGGCAATGCTTCGCGGTTCGACAGCGGCAGATAGTCGATCAGGTCGCGCGCGGCGAGCAGCGCCTCGATGTCATTATCGAACGCGACATCGGCGACGCCCGACTTGGCCGTATGCGTCACCGCCCCGCCCAGTTCCTCCTGCGTCACCACCTCGTTGGTCACCGTCTTCACCACATCGGGGCCGGTGACGAACATGTAACTCGAATCCTTCACCATGAAGATGAAGTCGGTCATCGCCGGGCTGTAGACCGCGCCGCCCGCGCAAGGCCCCATGATCACCGACAGCTGCGGCACCACGCCAGAGGCCAGCACGTTGCGCTGGAACACCTCGGCATAGCCGCTCAAGGACGCCACGCCTTCCTGGATGCGCGCACCGCCGGAATCGTTGAGGCCGATCACCGGCGCGCCGACCTTCATCGCCATGTCCATGATCTTGCAGATCTTCTGCGCGTGCCGTTCGGACAATGAGCCGCCGAACACGGTGAAATCCTGGCTGAACACGAAGACCAGGCGGCCATTGACCGTTCCCGATCCGGTGACCACGCCATCGCCGGGGATCACCGTGTCCTGCATGCCGAAATCGACGCAGTTATGCTCGACATACATGTCATATTCTTCGAAGCTGCCCGGATCGAGCAGCACGTCGATCCGCTCGCGGGCGGTGAGCTTGCCCTTGGCGTGCTGTGCCTCGATGCGCTTGGTGCCGCCACCCAGATGCGCCTTGTCGCGCCGGGCTGCCAGTTCTTCCAATATGGCCTGCATCGCATCCTCTTCAGCTGAAATCGGGACCCTTCCTTTCCAGCCTTTGACCCGACACGCAAATGTTAAATAGCGAACTTGCAAACCGCCAGTTTGCAAACTAGTCGATCGGCACGATGTCTCGCCGCAAACGCCTTTATGCCGGAGCCCGCGTCCGCGCCGTCCGCCGCCATTCCGGCCTCAACCAGGCCGCGATGGCCGAGGCCTTGGGTATTTCGACCAGTTACCTCAGCCAGATCGAAAATGACGAGCGGCCGATCACGCCGCAGGTGCTCACCCAATTGTCGCGGCACTTCGCGTTCGAGCTGGAGGACGCGCCCGAGGGTGCGCCGTCGCTCAACTGGCAGAGCCTGCTCGACGATCCGGTGCTGGGCGGGCTGGAGATCGATCCGGTGCGCTTTGCGCGGCTGCGCGACAGCCATCCCGAGATCGCGCACCTCATCACCAACCTCTATCAGGGCTATCGCCAGGCGCAGGAGCGCTCGGCGATGCTCGATGACAGCCTGGCGGCGACCGGGCAGCACAATGCGCGCCTGCCTTGGGAAGAGGTGCGCGACTGGTTTCATGAATCGGGCAACTATATCGACCAGCTCGATCGCAATGCGGAGCAGATTGCCGGGGAACTGGGCGAGGACCTCACCCCCGATGGCCTGATCGCCCGGCTGCACCGCGACCATGGCATCACAGTGAAGCCGCTGCGCGCCGCCGATCCCAATGCCCCGCTCAGCCAGTACGATGCCGCAAGCCGCACGCTCTATCTAGCGGAAGGGATCGCACCGGAATCGCGCTATTTCATGCTCGCGCACCGGCTGATGGCGCACGAGATGCGTTTTGCCATCGCGATCCTCGCCGCCAATGCCAAGCTCAAGAGCGAGCAGGCGCAGAAGCTGGTCTCGGTGGGCCTCGCCAATTATGCCGCCGGAGCGCTCGTCATGCCCTATGCGCGCTTTCGCGAGGCGGCGATGGCGTGCCGCCATGATATCGATCAGCTGACGCACCGCTTCGGTGTGAGCTTCGAACAGGCCTGCCACCGTCTATCGACGCTGCAGCGCCCCGGCGCGCGCGGGCTTCCGGTCTTCTTCTGCCGGGTGGACATGGCGGGCAACATTACCAAGCGGCACAGTGCCACCCGGCTGCAGTTCGCCCGCTTCGGTGGCGCGTGTCCGCTCTGGGTGGTGCACGAGGCCGCCGCCATCCCCGACCGTATCCTGGTGCAGATGGCCGAAACGCCTGACGGGCTGCGCTACGTGTCGATGGCCAAGGGGCTGGTCAAGCCGTCGGGCAGCTATGGCCGCAAGCCGCGCCGCTACGCGGTCGCGCTGGGCTGCGAGGTCGAGCATGCCCGCCATTTCATCTATGCCGACGGGCTCGATACCGCGGCCGCCGGGGCCGTGACCCCGATCGGCATCAGCTGCCGCACCTGCCCGCGCGACAATTGCGACCAGCGCGCCTTTCCGCCGACCGATCGCCCGCTGGTGATCGATCCCGACCGGCGCGGCATGGTGCCGTACCGGATCGGGTAACGATCAAAAGCGCAGCGGCGCTTACTTCATCAGCACAAGCTCTTCGGCCATGCTGGGGTGCAGGGCAACGGTATCGTCGAACGCCTGCTTGGTCAGCCCCGCCTTGACCGCGATCGCGGCGGCCTGAAGGATTTCCGGCGAATCCGGGCCGATCATGTGCAGCCCCAGGATCTTGCCCGAGGGCTCTTCGGTGATCATCTTGTAGAGGCCACGTTCGGCGCGGTGTGCGAAGACGTTGCGCATCGGGCGGAAATCCGCCGAATAGACGCGGATATTGCCATAGCGGTTGCGCGCCTCGCCTTCGGTCAGCCCGACCGAGGCGATCGGGGGCTGCGAGAACACGGCGGTCGGGATGCAATTGTAATCCACGGTCTTCGGCTTTCCGCCGAACACGGTGTCGGCGAACGCCTGGCCCTCGCGGATCGCCACCGGGGTCAGCTGCACCCGGTTGGTGACATCACCCACCGCATAGATGCTGTCGCACGCGGTCTTGCTGTATTCGTCGACAGGGATCGCGCCCTGATCGTCGGTCTCGATGCCGACATGCTCGAGCCCCAGCCCCTCGACCTTGGGCACGCGGCCCGTGGCGACCATCACGATATCGGTGTTGATCGGGTCATGCCCCTTCAGGAACACGTCCAGCGTGCCGTCCTCGCGCTTCTCGATCTTCTCGAACGGGGCCTTGAACTTGAACTCGATACCCTTGGTCATCGAAATCTGCAGCAGGCGATCGCGCAGCGATTCATCATAGCCGCGCAGGATCGTGTCGCCGCGATTGACCACGGTGACGCGGGTGCCGAGCCCGTTGAGGATGCCGGCGAACTCGTTGGCGATATAGCCACCGCCCGCGATCACCGCACGGCGCGGCAGTTCCTCGAGATGGAACATCTCGTTCGAGGTGAGACAATGTTCGGAGCCCGGGAATTCGGGCACATAGGGCCGCGCACCGACCGCGATCAGGATATATTTCGCGCTGATCTCCTGCCCGCTCGCCAGCTTCACCCGGTGCGGCGCGATGATCTCTGCGCGCTCCTCGATGATCGTGACATTGTGGTTGGTCAGCGTCGACTTGTATGCCGCATTGAGCCGGTCGACATCGCCCAGCACGCGGTCGCGCAGCACCTGCCAGCTGAACTTGGTGCCCTCGATGTCCCAGCCGTAATTCTGCGCATCTTCAAGGTCCTCGGCGAAGTGCGATCCATAGACCAGCAGCTTCTTGGGCACGCAACCGCGGATGACGCAGGTGCCACCGACGCGATATTCCTCGGCGACGGCGACCTTGGCGCCATAGGACGAGGCGATACGCGAGGCGCGCACCCCGCCGGACCCTGCTCCGATGACGAACAGGTCGTAGTCAAACTCACTCATGCGAAAAAACTCCTGGGTTCGTGTCCCTTACAGGCCCGCCGCCTCGATCAGCGCAGCGGTGGAGGGGTCGAAATCGCCGGACTGGCGGTTGCCCATGGATTTGGCGATTTCCTTGCCCAGTTCAACACCGAACTGATCAAAAGGATTGATCCCCAGCAGCATGGCATTGGCGAAGGTGCGGTGTTCGTAGAACGCGATCAGCGCACCCAGGCTTTGCGGATCGACATTGTCGAGCAGGATCGTCATCGAAGGCCGGTCGCCGGGATAGCTGCGCTGCGGATCGTCGCTGGCCTTGCCCTGCATCAGCGCCGCGCCCTGCGCGAAGCAGTTGGTCAGCAGCGCGCGGTGATGCGCCTCGTCGAATTCGTGCGCGCTGAGGCGCGACGCGATGAACTCGACCGGCACCAGATGCGTGCCCTGATGCAGCAGCTGGAACACCGCATGCTGCGCATCGGTGCCGACGCCACCCCAGGTGATCGGCGCGCTGGCGCGGCCGAGCGGCGATCCGTCGCGGCGCACGCCCTTGCCGTTGCTCTCCATTTCCAGCTGCTGGAGATAATCGGGGAGCAACCGCAGCCGCTCGTCATAGGCGAACACCGCACGCGTCTGGCAATGACGGACCTGCGCATAATAAAGGTCCGCAAAGGCCGCGAGCACGGGCATGTTGGCAGAGAGCGGCGCAGTCGCGAAATGCCGGTCCATCGCCAGCGCCCCGGCGCGGAACTCGGCAAAGCCGTTATTGCCCAGCGCCATCGCAACGGGAAAGCCGATGCTCGACCAGACCGAATAACGCCCGCCCACGGTCTCGGAAAAAGGCAGGATGCGCGTCTCGTCGATGCCGAATTCCATCGCCTTTTCGGGCGCGGCGGTCAGTGCGACGAGCTGGCCATAGGGATCTTCCACCCCGCCGCCGCGCAGCCAGTCGATCGCACTTTCCGCATTCATCAGCGTCTCGGTGGTGGTGAAGGTCTTGGACGCGATCGCGACCAGCGTCTTTGCGGGATCGAACCTGTCCACCGCCTCGGACAGCGCCTCGCCATCGACATTGGCAACGACCGCCACATCATAGCGGTCGCTGTCGCGGCACAGGGCATCGATGATCAGCTTGGGCCCAAGCGCCGAACCGCCGATGCCGATGTGCAGCACATGCTTGATCTCGCCGAACACGCCCTGGTCGATCGCTTCGACCAGCGCCGCCATGCGCTGGTGCAGCCGCTGCGCGTTCTCGACCGAATCCTCGGCGCCCATGCCACGCTCGGCCGGGTGCTCGGCGGCGCGATCCTCGCTGGTGTTGATCTTGGCGCCCGCGAGCAGCTGATCGCGCATGCCCGCCAGATGCATCGCTGCGGACAGTTCCTCGAACTTCTTGATCAGCGCGGCATCGAGATGCGTCTTGGAAAAATCGAACAGGATGTCGGTGCCCGCCAGCGGGATGCGGTGCGACAGGTTCGATACTCGCGCCGTATCATCGGCAAACAGCGTGGCGAGGGTCGGGCGCGGCATTTCTGCAATCGATTGCCAAATGGCATCGGCTTGGACGGACATCGTGTACCTTTCAGGCTGGGGGCGCTGGGGCGGGGTTTAGCGGGCCGATCCCGGCTTGGCGAGAGGCTTTGCCCGCTCGCGATGGGACTTGACGCCGGATTGCCGGGTCATCAAAGGGGAAAAATGACCGAAACCGCCGCCACATCGCCCAAGCCCAAGTCGGAAACGGCGGACTTTCTGCAATTTCTGGTCAAGCTTGCGATCTTCTTCTTCATTCTGCGTAGCTTCATCGTCTCGCCGTTCAATATCCCTTCGGAATCGATGCAGCCCCGGCTGGTGGTCGGCGACTATCTGCTCGTGTCGAAATGGTCCTATGGCTATTCGCGCTACAGCCTGCCGTTCAACCTGCCGCTGATCCCCGGACGCATCTTTGCCAGCCAGCCCGAGCGCGGCGACGTGGTGGTGTTCAAGGCGCCGCCGGGTGCCAGCGCGGACTATATCAAGCGCGTCATCGGGTTGCCTGGCGATACCATCCAGATGCGCGATGGCGTCGTGTGGCTCAACGGCAAACCGATTGCGAAGAAGCGTATTTCCGATTTCGTCATCCCCGTCTCGCCCAATACGCGCTGCTATGACCGCAGCTTCGAGCTTCCGCGGCCCGATGGCAGCGCCGTGTGCAGCTATCCGCGCTTTCAGGAAACGCTTCCCAACGGCAAGACCTACAATGTGCTCGACCTGATCGACGCGCCGCGCGACACGACCGAAGCGATCATCGTTCCGCAAGGTCACATGTTCCTGATGGGCGACAATCGCGACAACAGCCTCGACAGCCGTTTTCCCGCCGTCGAAGGCCAGGGCATCGGCATCGTACCGCAGAAATATCTGGTCGGCCGCGCGCTGGTCACGGTGTTCTCGACCGATGGCTCGGCGAGCTGGTTCCTGCCCTGGACCTGGTTCTCCGCCGCGCGCTGGGACCGCATCGGGGAAGGCTTTTGAGCGCTGAGCCAGACCTTGCGGCGCTGCTGCCCATCCTCGATTACAAGCCGCGCCAACCTGCCCTGTTCGTCCAGGCGCTGACCCATGGCAGTACGGGGGTGACTCCCGATTATCAGCGGCTCGAGTTTCTGGGCGATCGCGTCCTGGGCATGGTGATCGCGGAACTGCTCTACACGCGCTTTCCCAAGGCGGCCGAGGGGCAGATGTCGGCCTTTCTCAACCGGCTGGTCTCGCGCGAAAGCTGCGCGCAGATCGCCCGCGCGTGTAACCTCGGCCCGCTGATCCGGCTGGGCAAGCAGGCGCGCGACGATGGCGGCGCGGGCA
Source organism: Blastomonas sp. CCH9-A1 (assembly GCF_001557175.1). Taxonomy (NCBI): domain Bacteria; kingdom Pseudomonadati; phylum Pseudomonadota; class Alphaproteobacteria; order Sphingomonadales; family Blastomonadaceae; genus Blastomonas; species Blastomonas sp. CCH9-A1. The sequence continues at coordinate 23,695 of NZ_LSHM01000041.1, forward strand.
GCACGAACATCCTGGGCGATGTGGTCGAGGCGCTGATCGGCGCGCTCTATATCGATGGGGGTCTTTCGGTCGCGCGCGCGTTTGTCGAGCGGCACTGGGCCGACCGGATCGGCGCGATCAGCGAAGCGCCGCGCCATCCCAAGTCCGAGCTGCAGGAATGGGCCGCCGCGCGCAATCGCAAGACCCCGGTCTATACGCTGTTGCGCAAGTCGGGGCCTGACCATGATTTGCGCTTTACCGTGCAGGTCGAGATCAAGGGGCTGGGCATCGCCGAGGCCACCGGCACCAGCAAGCAGGAGGCCGAAACGCTGGCCGCAAAACAGTTTCTCGCGGAGCATGGACGATGAGCGAAGATACCAATCCCACCCGCTGCGGCCTTGTCGCGGTGCTCGGTGCACCCAATGCGGGCAAATCGACCCTGGTGAATCAGCTGGTCGGGCAGAAGGTCGCGATCACCAGCCCCAAGGCGCAGACCACGCGCACCCGGCTGCTGGGCATCGCGCTGGCAGGCCCGGCGCAGATCATGCTGGTCGATACGCCCGGAATTTTCGATCCCGATCGCCGCTTCGATCGCGCGATGGTCAATGCCGCCTGGGAAGGATCGGACGGCGCAGACGTGATCGCACTGGTCGTCGATGCCAAGGCCAAGCGCTCCGACCGGCTCGAGCGACTGGTCGAGCAGGTCGCGATGCGGCCCGAGCGCAAGATCCTGGTGCTCAACAAGGTCGATATCGCCGCCAAGGACAAGCTGCTGGTCCAGGCGCAGCATCTGCACGCGGCGGGCGGGTTTGATGAAGTGTTCTTCATCAGCGCGCTGACCGGCGATGGGGTCGAGGAACTCAAGGCCTGGCTTGCCGCTGCGATGCCCGAAGGCCAGTGGCATTTCCCGGAAGACCAGGTTTCCGACGCCAGCGAGCGCCTGCTCGCCACCGAGATCACACGCGAGCAGCTGTTCAACCAGCTCCACGCCGAACTGCCTTATGCCAGCGCGGTGGTCCCCGAAAAGTATATCACCCGCAAGGACGGCTCGATCGAGATCCACCAGCAGATCCTCGTCGCGCGGGACACCCAGCGCGCGATCGTGCTGGGCAAGGGCGGTGCGCGGATCAAGGAAATCGGCGAACGCGCGCGCGCAGAGCTGTCAAAGGTGCTCGGCGTTCCCGTCCATCTGTTCCTGCACGTCAAGGTACAGGAAGGCTGGGACGAGGACCGCGAGATCTACGAGACGATCGGCCTGGGCTGGGTGAAGTAACCAAAGCTATGCGTTAGCCGCCCGAATCCCTATCTGGGATGGCATGATGACTCGCGTCCGCGTTCTCCTGTTCAACTCGGCGGTCGGCCCGTTCGATTACAGCGTGCCTGCGGGCATGGACCTCCCCGTCGGCAGCGTGGTGCAGGTGCCGCTGGGGCCGCGCCGGATCGATGGTATCGTCTGGGATGCTGGCGCTTTCGGCGCCGAGGAGATCGAGGCGAGCCGCTTGCGCCCGGTGCTCGCGCGCTATGACATGCCGCCATTGTCGCAAGCCCTGCGCCGCCTGATCGAATGGACCGCAGATTATTATCTTGCCAGCCCTGCCGCGGTCGCGCGAATGGCGCTGCCTAGCGGATCGCTGCTCGGGCCCGGCCGGTCGATCACCGAATATCGGCTGACCGGCGAGCCCCCTGCCCGCATGACGCCGCAGCGTCAGCAGGTCTATGACAGGCTGGCCGGAGAGCAGGCGACGGTACGCGAGCTGGCCGCGCTGGCGGAGGTGTCCGAAGGGGTGATCCGCTCGCTGGTGACCTCGGGCGCGTTCGAGGCGGTGGAGGTACCGAACGACCGCCCCTGGCCGCGCCCGGATCCTGACCATATCGTGCCTGCCCTCAACGATGAACAGCAGGCAGCTGCCGACCGGCTTGCCGAGGCAGTCCGCAACGCCGAACCGATGCCCTTCCTGCTCGACGGCGTTACCGGATCAGGCAAGACCGAGGTCTATTTCGAAGCTGTCGCCGAAGCGCTTCGACAGAACAAGCAGACACTGTTGCTGCTCCCCGAAATTGCGCTGACTCAGCCTTTCCTCACCCGCATCGAGGCGCGCTTCGGGGCCGCGCCGGTGCCATGGCATTCGGGCCTGAAGCAGACCGAACGGCGGCGCGCATGGAACGCGATCATCAGCGGCGACGCGAAGATCGTCGTCGGCGCACGCTCGGCGCTGTTCCTGCCTTATGCGAATCTCGGCGTCATCATCGTCGACGAGGCGCACGAGACCAGCTTCAAGCAGGAGGACGGCGTGCGCTACAATGCGCGCGATGTCGCGGTGATGCGCGGGCGGTTCGAGGGCTGCCCGGTCGTGCTTTCGAGCGCGACGCCTGCGCTCGAAAGCCGGGTGATGGCCGAGGCGGGACGCTATGAGCCGCTTACCCTTACCCACCGCTATGGCGGCGCGCAGCTGCCGCGCATCGGCTTGATCGACCTGACGCAGAACCCGCCGCCCCGCCACCAGTGGATCGCGCCGCCGCTGCTCGAGGCGATGCAGGAACGGTTGGCGCGGGGCGAACAGTCGCTGCTGTTCCTCAACCGGCGCGGCTATGCCCCGCTGACGTTGTGCCGCCATTGCGGCCACCGGTTCAAATGCCCCAATTGCAGCGCCTGGATGGTCGATCACCGCCTGTCCGGGCGGCTCGCCTGCCATCATTGCGGCCATGCCGAGCCCTCGCCCAGCGCCTGCCCCGAATGCGGCGAGACCGATTGCCTGGTCGCTTGCGGCCCTGGCGTCGAGCGGATCGCCGACGAGGTCGCCGCGCTGATGCCCGAGGCACGCCGGGCGATCGTGACATCGGATACCATCTGGTCGCCCGAAAAGGCCGCCGAGTTCGTCGCACAGGTCGAGGCAAGAGCGATCGACGTCATCATCGGCACCCAGCTGGTCACCAAGGGCTATCACTTTCCCGACCTGACACTGGTCGGGGTGATCGATGCGGACATCGGCCTGGAAGGCGGCGATCTGCGCGCGGGCGAGCGCACCTTCCAGCAGATCGCGCAGGTGGCCGGCCGCGCGGGCCGCGCCGCAAAGCCTGGCGAGGTCTTCATCCAGACCCGCCATCCCGAGGCGCCGGTAATCGACGCGCTCGTCCAGGGCGACCGCGAGGCCTTCTATGCCGCCGAAACCCAGGCGCGGCGCGATGCGAACGTGCCGCCGTTCGGCAGGCTGGCGGCCATCATCATCTCGTCCGAAGACCATGCCGAAGCCCACGAGGCGGCGCGCCAGGCCGGGGCCGTCGCGCCCGAGCACGATGGCTTTGCCGTCTATGGCCCCGCCCCTGCCCCGCTCTCGCTGCTGCGCGGACGGCATCGATTCCGGCTGCTCGTCCATGCCAGGCGCAATGTCGAGATGCAGCGGATCATCCGCGAGTGGCTGCAGCCGATGCGCTGGGCTCCGGGCGTGCGCGTGGCGGTGGACGTCGATCCCTATAGCTTTGTCTGACAGCAGCGCTATGAGGTTCTCCTCATGAACCCGATGCGCTTTATCGTCCTGCTGATCGCCGCATGTGCGGCGCTCGTCGCCGTGCCGCTCGCCGCCGATCCCGCCGATATCCAGGCCGCCAGCCGCTCTGTCGTGCGCGTCGTGCTGGTCGCGGAGGAAGATGGCGAGACCTTCTATGTCGGCCATGGCAGCGGCTTTGCCGTCGCGCCGGACAAGATCATCACCAATGCCCATCTGGTCGCCCCGCTGCGCGAGGATGCCAGCATCCGCATCGGCATCATCCCGTCCGAGGGCACCACCACCTATGGTGGCCGTCTCGTGGCATTATCGCCGCGCAACGACCTCGCGCTGATCCAGCTGGAACGCGGCCGCCTGCCTGCCCTCGCCTTGCTGCAGACGCCGCTCGACGATGGGGCTTCGGTGATGGCGATAGGCTATCCGGCAGCTGTGGACCGCGCGCAGGGGCTCGATGCGCGCGAGACGATCGCGCCCATGGCCCCGGTCAAGGCGCCAGGCGTGGTTTCCGGCGGCAGGACCACTCGGGATTTCGACACGATCCTGCATACCGCTGCGCTGGCCAAGGGCAATAGCGGCGGCCCGCTGGTCGATATGTGCGGCCGCGCGGTCGGGGTGAACAGCTTCGGCTCGCTGTCCGACGGCAATGATGCCGAATATGGCTTCGCCGTTTCCAACCGCGAGGTGCTCGGCTTCCTGCGTTCGGCCAAGGCCGATTATCAGCTGGCCGATTCCCCCTGCCGTTCGGTCGCCGAGTTGTCTGCGGAAGAGCGCGAGCGGTCGGCCGAGGCTGCCGAAGCGGCGCGCGAAAAGGCACTGACCGAGAAGGCCGAGCGGCGCGATCTGGAAGAGCGCGCACTGCGCGATGCCGAACATGCGGTAATCAGCGCGCGCGAGAACCATATCGCCTTTGCCGCTTTGTTCCTGGTTCTGGCCGGGCTGGCAAGCGGCGCGACCTGGGTGTTGCACGATCGCGGCGAGATGGAGCGGCGCAAGATCGCCGCCGGGGCCACGGGCGCGCTCGCGCTGACGGCAGTCCTGATCTTTGTGCTGCGGCCCGGCTTCAACAAGGCCGAAGATATTGCCCTTGCAATGGTGAAGAAGGAACTGGGAGGCAAGGACGAGCTCGCGGCCAGTCGCGACGGCACCTATATGTGCCGGATCGTTCCCGAGCGCAGCAAGATCACCACGTCCAGCCCCGATCCGGTCGAAATCGCCTGGACCGCGAGCGGCTGCGTCAACAATCGCACGCAGTACGGGCAGGATGTCGACGGCTGGACGCGGGTGTTCGTGCGCAACGAGGACCAGCTGGTCGCGATCAACCAGTTCAGCCCCGACACGCGCGAATTCCGCACCGAGAATTTCCAGCTCGGACTCGACGCGATGAACAACGCCCGCAAGATCCGTGCGCGCTATGCGGACAAGAGCTGCACCGCCGAGCCCGATCGCATGGCCGAGCTGGAGGACATGCAGAAGGCGCTGCGCCAAGCGCTGCCGGCACAGCCCAACGAGGTGCTGACCTATAGCTGCACGCTCAAGCCTGGGGCCAAGCCCAAGGAATGAGCTTGCGGCGGGTCACTCGCCTTCGCGCTTGAGCAGTTCGGTCTTGATGCCCAGGCCATAGGCATAGCCCCCCAGCGTGCCATCGGTGCGCAGCGCGCGGTGGCAGGGAATCAGCACCGCGACCGGGTTCGCCCCGCAGGCCGATCCCACCGCGCGCACCGCTGCGGGCTTGCCGATGCTGGCCGCAATCTGCGCATAGCTGCGTGTCTCGCCCGGCGGAATGTCGGACAGCGCCTTCCACACCGCTTCCTGGAACGCGGTACCGCGTACATCGACCGGTATCTCGGCGCCGGTGCGCGGGCTTTCCACCTCGGCGACGATCGCGGAGACGAATTGCGCCGCTTCCTCGCCCGCCGCTTTCAGCTCGGCCGCAGGAAAGCGCCTGGCCAGCGCCTCGGCCTCTTCCTCGAACGACAGGCGGCACACCCCCTTGTCGGTCCAGGCGACCAGCATGCGGCCCAGCGAGGTAGCCGCCTGGGTCCAGTGGATCAGCACCCCCTGCCCGCCATTCTTCCAGACGCTTGGTTCCATCCCCATCCGTCCCTTCATCGAATCGTAAAAGCGCGACGGCGCACTGAACCCTGCTTCGTAGATCGCATCGACCACCCGCTCGCTGCCGCTCAGCGCGTCGCGGGCGCGCTCGGTGCGCAGTGCTCGGGCATAGGCGCTGGGCGACAGGCCGGTATGCCGGGTAAACACGCGCTGGAAATGCGCGGGCGAATAACCGCATTCGGCCGCCAGCGACGCCAAGGCCAGTGGCTCCTCGCTCGCGCGGATCGCGCGGATCGCGGTGAGCACCGCCGTCTCATCGCGCGCGACATCATCGGGCAGGCAGCGCTTGCACGCGCGCAAGCCAGCGGCTCTGGCGGCAGCGCCATCGGCGAAGAAACGGACATTGGCGCGCGCAGGATGCCGCGCAGCGCATGATGGGCGGCAATAGATGCCGGTGCTGAGCACGCCGGTGACGAAGCGCCCGTCATGGCTGCGGTCGCGGCGCAGAACGGCAGCCCAGGCCGCATCCTCGTCCAGATCGATCAGCCCGCTCATGCCCGGTCCACCCTCGCCACAAAGCAGCCATGTGCCGCGTTGTGGGCGTGGATATAGGCGATCTCCGGATCGCCGAACAGATCGCGGATGCCCGCATCGGCCTCACCGGGGGGCGCGAGCCTGGCATCGCGCAGCATTCCCGCTGCATCGAACCCGCGCAGTCCCAAAGACCGCCCCTGCATCACCGGCGGAAGAACCTCCCGACAATCTGCCGCAATGTCGGCCTGACTGACATAGATCGCAAAGGCGCTGCGATAGGGCGTCGCGACATCATGGCTGACATGGTGGAGCAGGATCAGTTCCTCGCCCACCGGCGCATCGCGGAGCGTTACGCGGCAGGGATAGCCGGGATGCTGGCTCGCAGTGACGCGCACGGCGCGGTGCTGAGCAAGCTCGGCATCGGATAGCGCGAACAGCGGCAGGAAGTCGGCTGGCGGCAGGCCAGCTATGCGGTAGGTCATCGAACATCTCCGTGTGAATGGGATGTCTGCAGTCCTATCGAGAGCGGATTTTCGGCGCGTCCCGCTTCATGCGGTCAAAGCGGCGATCACGCCGCTCGCACTGCCTGAGCCAATTGCCGCATCTGTTCGCGCAACTCCTGCGATTGGCGCGCGACCGCTTCGGCTGTCTGGCTCAGCGCCTCGGCCGAGAGATTGGCATAAGCCGACTTGTCCGTCAGCTCGGCGATCTGATCCATCACCTCGTCCCCATTGGTCATCAGCGAGCGGAGCGCATCAAGGATATCCCGGCTGGCGTCATGCTGCTCGCTCACGGCCTCGTCGATCCGATCCGCATTGTGTCGGATCATGTCGACATGCCCGTCCACCGAATTGACCGCATGCGACACTTGCTGGGTCATCGCCGAAACGCTGCCGAGGCGTTGTTCGACCAGCGCCGCTGCTGCCTGAGTCTGGCTGGCAAGATTCTTCACCTCCTGCGCCACGACGGCAAAACCCCGACCGGCCTCGCCCGCACGCGCGGCCTCGATCGTCGCGTTCAGCGCCAGCAGGTTGGTCTGCTTGGCGATATGCGTGATCATCGCGAGAATACCAGAAATTTCGCCAGCGACCTCGTGAAGCTGGTCTGCCGTCTCGCGGCTCAGGCGGCTGGCATGATGCGCGTCATAGATGTTGCGCGAACTGTCGGCGACGAGTTCACGCACGCCCCCACCCGTCTGCTGCAGCCGGCGTCCATGGCGGTCTATGACCTTCATCGATTCGGCTGCGCGGGTTGCCCGGTCGGCGAAATTCTGGCTGAAGGTCTGATGCTGCGCAGCGTTGCGCTGCATGTCCTGCGCACCTTCGCGCATGCCGTTCGCCGCCTTGGCGAGCTGCTCGGACAATTCGGAGAGCTTGGCCTCGTAGCTCGCGAACAGCGCATCGATCGTCACCGCGCGGCGATGGCGTTCCTCCTGCCACTGAAGCTGCTCGCGCTGGAGCTTGAGTTCGGCCAGCCGTCGTTCCTGCTCGGCCTTGAGCGCCCGCTCGGCCTTGCCGTGCGAACGGTGAATGGCGCGGGCAATGGCGCCGATCTCATCGCGCCGGCGCAGCCCGAGATCATGGGCTTTCACGCTGTTGCGCCTTTCCGGCAGCGCATATTGCGCCAGCGCCACCAACGGCACCAGAAAATCGCGCATGGCATAGCCGATGCACCAGCGCACGAACAGCCCGGCACCCAGCATCAGCAGCGAACAGAAGATCAGCGCTGCGATCTGGATGACGTTCAGCCACACCAGGGTGGTCCGCGCAAGGCCGCGCATTTCGGTAACGGCGGCCTGGCTTTGGGCCAGCAGAGGATCGATCTGTCGATGCAGCGCTACCGGCGGATCGACACGCCTGCCGTGACGGTTGAAAGCCACGATCTGCCTGCGCAACTCGTCGATAGCGCCGTCAGCCGGCACCCTTGCGCGGCGCAGCTGGACAATCCTCTTCGGGAATTCATGGCCGAACGCACCGTCTTCTATCCGCTTCCAGTCGCCGGTAATCCGGCGCTTGCGCGCATCCAGCTCGATCAATGCCTCCTTGCCGCTTATTAGGCCCCAGCGCACCTTGGTCGCAAGGCGCATTGTCTCGCGATAGCCATCACCCAGGGACTGCATCTGCATCGTCGGCTGGATGCGAGCCGTTACCAGATGGCGCGTCGTATACTGGGTGACGCCAACCACACCGATCGCCACAAAGGCCAGCAGCGCGAGCATGGCAAGCATGGCCGTCAGGCTGAAGCGAACCTTGGCTTCCACGCCCATGCTCGCAAAGCCCTTGGACAGATCAGAGCGCAAATCTTGAATTTTCCGCATCGGCAAGGCGATTCCATGGTTGGCCTAAGACAAAATGCCATGCTGGCCTCATGCCCGCCCGATGCGAAAATTTGGTAAACGCCGCCTTCACGTTGAAGCAAAAAATCCCCATTTTTTGCGGGGGAAGACCGGCTGGACCCGATGTTTGCCGGGCGTCTTGCAATGCAGCAATATGAGTGCTAACCGCCGCGCCGACAGGTGAGGGAGGCTGGCGTCTCCCGCCCAGCGCCTGACGCAATATCATAACGGCAAGGGAAAGCATTCGCGTGGACATTTCCGGCGGGATACAGGCCAGTCTGGCAGGGCGTTACGCCTCGGCGCTCTTTTCGCTCGCGCGCGACGAAAAGCAGCTTGCCGAAGTCGAAACCAGCGTCGCGACGCTGCGCGCCGCGCTGAACGAGTCGGAAGATTTCGCTGCGCTGACCAAGAGCCAGACGATCAGCCGCGCCGCGGCCGAGAAGATCGTCGCCTCGCTCGCCGAAACGATCAAGCTCGACAAGATGACCGGCAACCTGCTCGGTGTGCTGGCGACCAACCGTCGCCTGGGCCAGCTTTCGTCGATCCTCGCCGCCTTCGACCAGCTCGTTGCCGCCCATCGCGGAGAAGTTACCGCCGAAGTCACATCGGCCTTCCCGCTTTCGGAAGCGCAGCTCGACGAAATCCGCAAGCAGCTGAAGGACCGCGCCGGTCGCAGCATCAAGATCACCGCGAAAGTCGATCCGTCCATCCTGGGCGGCCTGATTGTCCGCATGGGCAGCCAGATGATCGATTCCAGCATCAAGACCCGTCTCAACACGCTCAGCCAAGCGATGAAAGGCTAACATTCTCATGGACATTCGTGCCGCAGAAATCTCCAAGGTTATCAAGGATCAGATCGCCAATTTTGGCACGGATGCGCAAGTGTCCGAAGTGGGCAGCGTGCTGAGCGTCGGCGACGGCATCGCGCGCATCCACGGCCTCGACAACGTTCAGGCCGGTGAAATGGTCGAGTTCTCGAACGGCGTGCAGGGCATGGCGCTCAACCTCGAAGCCGACAATGTCGGCGTCGTGATCTTCGGCTCGGACGCCGAGATCAAGGAAGGCGATGTCGTCAAGCGCACCGGCACCATCGTGGACGTGCCCGTCGGCAAGGGCCTGCTGGGCCGCGTGGTCGATGGTCTCGGCAACCCGATCGACGGCAAGGGCCCGATCGTCGCCGAAAAGCGCATGCGCGTCGAAACCAAGGCACCGGGTATCATCCCGCGCACCTCGGTGCACGAACCCGTGCAGACCGGCCTCAAGGCGATCGACGCGCTCGTTCCCGTCGGCCGCGGCCAGCGCGAGCTGATCATCGGTGACCGTCAGACCGGCAAGACCGCCGTCGCGATCGACACCTTCATCAACCAGAAGGGCGCCAATGCCGGCGACGATGAAGGCAAGAAGCTGTACTGCATCTATGTCGCCATCGGCCAGAAGCGTTCGACCGTGGCGCAGATCGTGCGTCAGCTCGAGGAATCGGGCGCGATGGAATATACCATCGTCGTCGCCGCGACCGCTTCGGAACCGGCTCCGCTTCAGTTCCTGGCACCGTATACCGGCTGCACCATGGGCGAATATTTCCGCGACAACGGCATGCACGCGCTGATCGTCTATGACGATCTGTCGAAGCAGGCCGTTGCCTATCGCCAGATGTCGCTGCTGCTGCGTCGTCCTCCGGGCCGCGAAGCCTATCCCGGCGACGTGTTCTATCTCCACTCGCGCCTGCTGGAGCGCGCCGCGAAGATGAACTCGGCCAACGGCTCGGGCTCACTGACCGCGCTTCCGATCATCGAAACCCAGGCGGGCGACGTGTCGGCCTATATTCCGACCAACGTGATCTCAATCACCGACGGCCAGATCTTCCTTGAAACCAACCTGTTCTACCAGGGCATCCGTCCGGCCATCAACGTCGGCCTGTCGGTGTCGCGCGTGGGATCGGCGGCTCAGACCAAGGCGATGAAGAAGGTGTCGGGCTCGATCAAGCTCGAGCTCGCGCAGTATCGCGAAATGGCCGCGTTCGCCCAGTTCGGTTCGGACCTCGACGCTTCGACCCAGAAGCTGCTCAACCGCGGCCAGCGCCTGACCGAGCTGCTCAAGCAGCCGCAGTTCAGCCCGCTGCCGTTCGAAGAGCAGACTGCCTCGATCTTCGCCGGCACCAACGGCTATCTCGATGCGCTGCCGGTCAACCGGGTGAACGAATATGAAGCCGCGATGCTGAGCTTCCTGCGCACCGACCATGCCGACTTGCTCGCCACGATCCGCGAAACCAAGGATCTGGGCGACGATGCCAAGGCTGGCCTCAAGGCTGCGCTGGACGCGTTCGCGAAGACGTTTGCTTGATATCACATAGCCCTCTCTCCTTGAGGGGAGAGGGTTGGGAGAGGGGCTGCCGCGCCAGCGGTGCATGGTCCCCCCTCCCCGACCCTCCCCCCTGAAGGGGAGAGGGAGTGGAAGGACAAGAATGGCCAGTCTGAAAGAACTCAAGGGCCGGATCGCCTCGGTCAAGTCGACCCAGAAGATCACCAAGGCCAAGCAGATGGTGGCATCCGCCAAGCTGCGCAAGGCGCAGGCCGCGGCCGAAGCTGCGCGCCCGTATTCCGAGCGGCTTGAGCGCGTGATGGCCTCGCTGGCGTCGAAGATCTCGATCAGCGACTCGAGCCCGAAGCTGCTCGCCGGCACCGGCAAGGACCAGGTCCATCTGCTGATCGTGACCTCGTCGGATCGCGGTCTGTGCGGCGCGTTCAACTCGAACATCGTCAAGGCCGCCAAGCTGAAGGCGCGCGAGCTGGAAGCGGCGGGCAAGACCGTGCTGTTCTATCTCGTCGGTCGCAAGGGCCGCGGCATGATCATCCGCGAATATCCCAAGCAGATCGTGCGCTATTTCGACACCACCGCGCTGAAAAATCAGGGCTTTGCCGAAGCGCAGGCGATTTCGGCCGAACTGATCGCAATGTATGAAAAGGGCGAGTTCGACGTCGCCCATCTGTTCTACAGCAAGTTCCGTTCGGCGCTGCTGCAGGAGCCTGTCGGCCGTCAGATCATCCCCGTCGCCATTCCGGCGGGCGATGCTGTCGCCAGCGAAGCGGCTGTGGAATACGAGCCGGATGAGGAGGAAATCCTCGCCGAGCTGCTGCCGCGCAACGTCACGACGCAGATCTTCGGCGCGCTGCTCGAAAACGCCGCGTCGGAACAGGGTGCCTCGATGACCGCGATGGATAACGCGACGCGCAACGCGGGCGACCTCATCAACCGGCTCACCATCGAATATAACCGCAGCCGCCAGGCCGCGATCACCACCGAACTCGTTGAAATCATCTCGGGCGCCGAAGCCCTCTAACCGTCCGAAAGCAGGAAACAGCTCATGGCAACCACCAACAATATCGGCAAGATCAGCCAGGTTATCGGCGCGGTCGTCGACGTGACCTTTGACGGCGAAATCCCCGCCATTCTGAACGCGCTGGAAACCGAGAACAACGGCCAGCGTCTGGTGCTCGAAGTCGCCCAGCACCTGGGTGAAAACACCGTGCGCTGCATCGCCATGGACGGCACCGACGGCCTGGTTCGCGGCCAGAACGTCACTGATACCGGCGCGCAGATCCGCATGCCCGTGGGTCCCGAAACGCTCGGCCGCATCATGAACGTGGTCGGCGAGCCGATCGACGAGCGCGGTCCGATCAACGCGAAGGCCTCGGCCCCCATCCACGCCAAGGCTCCCGAATTCGTCGACCAGTCGACCGAATCGGAAATTCTGGTCACCGGCATCAAGGTCATCGACCTGCTCGCCCCCTATGCCAAGGGCGGCAAGATCGGCCTGTTCGGCGGTGCCGGCGTGGGCAAGACCGTGCTCATCCAGGAACTGATCAACAACATCGCCAAGGGCCATGGTGGTACCTCGGTGTTCGCCGGCGTGGGTGAGCGTACCCGCGAGGGCAACGACCTCTATCACGAATTCCTCGACGCCGGCGTTATCGCCAAGGACGCCGATGGCAACGCGATCAGCGAAGGTTCGAAGGTGGCGCTGGTCTATGGCCAGATGAACGAGCCCCCGGGTGCCCGCGCCCGCGTCGCGCTGTCGGGTCTGACCATCGCGGAATATTTCCGCGACCAGGAAGGCCAGGACGTGCTGTTCTTCGTCGACAACATCTTCCGCTTCACCCAGGCGGGTTCGGAAGTGTCAGCGCTGCTCGGCCGTATTCCTTCGGCCGTGGGCTATCAGCCGACCCTGTCGACCGACATGGGCGCGCTGCAGGAGCGCATCACTTCGACCAACAAGGGTTCGATCACCTCGGTGCAGGCGATCTACGTGCCCGCGGACGACTTGACCGACCCGGCGCCCGCCACCTCGTTCGCGCACCTTGACGCGACGACCGTGCTCAACCGCGCGATCTCGGAACTCGGCATCTATCCGGCGGTGGACCCGCTCGATTCGACCAGCCGCGTTCTCGAGCCCCGCGTCGTCGGCGTCGAGCATTACGAAACCGCCCGTGCGGTCCAGTCGACGCTGCAGAAGTACAAGTCGCTGCAGGACATCATCGCCATTCTGGGGATGGACGAGCTTTCGGAAGAGGACAAGCTCACCGTCGCCCGCGCGCGCAAGATCCAGAAGTTCCTGTCGCAGCCCTTCCACGTGGCCGAAGTGTTCACCGGCATCCCCGGCAAGTTCGTCTCGCTGGAAGACACCGTGAAGAGCTTCAAGGCCGTGGTCGATGGCGAATATGACCATCTGCCCGAAGCAGCCTTCTACATGGTCGGCGGCATCGACGAGGCCATCGAAAAGGCCAAGACGCTGGCAGAAGCGGCTTAATCTGCAAATGCTCTCTCCCCTTCAGGGGAGAGATACGGAGGCTTGCGAGCTTGCTCGCTAGCCGAAGTTGAGAGGGGCGGCACCCTTGCGCACCTCCCCTCTCCCAACCCTCTCCCCTCAAGGGGAGAGGGCTTAAAGGAAGTTGAAATGGCACTGCATTTTGAACTCGTCACCCCCGAAAAGCTGGTCCGCTCCGAAGCGGTCCACATGGTCGTCGTGCCCGGCGCTGAGGGCGAGTTCGGCGTGCTCGAAGGCCATGCGCCGCTGATGTCGATGGTCCGCGACGGCCTGGTCTCGATCTACAAGAGCGATGGCGCGCAGCCCGAGACGATCGCGATCGAGGGCGGCTTTGCCGAGGTCAACGAGAAGGGTCTGACGATCCTGGCCGAGCGCGTCTCGGGCTGATTTTAGACATTCAAACACAAAGCTTTACCGTCACCCCCGCGAAGGCGGGGGGTCCCGCTTCTGACGCGACGTTGAAGAAAGAGCGGGATTCCCGCTGGCGCGGGAATGACGAAGTCCGTGCCCGTCGCTACTTGATCCGCTTGTACCGCCAAGCCTGCGGTTTGCTGCCATCGCGCATGCTTGCCTCGGCCATCAGCATGTCGCCTTGCATCCAGTAGCGGATGCGTTGCGGATATTCGTGGTTGGCGTTGACGAACACGATCTCCGCCGGGCCACCCTTGACCGCGCGAAACGCTGCTGCCGGGTTGCCGAACGGCGCGCCGTAGAACATCAGGTCGCCATTCTCGTTGCGCGCGATGCGCATGAATTCATAGGTGGTGATCTCGCCACCACGTCCGCCGCGACCGGTACCGAGCATCGTCTCGGCGCGACAGCCGGTCCAGTTCTCCTCGGTCCAGCGTCCGTCCGCCTCTTCTGACACCCAGCGGCCCTCGATCCAGCAGGGCAGCGGCGGCGGAGCAGGCAGGCTTGCCATCTGCATCGCCAGCCCGATGATCCAACCCGTCAGCGCCATGATCGCCCTTCCCTATCTGCGTCCGTCGCGCAGCAGATAGATTCCGCTCGCGATGATCACCCCGGTACCGGCCAGTGCGACGAGATCGGGATAGTCGCGATAGAAGACCACGCCGATCGCGATGGCAACGATGATCTGGACATAGACCATCGGCGCCACGGTCGCCGCCGAGCTGCGCGCGGTGGCTAGATACACGAACATGTGGCTGAAGCTGGCCGATACGGCCACGGTGGCACAGACGATCACGACATACCAGCTCGGCCAGCCGATGTGCAGCGAGGGCATGCCCGACAGATGCCCCAGCACGGCGTAGAGGATAAGCAGCGGCGCGGCGACGGCGGCGACCAGAAACTGCATCAGCAGCACACTGCCCGATCCGGCAGCGCGCGCATTGCTCATCATCAGCCCGCTCATCCCGAACGCGGCGGCAAGCGGCAGCAGCGCCGCAGGGCCCAGATCGGCAAAGCTGGGCCTGAGCACGATCATCACGCCGACAAAGGCGATCAGCGTCGCCACCCATCTCCCCGGGCTCAAGCGTTCCTTGTAGAGGATCGAGGAGATCACCGCTGTGAGCAGCGGCGCCATGAACTGGATCGAGGTCGCAGTGGCGAGCGGCATCAGGAAGATGCTGGAGAAAAAGGTGACCGTCGCCCCGGCAAGAAAGAAGCCCCGCGCCAGCTGCACCTTGGGTCGCGGAAAACGGAAACCTTGCGGCCCCTCCCGGATCAGCAGCACCAGTCCCAGCCCGATCGCACCCAGCGTGAAGCGCAGTGCCGCCACCGCCATGCCCGGCCATTGGCCTGCGGTCGACTTGATCAGCCCATCGCCGCAGGAAAGCAGTGCAAAGCCGAGCAGCGCAAACAGCATTCCCGCGCCGCGATGGCGGCTTGCAGCATCGCTCTTCTCGGCGTTCGTCGTATTTTCGGCCAAGTCGTCGCGCCTGCTGGTGGGTTGTTAACTTTTGCCCGGCTTAATGCCCAATATTGGCACGGATGCAAGCACCAACGGGGCAGTCGCCCCAAGGCAAGGGTCCGACAGCGTCGCCTGTTAGGACATTGTCAAAGTTTCCGGGCTATTCACCATGAGATATCAGGCGGCTTCCGGCTGCCACCGACACAATCCGGGAAAATCGGTCACCATGAGCGCTTTTGGCAGAAAGAATGGGATTGGACAGATGGGGCCCGGCGCACGGCCGAGCTTTGGCGTCGCCCGCCCGATGAAGGGGGGTGCCCCCACCCCGCCGCCCGAAGCGCGGCTGGGCCTGTCGCTCGACATGGGTGGCGATCAGTTCCCCGACCTCGATAGCGTCGATCTGCCCGGTCTCGACATGATCGACATGACGCCGGAGAGCGCCGCACTGAACGACGCGATGACGCGCCTTTCGGATCGCGCCAACTCGGTCGCGGACACCGGCCCCAAGGTCGAAGGGTTCGAAGCGTCGGTCCACAAGATCAAGGAACAGGTGCTGCCGCGCCTGCTCGAACGCGTCGACCCGGAAGCTGCTGCCACGCTGACCAAGGACGAGCTGGCCGAGGAATTCCGCCCGATCATCCTCGAGGTGCTCGCCGAGCTCAAGCTCACCCTCAACCGGCGCGAGCAGTTCGCGCTGGAAAAGGTGCTGATCGACGAGTTGCTCGGCTTCGGGCCGCTCGAGGAACTGCTCAACGATCCCGAGATCACCGACATCATGGTGAACGGCCCCGAGCAGACCTATATCGAAAAGAAGGGCAAGCTGCAGATCGCGCCGATCCAGTTCCGCGACGAGGAACATCTGCTGCAGATCGCGCAGCGGATCGTCAACCAGGTCGGTCGCCGCATTGACCAGACGACGCCGCTCGCTGACGCCCGCCTCAAGGACGGCAGCCGCGTCAACGTCATCATCCCGCCCTTGTCGCTCCGCGGCACCGCGATCTCCATTCGTAAGTTCTCCGAAAAGCCGATCACGCTCGACAATCTGAAGGATTGGGGCGCGATGTCGGAAAAGATGGCGACCGCGCTCAAGATTGCGGGTGCCTGCCGTTTCAACATCGTCATCTCAGGCGGTACCGGTTCGGGTAAAACCACCATGCTCAACGCGCTGTCGAAGATGATCGATCCGGGCGAGCGCGTGCTGACCATCGAGGACGCGGCCGAACTGCGCTTGCAGCAGCCGCATTGGCTGCCGCTGGAAACGCGCCCGCCGAACCTCGAGGGCAAGGGCGCGATCAGCATCGGCGATCTCGTCAAGAACGCGCTGCGTATGCGCCCCGACCGGATCATCCTGGGCGAAATTCGTGGCGCGGAGTGCTTCGACCTGCTCGCCGCGATGAACACCGGTCACGACGGATCGATGTGTACGCTCCACGCCAACAGCCCGCGCGAGGCGCTCGGCCGTATGGAGAACATGATCCTGATGGGCGACATCAAGATTCCCAAGGAAGCCATCAGCCGCCAGATCGCCGAGTCGGTCGACATCATCGTCCAGGTCAAGCGTCTGCGCGACGGTTCCCGCCGCGTGACCAACGTTACCGAGGTGATCGGCATGGAGGGCGAGGTCATCGTCACCCAGGAACTGTTCAAGTTCGAATATCTGGACGAAGGCAGCGACGGCAAGATCATCGGCGAATATCGCTCGACGGGTCTGCGCCCCTATACGCTGGAAAAGGCGCGCCAGTTTGGCTTCGAACAGGCGTTTCTCGAGGCCTGTCTCTAATCAGAGACCCTTCAGCGCAAGGGCGGCCGAAATGATTGCGCCGGTGATCGCCAGCATCGAGATGCTGGTCCACGGCATGAAGCCAACTTGGTCGAAATTGGTGCGCCGCATGCGCCGCGCGTCTGCAAGTGCGGCGGTGCCGGCGAGTGCCGACATGGCAAGGGCCAGCTGAGCCCAGAGACTGTGAAACATGCGCGCTCCCTTTTGGTGCGCGTCATTTGGGGTGCGCCGCACCAATGTCCAGCCCGATTTGCCCAATCTGCCATTAATCTTGACGCTACGCGGCGTTGGGATCACCCTCACCTTCCGTAGCGTCTGCAGGGGGAGGCACGGCATATGCGCGGAACGGGTTTTGTCTGGGGACTGCTGGCCAAGGCCGCGCCCGATACCATCCATAAATCCGGGCCGGGGCTGGACCGACGGCAGGTGCTCGCCGGTATTGCCGCAATGGGCCTGCCCCCTTCCCTGGTCGAACCTGCAGAAGCCAGGATCAGCAAGCGCAGCCGCATCGCGATCATCGGAGCGGGGCTCGCCGGATTGGTCGCGCTCGATCGGCTGGTCGCCGCCGGTTTCGATGCGACCATCTACGAGGCGCGCGGGCGTGTCGGCGGACGCGTCCTGACATCAAGCGGACTGCCCGAACCGGGACTCTATGTCGAGGACGGCGCGCATCTGGTGAACACCAACCATGCCGATATCCTGGCGCTGGCCAAGCGCTTCGACATCGGTCTGATCGATCGCGGCGCGATGGTGACGCACGAGGTGTTCGTGGTCGATGGCAAGGCGGTGACCGAGGCCGATCTAATCGCCGAATTCCGCCCGCTGGCCACGCGCATCGCTGCAGACGCCGCGCTGGTGGACGAGGATTTCGACACCCATGGCGCGCGGTTCGACACGATGTCGGTGCGGCAGTATCTCGATGCCGCCGGGGCCGCGGCAAGCCCCCGCGCACGGGCGCTGATCGAGGCGACGATCCGCACCGAATTCGGATCGGAGCCGGACGATGTCTCGGCGCTCGAGCTGTTCTTCAACCTTCCCGCGATCGATACCGACCGTGTAGCCCTCATTTCGGGCAGCGACGAGCGCTACAGCCTCGCGGGCGGCTCCTCGACCATCCCGCGCGCGCTGGCTGCGCCGCTGATGGAACGGATAAGGACCGGCCATGCCCTGCTCAGCGTTCGGCGCGAGGGCAAGGCGGTGGAGCTGCGCTTTGCCAATGGCGCGGTGATCATCGCAGACCGCGTCATCGTCACCGTGCCCGCGCAGGTGCTGCGCAGCATCGATTTCGGCGACACGCTCCCCGCCCCCTGGCTGGCGCTGACGCGCGAGCTGAGCTGCGGGCGCAACGAGAAGATCAACGCCGGCTATGCCACGCGCCCATGGGAGCCGGTCACCGGGGCGGGCGGTGCAGCCTGGGCCGCACGTACCGGCGGCGATCCGGGGCTGTTCAGCGAATTCTGGGGCGCGAGCGCGGGGCAGGATGAAGTCCCGGCGGGCGTGCTCACCTGGTTCTTCGGCGGCAACCAGACCTCAGGCCTGGCCGACCTCTCGCCGGAAGCCATGGTCCGCGTTTGCGAACGCGAGATCGCGCCCGCCGTGCCCGGCCTATCCGCGCGAAGCGTCCGCCGCACCGCGTGGGCGATGGACCCGTTCGCGCAAGGTGCCTATTCGCGCTTCCTGCCGGGCCAGCTCACCCGTTTTGCCCGGCATTTCTGGGTGGAGGAAGAAGACGGCACGGTCACCCCGCCCCTGCCCTCCGGCCCGATCCTGTTTGCAGGCGAGCATCTTTCCGATGCGCACACTGGCTATATGAACGGCGCGGCGCAGACCGGGCGGCTGGCGGCGGAACAGCTGATCGGAGTGAGGCGCTAAGCTCAGTCCGCCTTGACTGACCCGAACAGCAGCCCGCGCCAGCCCGAGCGGTCGAAAGGCTGCCAGGCGTCCTCGGCCTGCGCCAGACGGTCGGCGATCGCGTACATCACCATCGGATTGACGCCGAGGCCGCAATGGCTGGCGAGAACCTTGATATTGTCGGTCTGCGGGCCGGGCTTCTGCACCGATCCGCGCCAGGCGACGATGCCGTCGGTCTTGCTCAGGATCGAGGTGGTCGGCACCGGCGGCGCTTCGTCGAGATTGCGGAAGCGACCGGCCTGCAGAGGCTCGGGCTCGGGACCATTCAGCCGCTCGAACAGGCGGCGCGCGTTGGTATGGCCGCGATCGTTCGAGATCGGACTGCCGAGCGAGATCACCTGTCGCACCTTGTCCGGCGCGTTCTTGGCGATCTCGCGCGCGAACACGCCGCCCAGGCTCCAGCCGATGATGGAGACCTTGCGGCCCGAGCTCGCATGGATGCGATCGAGCAGATCGTTCATCTGCGCCTCGCGCGCATTGTCGATCCGGATATTGCGGCCCATGTCCCAGCCATGCGCGTCATAGCCAAGGCTCTTCAGCAGATCGCGCATCGGCTTGGTCGACCGGTCGCTCGCGAGAAAGCCCGGAAGCACCAGCACGCTGTGCCCATCACCCCGCGGCAGCATCGCAAGCGGGCCGCGCAAGGCATAGAATGCGCCGAGTTCGACCAGGGCACGCCCCTCGCTGAGGGTCCAGAAAAGGTGCGGCGGCCTCGCGGCACTCGGATTGGCAGAAGCAGCGGTAGCGGTCATGAAGTCTCCGATCTGTCACACAATATGGAGCTGCGCTCCGCAAATGCCAGCGCAATCACGCTGACGCGGCTGCCTTGCTCTTCCCCTTGCGCTTCGCCGCAGGCTTCTCGGCCGCTTCGGACCCACCCGATGCCAAAGCCGCCATGAGCTCTTTGAACGAGGCCTGCAGGCATTGGGAGTAGAATTCGGGATCGGGCATCGCCTTGCGACAGGCGGTAAATCCGATCGTCGCCTGGTCGACATAGCTCTGCACGACATGGCCGAGCGCCAGACCGTCGGTGAGGCACAGCAGACCGTGCATGCTGATCATCTTTGCGCCGGTTGAATAGATCGGCACCGGCGGGCCGGGCACGTTGGTGACGACCGTGCTGAACGGCGGCTTGACGTAATTGGCGAGGCCCAGCCGGGTGTAGAGCTGCGCCCCCAGTGCCATGAACAGCGCCGGCGAGACTTTGCTCATCTCGGTCATCTGCCGCGCGCCAAGCGCATCGGTCATCGCCTTGGACTGGATCGTCTGCTCATGCACATAGGCAAGCCGAGCGACCGGATCGGCGATATGGCTGCCCAGCGGCACGACCATCGCCGACACCTGGTTGCCCATGGTGTTCTTTTCCTTCTCCGCGCGCACGGAGATTGGCGCCATGGCGGTCAGGCTCGCCTCGGGCAGTTCGTCATGCGCCTTGAGATAGCGGTGCAGGCCGCCGCCGATGATCGCGAGGAACACGTCATTGATCTTGCAGCCGGGCGACAGCGCTCGCAGCGCCTTGACGTCAGCCAGCGTGAACGTGCGTCCCTCGACCACCCGGTTGGGCGAAACCGGAACGTTGAAGCGCGTGCGCGGTGCGGAGATCGCCGGATTGAGGCTGAACTCGCTGGTCACCAGCCCCTTGGCGGCGCGGTACAGCCCCGGCGCCGCCTTGGCGATCACCCCGGTCTGCCGCCAGGGGTTGAGCCAGGCCCGCGCATAACCCTTGAGGAACAGCCCCAGCGGATCGGGCACGCGATCGGGTCGCCATGCCCTGGAGGCCGGCGGCGGCGGATCGCCGGGGCGCAGCGTGTGCAGCGCATCCATCAGATCGATCCCCGACATGCCGTCGATCGCGGCATGGTGCACTTTGGTGATCATCGCGAAGCTGCCCTTGGGCACGCCCTCGATATTGTCGAGCCCCTCGACCACGCAGAACTCCCAGGGCGGGCGCGTGAGATCGAGCGGGCGCGAGAAGATGCGCGCCGCCTGGATGCACAGCTGCCGCCAGTCGCCCGGCTTGGGCAGCGCGACATGGCGCACATGATATTCGAGATCGAAATCCGGGTCCTCGATCCAATAGGGATAATCGAGATTGAGCGGGACCTTGACCAGCCGTTGCCGCATCGTCTGCGACAGGTGCATGCGCGATTCAAAAAAGGCCAGGATATCCTTGAACCGGACGAACCCGCCGGGTGCTGTCGACGGATCGTAGATCAGGATCGATCCGATATGCATCGGCGCGTTGCGCTGCTCCAGCGCGACGAACGATGCGTCCATGCCCTGCAATTGCCGCATGACGTCCCCTCCCAAGGATGGCACGCCGGCTGTACCGGTCGCGCGATTGGGTAGAGGCTAACAGATTGCGGAGGGAGGACAAGCACCCCGAGGCCCGGCCTGCACCGGCGAGATAGGCGGGTGGCGCATCGGAGGCTAAGCTGCGACCTCGGCGGACCGATGCACCACCCTATCCGCAGCTTTGGGGTGTCCGTTCAAGCTGCGGCATCTTTCAAGCAGTTGGGTTGGAGCGGTTCGGGGAGGGGTTTGCTCCGCTGCTTGTTGTGCATGGTATATGGCACAACGTATCATTGTTTCCATTTGAAAGGACGACGATGATTCGATAGACATTCTCTATCGAACAGGGGGTCGCACATGCCTAGTCTTCGCCAATTGCAATATCTGGTCGCGCTGGACGACCACCGCCATTTCGGACGGGCGGCCTTTGCGGTCCATGTTTCGCAGCCGACGCTCAGCCAGCAGCTGCGCACGCTGGAGGCGCGGCTGGGTGCATCGCTGATCGACCGCAGCGGCCAGGACGTCCAGCTTACCCCATTGGGGCGCGACATAGCGGCACGCGCGCGCGGCATCCTTGTCCAGGTACGCGACCTTTCCGACCTCGCGCGGCGCGCAGGCAAGGGCATCGGCGGCACCTTGCGCTTCGGCGTGACCCCGACGCTTGGCCCCTATCTGATGCCCGCAATCGTGGCCGGGCTGCACCGCGAACAGCCCGACCTGCGCCTGCACATCCGCGAAGGCATTCCCGACGATCAGGTCCGGCAGGTGATGCGCGGCGAGCTCGACATGATGCTGTGTCCGATGCCGGTCGATGCGACGGGAATCGTGGTCGAGCCGCTGTTCAGCGAACGGATGTTCGTCATCGCGCCGCCCGATCACCGGTTGGCCGGGCAGAAGAATATCCCGGCGGAGGCACTCAAGGGCGAAGGTTTTCTGACGCTTGACCGGCGTCACCATTTCCACCGGCAGACGCGCGACATCTGCGAGCAGGTCGGCGCACACATCCTCCACGACTACGAAGGCACCAGCCTCGACAGCATCCGCCAGATGGTGGGCTCGGGCATCGGCCTGGCACTGCTGCCGGAACGCTATATGGCCGCCGAAACTCAGGCGGCGGAAGTCGTGGCAACGCTCGACATTGCCGGATGGAATGCACGCCGCTCGATCGCAGCCCTGTGGCGCACCGGCGCGGCATTCAGCGACGGTTTCCATGCCATCGCCGAATTCATCCGCAGCTATGTCAATGAGACCGGCTGACCAGGCACCTCACGCGTCCGCAGCGACCATCCTGCCCATCTGCCACATCAGGTTGTAGATGAGGTTGCGTGCATCCTCGCCGAGCATCTCGCGCGTCTGCCGGTCGAAGGCAGCGCGATTGCCGCGCGCGGCGCTGCGCACCATCGCGACAAACATTGTCTCATCGGGCGAGAGCCGTGCGCAGCACGGGCGAGAAACGCAGAACGGTTCTGGCCAGGCCTGGCCCATCGCCTCGACAACCAGCGACAGCTGGTTGGACAGCGCGGTACTGCCCAGCCTTGCCGCGACGTGCGGCGCGGGGTCGGTGCCGGACTTGTGCGCGAACACCGCAATTCTGAGCGCCACGACCAGCCTTGCCTCGACCAGCGTTGCAGATCCCAGTTCGGCTGGTCGATCCAGCATGTCTTGCCACCAAAAGCCCATGACCACTCCTTCGCTTTGCCGTCGCCGCGCTTCATCGCAGCGACTGGCTCAGGTTATTGCGACTCGCTCGCATTAGCAAGAATATTCGCATGGGCAGAAATTTTACCGTTCCAGCCATTGAAGTCGGCCAGCGATTGTCCTAGATTATGGGTGTCGGGATGCTTCCCCCCCTTTCGCATTCCGACAGGTGCACTAGTGCACCTCCTCCCTGAACCTTGGCCGCCTCGTGATCCGTCACGAGGCGGTTTTTTCATGAATTCAGCAGGTTATTCGGCGGCGATGGCGAGGTCGGGACCGCGATCGCTGCGCAGCAAATCCTGCGCCAGGGTGCCGACGAGATGCGCCAGCGCAGCGCTGACCCGGGCAAGACCCAGCCCTGGCTGCTTGAGATCCGCTGCAAGATAGAGGGTGCGGTCGATCTCGACCTGCAGCGCATGGATTCCCCTTGCAGGACGTCCGTGCCGATCGAGCACATAGCCGCCGGCATAGGGATGGTTGAGCGCGACCTCGAATCCCGACCGCGCCATGGTCCTCAGCGCCAGATCGCACAGAGCCCCGTCGGCCGATCGCCCGAACCGGTCACCAAGCACGATCTGCGGCGGTCTGGCCGGGCCTTCGGGCCGCAGCGGCGGCATGGAGTGAAGGTCGATCAGCAGCGCACAGCCGAATCGCGCCTTGAGGCTCGCCAGCGCCTGGCCGAGCGTGCGGTGATAGGGATCATGCAGCTGCGCGATCCGCCCGGCGATCGCCGATTGCGCAAAGGGCCGGCGCCAGAGTTCCCCATGGTCGGCCAGACGGCGCGGCACCAGCCCCAGGCCGCCGCGCACCTTGGCGCTAGGCTGGGCAAAGGCAGTACGTGGTGCGTCCGCGACCATCTGCGGATCGATTTCGCTCGGCGCGCGATTGAGGTCGATCCAGGCGCGCGCGGCATGCGCGACCAGGGTAGGACATCCCAGCTTCACAAGATCGGGCAGCAGCATGTCGGCATGCCGATCTTCGAGTCGCTCCAGGATCTCGGGTGCGACGCGCGAATTCTGCAAAATTTCGTCGGGATAGTCGCGCCCGGCATGCGGAACCGCGACCAGAACCGGCAGCCGCGCGCTTTCCACCCCTTCCAGGCTGAAATGGCGCGATGGCATCGCGGCTTGGCTGGGCGCGTCGTCCATGGCGCAAGGGCATGCGCCAAAGCGTCGGCCAAGTCAAAGGCGCAGGCCATGCAACGGCCGCTGCCAGCCTGCGTTTACTTCCGCTCCAGTCGCTGTCCTGCTTCGGGGCATCGTGCAAACAAGGTATCCGGTTGGCTGGAAAATCTTAACTGCCTGCGGCATACAAGGTCCGGACAGCTTCCATGGAGGACAGTGGCGATGTTGCGGATTTTGCTGGCGGAAGACGATGCAGCCATGCGGACCTATCTGCAGCGTGCACTGGAAAAGGCCGATTATGAGGTCGTCTCGGTAGATCGTGGCACGGCGGCACTGCCGCTGCTGCAGGACGAGCATTTCGATCTGCTGCTGACCGATATCGTGATGCCCGAAATGGACGGGATCGAACTGGCCCAGCATTGCGGGCGCATTTCACCCAACACCAAGGTCATGTTCATCACCGGATTCGCGGCGGTCACACTCAAGGCCGAGCAGGCCGCGCCGAGCGCGCGGGTGCTCTCCAAGCCCTTCCACCTCAAGGATCTGGTGCTGGAAGTCGACCGCGTCTTCTCGCGCGGTACCTTCGCGCAGAGCCTCTGAGGCAATAATCGGCGAGCGGCATCATTTACCGCTTGCACGAGTGCCAAGCTCTTTGTAATGGACCGCCCTTGCCGCGGCGCACAGCACCGGCAGCAAGGCTAAAGCGTGGGCGTATAGCTCAGTGGTAGAGCACTGTGTTGACATCGCAGGGGTCGGAAGTTCAATCCTTCCTACGCCCACCAGCCTTCCCCTTCCCTGACATCCAGCGATCCGTAGCGGCAGCCGATTATCGGCAAATTTCCGGTGGATTCGCGCCGGAATCTCTGGTCTTAATCGCGCGATGAATCTCGCTCAGACCCTCGCTTCGTTTGTCCGCGCCGACAATGGCTGGACCGTTTCCGTCGCTCCGTGCTGGATGCAGGGGCGGACCTGCTATGGCGGCCTGTCCTCCGCGCTCGCGCATCATGCCGCGCGGCTGACCGTGCCCGATGCACCGCCGCTGCGCTCTGCCCAGGTTGCGTTCGTTGGCCCGCTGGCAGGCGAACTGACGATCTCGACCGACCTCTTGCGCCGCGGGCGCAACACCGCCTTTGTCGAAGTAAAGATCCGCAGCGCCGAGGGCCTCGGCTTTATCGGCACCTTCATCTTCATGAGCAAGCGCGAGAGCAAGATCGAGTTCGAAGGCGTCCACCGCCCGGACGTCGCGCCACCGCCTGCAGAAGGCACGACGCGAAGCGGCCCGCCCGAATTCTTCACGTCGCAAATGGAATATCCCGAAAAGCGGCTCGAACTGGGCATGAACACGCCGCGCCTCGCCAACTGGCACCGCTTGGCCGAGCGCGACGGGCTCGATCCGATGACCGAATTGCTCGCCATCGGCGATGGACTGCCGCCCTCGGCCATGGGGCTGATGGATGTTGCGGGGCCGGTGAGCAGCATGAACTGGCAGGTCAACCTGCTCACCGACGCACCCGAGACCGTGAATGGCTGGTGGCTGCTCGAATCGGTCACACACCACGCGCATCATGGCGCGGCAAGCCAGTACATGACGGTATGGAACAGCAGGCTCGAACCGGTGATGACCGCGATGCAATCGGTCGCCCTGTTCGTCTGATCTGCCCCGAATCACAAAGATAAAGGAGAGAGCCTCATGAAGACCCGCATCACCGAGCTGTTCGGTATCGAGCATCCGATCATCCAGGGCGGCATGCACTATGTCGGCTTTGCCGAACTGGCCGCAGCGGTGTCGAACGCGGGCGGGCTCGGCATCATCACCGGGCTTACGCAGAAGACTCCGCAAGATCTCGATGCCGAGATCAAGAAGTGCAAGGCGATGACCGACAAGCCGTTCGGCGTGAACCTGACCTTCCTGCCCGTGCTCACCGCGCCCGATTATCCCGGTTATGTGCGCGTCATCATCGAGAACGGCGTCAAGGCGGTGGAGACCGCGGGCAACAATCCGCAATCGGTGCTGCCCTATCTCAAGGACGCGGGCGTCAAGGTGATCCACAAGTGCACCAGCGTGCGCCACGCGCTCAAGGCCCAGGCGATCGGCTGCGATGCGGTCTCGGTCGATGGCTTCGAATGCGGCGGCCATCCGGGCGAGGACGATGTGCCCAACATGATCCTGCTGCCCCGCGCCGCCGACGAGCTCGACATTCCCTTCGTCGCCTCGGGCGGCCAGGCCGATGCACGTTCGCTGGTCGCATCGCTCGCCATGGGCGCCGATGGGATCAACATGGGCACGCGCTTCATCGCCACCAAAGAAGCCCCGGTGCACGAAAACGTGAAACAGGCGATCGTGGCCGCATCCGAGCTCGACACCCGGCTGGTGATGCGCCCGCTGCGCAATACCGAGCGCGTGCTGACCAACGAGGCAGTCGAGAAGCTGCTGGTGATCGAGAAGGAAAAGGGCAAGGACCTTCAGTTCACCGACATCATCGAGCAGGTCGCGGGCGTCTACCCCCGGATCATGATGGAAGGCGATATGGATGCAGGCGCGTGGAGCTGCGGCATGGTCGCCGGCCTGATCCACGATATCCCCACCTGCAAGGAGCTGATCGACCGTATCATGGCCGAGGCCGAGCAGATCATTCGCGGGCGGCTCGAAGGCTTTCTCGCCGCCTGAGCTTCATCGCCCTCCGCGCCGCAAAGCCGGGGGGCGATTGCCGCCTCGCATCACTTGCAGGGGAATTTCTTCTTCATCAGGTCATAGACCGCGACCCGAAACGGCTTTTTCTGCGCCGACGGAGGAAGGCTGCTGAGATAGACGCGCAGTTCCTCGCCGGTCATCTTCGGGCGATCGCTGGCCGGTGGGCAGCTGTGCATCTTGCCGCCCGCCTTTTTCTGCCGGGTAATGTCGGCCACATACAGTTCGCGTACCCGGTCCGACTCTGCCCGCAAGGCGCGCACGTCGCTTGAGAGCAAGGCAGCCGGGCCCATGCTTTCGGCCTTTTTCATTCCCGCCAGAAACTCGCCCACGGTCATTTCCGATGCCGCTCCGGTCGACAGCATCACCACCGCTGCAAGAATGCCCGCCTGAATGCCCCGCTTCATGCCCATGCTCCCTCCATGATCTCGCAGCCTGTCTATCATTGCCTGATGAATGGCCAATGACCTCATTTCTGCGCCGCAGCGCAAGGATAACGCAAGGTCATGACCAGCGCAAAGGCGGTGGTGACGGGCATGTCGCGATTGGCGTCCGGGAAAGCCTGAAAGTCACCGATCAGATCGGGAATGGTAAGCTGTGCCTGGCCAGGCGGTGGAGGGCAACTGGGCGCCGCTTCGCCGCGGCTGGCGCTCTCCGCGAGCGCGGCACGATAGGCCCTGGCGGCGTCCTGCACGGCCTGCCGTACCGCGTCCGCTTCGGGAGTCCTTACCCCGTCTGCTCCTTTCGCCATAAGGGCCTCTGCTGCAGTGAGGAAATCGCGCACGGTCTCGATCGACGGGGTGGCCGGATGCAATGACGGCGCCGGTGCCTGAAGCGCCAGCGCCGTCATCAGAGTTCTAGCAATACCCACGCTGTCGGCCTTGCCCGACCCGCTCGGGCTCGATCAGGCGCCCTGCGGCTTGGGATCGTGGAACGGCCCCTTGCGCTTGCCTGCGCGGGGGATGACCGCACCGATACCCGGCGCGACATCGGGCTTGGCCTTGCTGCCATCGGGCCGGTCGAGCTTGCCGCTGTCGAGCAGTTCCTTGATCTCGTCGCCGCTCAGCGTCTCGTACTCGAGCAGAGCCTGGGCCAGCGTATGGAGCTGGTCGACATGGTCGCTCAGCACCTGCTTGGCGCGGTCATAGCCCTGATCGACGACCTTGCGGATTTCCGCATCGATCTTGCGAGCAGTCTCGTCCGACATCATCAGCCGCTGAGACTGACCATAGCCGAGATAGCCTTCCGACTGCTCTTCATACTGCAGAGGACCGAGTTCATCCGACATGCCCCATTTGGTGACCATGTCGCGCGCCAGCTTGGTCGCATACTGGATGTCGCCACTCGCGCCCGAAGAGACCTTGTCATAGCCAAAGATCACTTCCTCGGCGACGCGGCCGCCCATCGAGACAGCGAGGTTCGCATACATCTTGTCGCGATGATAGCTGTACACGTCGCGCTCGGGCAGACGCATGACCATGCCCAGCGCGCGACCGCGCGGGATGATGGTCGCCTTGTGGATCGGATCGGATGCGGGCTCGTGCACCGCGACGATCGCGTGGCCTGCCTCGTGATAGGCGGTCATGCGCTTTTCGTCCTCGGTCATCACCATGGACTTGCGCTCGGCACCCATCATGACCTTGTCCTTGGCAGCTTCGAACTCGCTCATCGCGACCAGGCGCTTGCCACGCCGCGCAGCCAGCAGCGCAGCCTCATTGACCAAATTCGCAAGGTCCGCGCCCGAAAAACCGGGCGTACCGCGCGCGATGACGCGCGCGTTGACATCGGGTGCCAGCGGCACCTTCTTCATGTGCACCTGCAGAATCTTCTCGCGGCCCTCGATATCGGGCACCGGCACAACGACCTGGCGGTCGAAGCGGCCTGGGCGCAGCAGCGCAGGGTCGAGCACATCGGGACGGTTGGTCGCCGCGATGATGATGATGCCCTCATTGGCCTCGAAACCGTCCATCTCGACCAGCAACTGGTTCAGCGTCTGCTCGCGCTCGTCGTTCGAATTGCCGAGGCCCGATCCGCGATGGCGGCCCACGGCGTCGATTTCGTCGATGAACACGATGCATGGCGCGTTCTTCTTGGCCTGTTCGAACATGTCGCGCACGCGGCTGGCGCCGACGCCGACGAACATTTCGACAAAGTCCGAGCCCGAAATAGTGAAGAAGGGAACGCCTGCCTCACCCGCGATCGCGCGTGCGAGCAGCGTCTTGCCGGTACCGGGCGAGCCGACCAGCAGCGCACCCTTGGGAATCTGTCCGCCGAGCCGCGCAAACTTGCTGGGATCGCGCAGGAACTCGACGATTTCCTGCAGTTCCTCGCGAGCTTCGTCGATACCGGCCACATCGGCAAAGGTGACCTTGCCGGCCTTTTCGGTGAGCAGCTTGGCCTTGGATTTGCCAAAGCCCATCGCGCCGCTCGCCCCGCCGCCCTTCTGCACCTGGCGCAGGACGAAAAACGCGATGGCGATGATCAGGATGAAGGGAAGCGACTGGAACAGGATCGCGACCAGCAGGCTGGGCTGTTCGATCGCCTTGCCGCTATAGTCGACGCCCTTTTCCTCGAGCAGCGGGATCAGCGTCGGGTCGTTCTCGACGCGAACTGCAGAGAAGGCCTCGTCGTTGACATAGGTGCCGGTCACGCGATCGGACGAGATCACGACATTCTTGACCTGACCATCGGCCACGCGGTCGCGGAAAGTCGAATAGCTGATCGAACTGCCGCGATCGGCCGAGCCGCGCGTATCGATGAGCGACACGACCACGAGCAGGCCGATGATGACCCCTGCCCAGATGAGCATGTTCTTCATCCAGCCGTTCTGGTTCGAACCGGGATCCTGATCGTCGTTCATCTCAAAGCCTTTGCAGCCATAAACCATGATCAAGATAGGCTGCTAATCCTGAATGACAATATAATCCGCCCGCGCTTTGGCGTGCGATCGACATTATTCTGGCGCAGAACCCCCGGTCGAAGCGCTGCGTGGCGGAGCGGGGCGCAAATGCCAGCCCCGGCCATCCGCCGCGGGCCCGCACAAGACATCGCCGATCATCCCCTGCCCTCCGCCTGTCAGCGTATCGAATAGCCGGTCGAGCGCGGGTCCGCGCACGGCAATTCCCGGTTGCACGCGGTCCAGCGCGATCAGCATCAGGCGGCGCAGCAGCGCAGGCGGGAAAGCGGTCTGCACCACCCGGATTCCGTTGAAATCGCCGACAATTACGGTCTCGGCCTCGCGCGACGCAATCCAATCGAGCGCCTCGCCTGCTTCGGCCAGCGCGCCCGCCGACCGCACCGCCATCAGCGGATCTATGACGTCAAGACCCTGCAGCGCTTCGCGCATCCTGACGCGGTCGAAATCGGGATTGGCGTTGCTGGGGTCGCAGGCAAAAGGAATCGCGTGACGCTCGCAATGCGCGACCAGCTCTGTCTTGCGAAAGCCCAGCAGCGGACGCACGGTCCGGGCGTTGCGCGCGCGCACCCCGGCCAGGCCATCCACCCCGCTGCCGCGGGCAAGCCGCATCAGCATGGTTTCGAGCTGGTCGTCGGCATGGTGCGCAGTGACGATAAAGGCCGCGCCGATCGCATCGGCATGCGCAGCGAGCAATGCATAGCGCGCAGCGCGCGCCGCCGATTGCAGGCTTCCCGTTATCGGCTGGTCGGGGCGGAGTACGGCATGCGTCATGCCGGTCGAGGCGCAAAACCGCGCCACCATCTCCGCCTCATCGGCGCTTTCGGGGCGCAGACCATGATCCACGGTCGCCGCACTGACCGGTCCGAGCCAGCCGCGCCGGACCAGATCGGTCAGCGCCATGCTGTCGGGCCCGCCAGAGACGGCGAGCAGCAGATGCGCCTTGCTGTCGCCCGTCAGCGCGGTGAGCGCCGCGCTGACGCGATTCAGGTCCGCGTCACTTGCATCCGGCATTGCGGCGCCCGGCAGCGAGCCGGTCCGACAGACGCCCTGCCGCCACTTCGGGATAGACTTCGGCCAGCTCGGTAAAGGCGACACAGGCCTTGGGTTTCTCGTTGAGCTTGATCAGCGATTCGCCGAGGAAATACAGGCTTTCCGGGGCGCGATCGCCCTTGGGTTCCTTTTCGTAATTCTCGGCGAACATCTTGGCGGCAGCGCTCGGCTTGCCGTCGTCGAGATAGGCCCGGCCGAGCAGGTTGCGGGTGTAGCTCGACCGCTTGTGCTTGGGATGTTTTTCCAGCGCGAAACGCAGCTGCGCCTGCGCTTCGGGGAAGAACTTCGCCTCCCATAGGCGATAACCGTAGAGATAGGCGTCCTCGCCCGCATCGGCGCTTTGCGGCTTCTCGATCTTGGCGACGGCGGCGACGCGTTCGGCGCTCGGGGCGGCAGCGGCAGCGCTCGCCGCCGCGGGCGTGGCCGGACGCGGTGTTGCGGCACCTGCTCCCGGAGCGCCGGGAGCGGCCGTCGGTGCGGGTGCTGCGGAGGCGGCAGCAGCGGCGGCCTTGGCCTGCTCCTCAAGCTGCAGGAGCCGCTTTTCGAGCTGACCGATCTTGAAGCCATTTTCCTCGGTCTGGGCGGTCAGCCGGGTGATCTGCGTTTCCAGCGTGTCCACGCGCTGCAGCAGGTCGGTCAGCGGCGCGCTCGCCGAAACACCGCTGGGGGTCGGCGTGGCGGTCGGCGCTGCGATTTCGGGCTCGAAGAACCGGTCCGAGGCCCCCGGGAAGACCTTGCGCTGCACGGCGCGCATTTCCGATTCCAGCTTCTTGACGCGCGGTTCCAGCGGAGCGGCCTGCGCCGCAGCGGGACTGGCGGTGGCGACCAGCGCTGCCATCACCGTGCCAGCGAGCATCCGGGCAGATAGGCCGATCCGGCGCGGAATTACGGGTGATAGGCGGGCGGTCGTCATGTCAGGCTCCAGATCGAACGGATGTCAGGCACAAAAGGTCTATAGGGCGATCGCCGCTTTCGTCAAAGCCGCGCGAGCACGAATTTGGATGGCATGACGTCACTGAACGCCAGTTGACCAGAGCGCTGATGCTGCTCAGCCCTCTGTACTGGCGCTGCGGCTTTCCTGGCTGGCTGTCGCTGCCGGAACAGCCGGGCGTGCCATCAGCGCGGCAGCCGTCACGGGCACGTCCTTGACCGCAACTTCGGAGGTACCGAGCGGTGCCACCGTGCGCCCGCCCACGGTGATCTCGAATGCATCGGGGCGACCGGTCCAGACCTGAGGATTCACTGCGTCGGTCGGCACCGTATATTGCTCGCCAAGCGCCATCTGCTTCTGCATCAGCTGCTTGCCCTCGCCATCATAGAATTTGATCCAGATATTGTCCTCGGTGGCGGTGAACACGACCTCTGCCTTGGGATCGACCGCAGGCGCGGACGGCGCCGTGCCTCCAGCCTTGCGCCTGGCAGGGGCGGCATCGCTCGCCGAGGCCGCATCGGCGGCCTGGGCAAGTTCCTCGACATTCGCCGCAGGGAACAGATAGCTGCGCCAGATCCCGAACCCGGCCAGCAGGATGACCGCGCCGGTCACCGCCGCAAGCAGCGCCAGCTTTGCCGACGGGACCTTGCTCGGCTCGTCGAGATCGAACTGGGTGACCTCGCGGGTCGGCACGTGCGATGCGCCACCCAGCGCTTCGCGAATCTGCTGGGCAATCTCTTCTTCGGGAAGTTCGACCGCGCGCGCATAGGCCTTGCCGAAGCCGATCGCATAGGTCCGTCCTGGCAGCGTTTCGAACTTTCCCGCCTCCATCGCTTCGAGATGGCGCATGGGAATGCGGGTGCGCGAGGCGATGTCGTTGAGTGTCAGGCTGCGCGCCACACGGGCAGAGGCCAGCCGCTCGCCGACATGCGCGGGCGGAAACAGATCCCCGGTGGTCGCGCCATCCTCGGATGACGCACCACCTGCGTTATAGGGCGTGTCAGACACGTTTGCGCTCCCGATCCGGGTCGTCCCGGTTATCCTGTTGGCTCCATATCGGGAGAACCATGAACCAACCCCGAAGTCAACGAAATTGGCGGAATCTTAACCCATTCGGGCTTGAAAACAGTTGTAACGATCGTGTCGCAAATGGCTGACCAAAAAGGGTTGCGTCAGCCGAGCTCCACACCCTGCGCCATTGCCCAATCCTGCAGCACCTCCCGCATGTTGGTAGGCGGATAAGCCAGCATTTCTTCCATCTTGGCCGTGGCGGTCTGCAGGTCGAGCGAGCGCACCATGGCCTTGATCGGGCCGACAGCAGCTGGGGTGATCGACAGCCGGCGAATGCCGACCGCGAGAAGTGCAAGCGCTTCAAGCTGCCGCCCGCCCATCTCGCCGCAGACGGTCAGGTCGATATTATAGGGCTCGACCGCTTTGACGACCCTGCGGATGAAGCGCAGGATGGCCGGCGAAATCCAGTCATAGCGCTGCGCCAGCTTGGGATGCGCACGGTCCGCCGCGAGCAGGAACTGCGTGAGATCGTTGGTGCCGATCGAGAGGAAATCGATCTTTGGCCCCAATATGTCGAGCGTTTCGGCCAGCGCAGGCACCTCGAGCATCGCCCCGAAGCGGATGCGATCAGGCAGCAGCTTCTTGCGCCCCTTGAGAAAGGCGAGCTGATCGTCGAACACCTGGCGCGCCGCGTCGAACTCCCAGGGTTCGGCGATCATGGGGAACATGACATTGAGCGTCTTGCCGGCCGCCGCCTCGATCAGAGCGCGCGCCTGGACCTTGAGCAATCCGTCGCGCTCCAGCGCCACGCGCACCGCGCGCCAGCCCATGGCAGGATTTTCCTCGCCCGGCCCGTCCTCGCGCAGATAGGGCAGCGACTTGTCACCTCCGATATCAACCGTGCGGAACACGACCGGCTTTTCGCCCGCGGCATCGAGCACGTCACGGTACAACCGCAATTGCCGCTCGCGCTGCGGCAGGGTTGCGGACACAAGGAACTGGAATTCGGTGCGGAACAGCCCCACCCCGTCCGCACCCGTCACCGCGAGATGGGCGATATCGTCACGCAGACCCGCATTGATCAGCACGTCGACCCGCGTCCCGTCCTTGGTACGTGGCTCGACATCGCGCAGCGCGGCATAGGCGGCCTGCTTCTCGCGACTGCGCAGGAACTTGGCCTCGAACGCCTCGATCACCTGAGGCGCGGGCCGGATCAGCACCGAATTCTCGTTGGTGTCGATCAGCAGATGGTCGTCTTGCCGCACCTGGTGGAGGATGTTCCGCATCCGGCCCATCACCGGGATGCCCATCGCGCGTGCGACGATGGTGACATGCGCGGTCAGCGACCCCTCTTCCAGGATCACGCCCTTCAGCCGCCGACGGTCATATTCGAGCAATTCGGCCGGGCCCAGATTGCGCGCGATCAGGATGGTGTCCTGGCGCAACCCCATCTGCGCCGCCGTGCCGATCTGGCCCGAGACGATGCGCAGCAGCCGGTTGGAGAGGTCCTCCAGATCGTGCATCCGGTCGGCGAGCAGCGGGTCGTCGATCTGCCGCATCCGCATCCGGGTACGCTGCTGAACGCGCTCGATCGCGGCCTCGGCGGTCAGGCCGCTGTCGATCGCCTCGTTGATCCGCCGCGACCACCCTTCGTCATAGGCGAACATCTTGTAGGTCTCGAGCACCTCGTCATGCTCGCCGCCTTTGCCGAACTCGGCCTGGCTCGCCATCTTGTCGATCTGCTCGCGCATCTTGATAAAGGCGGAATAGACGCGCTGGCGCTCGGCCTCGACATCCTCGGCGACGACATGTTCGATAGTGATGCGTGGCTGGTGGAAGACCGCCTTGCCGCTGGCGAGCCCCGCGACGAGCGGGAAGCCCATTTCACGCTGCGAATGGGTGAGCTCGGCGCCCCCATCGAGCGCTGCCTGCGCATCGACCAGCCCGGCATTGGCGATCAGTTCGGACAGCACCATCGCCACGGTCTGCATCGCCTCGATCTCGACCTCGAGATAGCGGCGCGGCTCGACATGCTGGATGCACAGCACGCCCACGGCCCGCTCCATCCGCACGATCGGCACACCCGCGAAACTGTGGAACTTTTCCTCGCCGGTTTCGGGGCGATACTGGAAGTCCGGATGGGCGGTCGCCTCGGCAAGGTTCAGCGTCTCGACATTCTTTGCGATTGTGCCCGTCAGCCCCTGGCCGAGCGCCAGCTTGGTGACGTGCACCGCTTCCTGGTTCAGACCGCGTGTCGCGAACAGCTCGAGCACGCCTTCGCGCAACAGATAGATCGAGCACACCTCGCTGTTGAGCGAATCCCCGATGATGTCGACCACTTGATTGAGCTTGGCCTGCGCGTTGGTGCGCGCGGCCATGACATCGTGAAGCCGGGTGAGAATGTTGCGGGCGGCGAGCGTGGCGTTGATCTGGGCTTCGGACATGCAAGGGGGTCTAGCACGCAGCGCGACGGCGCGCCATCCGGGCTTCCATCCGATTTGGGGGATGATTTGACGATGGACAGCGCGATTGGTGCAGTGTAGCAACACGGCAATACACAGCATTTCCGGGGGACATCTTGCCTTTTGCATTGCCATTCATTGCCGGCCTTGCACGGGCCGTGCCGATCGTCGCCGCGATGGGCCTGGCCGCGGCGCCGCTTGCCGCGCAGGATTATCGCCCGAGCTTCCGCCCTCATGAGCTCAAAGGGCCGCCGCAGGGCGCACCCAACGAGGTTCTCGTGCTCGGCACGCCGCATCTTTCCGGGTTGCCCGAGCAATACACGGCTGCTGCGCTCAACGCATTGCTCGCTCCCGTGCTTGATCGCCTCGCAGCATGGAAACCCATGGCGATCGCGACCGAAAACCTGTCAGGCCTGCAATGCGACAGCCTGCGCCGCTACCCGCAGCGCTATGCCGAGACGGTGAAGATCTATTGCTTCGACCCGGCAGCCGCTGCCGCAGCAACCGGGCTGGATGTGCCCGCTGCCAATGCCGAGGCTGAGCGGCTGCTGGCGGACTGGCCGGCCGCGCCAACGCCGGGCCAGCGGCGCCATCTTGCGGCGGTCTTTCTCGCGGCGGGAGAGCCGGGTTCGGCGGTCGTCCAGTGGCTGCGCCTGCCTCCCGAAGAACGCAAGGCGGGCGACGGGCTGACCGAGCCGCTGGCGCAATGGATCGAAAATCGGCTCACGCGAAAGGACGAGACCTGCCAGATCGCTGCTGCGCTGGCGGCAAGGCTTGGGCTGGAGCGGCTATGGAGCGTGGATGACCATTCGGCCGATACCCCGGGCCCCAACGACCCGGCGGAAAACAAGGCCTTCGAACAGGCGATTACCACAGCCTGGGACAATCCGGCCTCCAAGACTCGTCAGGACATGAGCACCGCGCTCGAAGCCAGGCTGGACCAGCCCGACGGTCTGCTGAATCTCTACCGCGCCTATAACGCTCCCGACGGCCCGATGCTGGTCTATCGGTCGGATTTCGGGGCCGCGCTGGCCGAACCCTCGCCGCAGGGCTTCGGCCGCCAGTATCTGGGCTATTGGGAAACGCGCAACCTGCGCATGGTCGCGAACATGCGCGATGTGTTGGGCCGCTATCCGGGCGCGCGGATGCTCACCGTGGTGGGCTTGTCCCACAAGGGCTATTACGAAGCCTATCTCGACCAGATGCACGATGTCCGACTGGTCGATCCGCTAAGCGTCCTGCGCTAGCGCGGATAGCGGGAGCCACCGTCGCCCGACGCGCGCTCTGCCCCCGGTCCATCAGGACCTTGCAGGCGCGCCGGGCGGTTTTGCGGACGTCAGGCCCCCCGGCCGACATCCGCGGTGATCAGATCAGCCTGGTCAATGCAGGCTGATTTCCTCCTTGATACGCAGTTTCTGCTTCTTGAGTTTGGCGATCAGCGCAGTGTCGGGTGCCGGCCTGCGCTCCTCGTCGTGGATCATCCGTTCGATACCAGCATGCTTGGCCTTGAGGGCTTCGGTATGGCTGTCGTTCAGCATGTATGTCTCCTTCGACTCGTTGCCTTCTCATCGTGGGCTGACAATCTAAACATAAAATTTCCGACCTGTCTTTGCGGTTATGCACAGGCGCGCTTGCATTGCGGCGAAACATTCCATAACCGCGATAACCGGCAGGCCTCGCGCCTGCGCTATGGCGATTCTGCGCCGTTTTCGGCGGCGGGCTGTGGTGGGGAAAGGGCGCGCGCGTGACAGAGGAAGAAGTCCGGCAGAAGCTGGCCTCATTGCGCATCGAACATCGCGATCTCGATCATGCCATCGTTGCGCTGAGCAACGGCGGCACTCCTGACATGCTGCAGCTTGCCCGGCTGAAGAAGCGCAAGCTGATGCTGCGCGACCAGATCGCCATGCTCGAAGACTATCTCATCCCCGACATCATTGCCTGAACCGGTTCACGCGCGACGAGGCGATTGTTCCGAGTTGACACACGAAGGTGTAACCGTGCGTTAACCAAGTCTTTGATCTGTGCATGTCCTTGCAGATTTGGCAGACAAGCCAAATGGAAAGCGTTCAATCCCCCTTCACGGCCAAGCTGGTCGAGTCGCTCTATGTCGAAGCGATGGTGCTCGCCGACGAGGCCCGCTCCTATTTCGAGCTCACCGTCGAACAGCAGGGCGTCGCCGATCAGGACGAAATCCGCATCGACATGTCGTGCGAGTCGCTGCGCGTGACCACGCGGCTGATGCATTCGATCGCGTGGCTGCTCAACCAGAAGGCGTTTTTCGCGGGCGAGCTTTCCGAGCACCAACTGCGCAGCCGCAGCCGCTCGCTGGGCAAATGCAGCAGCAGCGACCCGTTTGTCGTTGCCCGGCTCCCCGCCGAAGCGCAGCGGCTGGTCTATGAGACCCAGCACCTTCTCGATCGCCTGGTGCGACTGGAACGATCGCTCGAAGCCGATCGGCTCGGGTTTGCAGAGATCCAGGCAATGCACCCGATGGTGCACCAGATGCAGGCCCGGCTGGCGAGCGAACTCGCCTGACACCCCCCTGCACGCTCCCCCGTATTTGACGGATTGCAATTCGCCCTCGCTTGTTTAATCGTACGATTAAACAGACGCCGGACGCGATCCGGTGGAAAGGAGAGCGATGCCGGGATTTCCCACGCGAGCGGAAGAAATCAGCCGCGAGTGGCTGCAGGCCACGCTCGATGCGAGCGATGCGCTGCACGGCGCGCAAATCACCTCGATCGATATTGCGCCGATCGGCACCGGTCAGGTCGGCGATACCGTGCGCATCACTCTGGGCTATGATCGCCCTGCCCCGCACGCGCCGACATCCATTGCCGCAAAGCTGCCGTCGCGCGATGCCACCAGCCGCGCAACGGCAGCGCATTTCCGGCTCTATCTGCGTGAGGTCAATTTCTACGCGTGCGTCGCCCCGCACATCCCGATGCGGGTGCCAAGGGTCTATGCCGCGCTGATCGACGAGGCGGGATGCGATTTCATCCTGCTGTTCGAGGATCTCGGCCCCGCCCGGGTGGGCAACCAGCTCCATTCGTGCACGCTGGCGGAGGCCGAGGCAGCGGTGCGCGAGGCGGCCTTGCTCCACGCGTCCACCGATGGCCTGCCGCTGCTCGACGAGGACTGGCTGTTGCCTGACCTTGCGGCGCGCGACTGGATCATCTCCGCCTATCCCGGGGCCCAGGCCATTTTTCGCGAGCGCTATGCCGGACAGATCGAGCCCGAATATCTCGATATCTGCGAACAGCTGGCCACGCATTGCGCCGCGTGGTTCCATTTCACGCCATCGACGCGCTGCATCACCCATGGCGACTATCGGCTCGACAACATGCTGTTCGACATCCGCGGGGGTGCCGAGCCGCTGGCGGTGGTCGACTGGCAGACCTGCGTCACCGGCGGCGGGACCAGCGATCTCGGCTACTTTCTCGGAACCGGCATCGGCAGCGAGTTGCGACATGCGCATGAGACGCAGTTGATCGACCTGTATTGCGCCGAGATGACCCGGCTGGGCGTGCCGCGCCACCGCGCCCAGATCTGGGACGAATATCGCATCGGCGCGCTGTCGGGCCTTTCTACTGCGGTATTCAGTGCCGCCTTTGTCGAACGCACAGAGCGCGGCGACGCCAATTTCCTTTCCATGGCGCGCGGCGCGTGCAGCCTCGCGCTCGATCATGACAGCATCGGCGCCTTGCTGCGTTGGGCAGAAAACCATTCGGAGGCAAGCACATGCTGACCAAAGGTGATGATTTTCCTCTGCACCAGACGGCCGAGCCGATTGCCTATTCGGGAACCGACCGCAATTTCTACGACCGCTATTTCTTCAACGGCTATAACCCCGATGGCAGCGGATTTTTCGCGCTAGCGTTCGGCGTCTACCCGCATCTTGACATAGCAGATGCTAGTTTTTCCTGTATTCGCAACGGTATGCAGCACAATCTTCATGCTTCGCGCGAACTTGGCATGGAGCGGATGGACCTGGAGGTCGGCCCGATCCGGATCGAGGTGATCGAACCGCTCCGTGTGCTGCGCGTGCATGTCGATGGCGAAGGCATCAAGGCGGAACTGACCTTTACCGGTCGCGCCTTCCCGATCGAGGAGCCGCGCTTCACCTTTCGCAACGGCCCGCGCACCTTCATGGATTATACCCGGATGACGCAGAACGGCCATTATGCCGGCTGGATCGAGGTCGATGGCGAGCGGATCGCGCTCGCATCGGAGTGCAGCGGCACCCGCGATCGCAGTTGGGGGGTGCGGCCAGTGGGCGCCGCCGACATGCAACCGCATTCGGCCAGCCGCCAACCGTGCTTCTTCTGGCAATGGACGCCAGTCAATCTGGAGCGACGCAGCCTGTTCTTCCATGTGAACGCGCATCGCAGCGGCACGCCGTGGAACACCCGTGCGGCGATCGCACCCGATGGCGCGGCGCATGACGGCTTTGTCGAGACCCCCGCTGCGCGCATGACGACCCGTCATCATCCCGGCACCCGATGGCCGGCGGGCGGCGAGCTCAGCATCGATACCGATAGTGGGCCGCTCATGGTGACGTTCGAGCCGGTGCAGCGCTTCCAGATGCGCGGCCTTGGCTATACCTGCCCGCGCTGGGGCCATGGCCTCCATCATGGCGCGCTCGCGGTGGAGCGCGAGGATTTCGACCTCGCCGCGCTCGATCCGCTCGCCCCCGACATGGGCAATCTGCACGTGCAAATCCTCTGCCGCGTCACCACCAGCGACGGCGAGCGCGGCATGGGAACGTTCGAGCAGCTGGTGCTCGGCCCCTATGATCCCTGGGGACTGACCGGCTATGTCGACACGCCGGTCAGCAGCTGAGCCTCACTTGCGATAGACGCGCACGTTCTTGCTGCGGTGATGTACCACCGGAGCAGGGTGCGCGGGCGCCTCTTCGGTCACGACCACGGTCTCGTTGCAGTTGCAGCTGCCCGGGGTGATCGTGACCGTGGTGACGATCGGCGGCGGGTAATAGTAATAATAGCCCGGAGGCGGCGGCGGATAGCCACCCGGCTGGCCCGGTGCGACCGGCTGCTGCGCCAGCAGGCGCTTGCAGCGTTCGCGGTCCTCGGCCTTGTCGATCAGCATACCGGCGAGCGCGCCGACACCTGCGCCGATCAGGGTGCCTCCGGTACGATTGCCGCGCCCGGCTATGCGGTTACCCGCCAGACCGCCAAGCCCCGCGCCGATCGCAGCGCCGCCTACACCGTTGTCGCGCCGACAGATTTCCAGGAATGTCCTGTCATCGAGCTGCGCATAGCCGGTAGCGGCAGGCGGCGCATAAGCAGGGAGGCCCGGAGGTGGCGGCGGTGGCGCGTAGCGCACGGCATTGCCCCCGGCAGCTTCGGCCGCGAGCAGCCGCTTGCAGCGCTCGCGATCTTCGGCCTTGTCGATCACCATCCCTGCGATCGCACCGACGCCCGCGCCGATCAATGTGCCGCCCGTGCTATCACCGCGCCCGGCGATGCGATTGCCTGCCAGGCCGCCCACGGCAGCCCCGGCTGCTGCACCGCCCAGGCCATTGTCGCGGCGGCATGCCTCCAGAAACGCAGGCTCGTCCACCGGCGCATAGGCAGGTGGCGGTGGCGGCGGCTGGTCGGGATCGAAGTCGACACCGGCCGGTTCTTCCGAACTGCGCACCCAGTGCGTACCCTGAACGACGTCATCATTGCCCAGCAACAGGCTCTGATCGTAATTATAAGGGTCGTAATCGGGCGAATAGACCTGGCTTGTCACGGTCGTGGCTGCGGCACCCGGTGCCTGCTGCCAGTTGACGCCCTGCACGCTGTCATAAACCCGGCCGTTGCGATCGGTCAGCACCGCATCGTCATAATAGCGCGACCAACCGAAACCCTGGGCTGGGCGCGGCAGCCGGTAGCCCTGCCAGTTGGCGATATAATAGGTCGGCGCGATCCAGACTCGCGGCAGGATGAAGCCGCGGAACGGACGGACATAGGCCGGAGCGCCGACTGGAAACCGCGTGCCAAAGCCGGGGCGAACCACGGTCGCGCCATTGAGCGCGCTGGCCAGCCCCAGATCGACGTGGCTGGCGGCCGGTTTTTTCAGCGGCGATTCGGCGGCGTGGGCGCTGCTCGCGATGGCGCTCGCAGCCATCAGGCTGGCGGCAAGGACGGCATGACGCATCGAAGCAAAGACGCGGCTCTTCATGGTTAACTCCCCTTGGGCAAACACCAGGCGATCCAGCTCGGCAATGCGCAATATGGCGCGTTCCGGCAAAGAATTGTTAAGCCTTTGTTAGCATTTGCTTGCCGAGCGCACCATCGCGCGAATGTAAAACCGGCGCGCCGCCCTGTCCCTGTTTCAATAAGGGGCAGACCGGGATGTCAGGGTTAAGCGCGGATCAGATGCGCCCTGCCAGGCTACGGGCCAGCCGCTCGATCCCGGCCTGATCGTCGGCGTCAAACCGCCCAATCCGGGGGCTGTCGAGATCAATGACATGCGTGACCTTGCCCTCATGGAACACGGGCACGACCAGCTCCGATTGGCTCGCGGCATCGCAGGCGATATGGCCGGGAAACGCGTGGACATCCTTGACCAGCTGCGTTTCTCCACTGGCCGCGGCGGTGCCGCACACCCCGCTGGCCAGCGCGATGCGGATGCACGCAGGCTTGCCGACGAACGGGCCCAGCACCAGCTCGCCTTCGACCATGCGATAGAAGCCCGCCCAGTTGAGATCAGGCAGGAACTGCCAGATCAGCGCCGCGACATTGGCCATGTTCGCCACCCCGTCGGGCTCGCCATCGACCAGTGCCATGGCGGCAGAATGCAGGTCGTCATAAAGCTGCGCCTTGGGAGCGTTGGGATCAATATCGAATGCATACATGTTGTTAGGTCCAGTTTATGAGATTCAATCGAAGGAGACCCTACCCCGGTTCTTCTTGATGGTGGAGCGGTTCTTCTTTCCTGCAAGCCGCTCGGTCTTGCCGACCCGGTTGAGGCGTGACTTGGCACGGACGGCGGGGAGGTCATGCGCTTCGGCGAGCAAGGCGGCAAGCCGTTCGCGCGCCTCGCGGCGGTTCGCCTCCTGCGTCCTGTGACTGCGCGCCTGGATGACGAGTTCGCCATCCTGGTTGATCCGGCTGCCAGCCAGCGCACGCAACCGGCTGTACACCAGCGGCGGCAGGCCAAGCGCGAAGATGTTGACGTGCAACTGCACCGCCGTCGCCACCTTGTTGACATTCTGTCCGCCAGGTCCGGAAGCGGTGATAAATCGCTCCGAAACAATGGCATGATCCGGAATATTGATATCAGCCATCAGCATTCGCCGGTTCGGCAAAACCCAGTTTGCGAAAACGGTCCGGCATGCGAGCGTGCGCGACAATCGGCGGTTTGCCATCGCGCGGAACCGTCAGATGCGCCGCGTGGAGCATCAAGCCGGCGGGATCGGCGCGACCATAGACCGGATCTCCAACGAGCGCATGACCCAGCCCATGGAGTGCATGCACGCGGATCTGATGGGTGCGGCCTGTCTCGGGGCGGAATTCGACCAGGGTCTTGCCACCAACCACCGCTACTTGCCGCCAGTGCGTCACGGCGCGCTTGCCTTGGGGAGACGGAACAATCCGCCATCCGTCTGCTGCGCTGCTTGTCTTGGTCAGCGCAAGCTCGATGGTTCCTTGCCCCTGCGCCAATACCCCTTCGATCAGCCCCCAATAGAGTTTGCTCACCTGCCCGCTCTCGAACGCGGCACCAAAGCGCTTGAGCGCCTTGGCATGCCGCGCCAGTAACAGGCAGCCGGATGTGTCCTGGTCCAGCCGGTGCACAGGTTGCGGTTCGCGCTGGAACCCGAAGCGCAGCTGGGGAAGGAAATCCTCGAGGCTGCGTCCGCCCTTTCTCGGGCGGCTGACGGGCAGGCCGGCGGGCTTGTCGATGACCAGCGCCTCGCCATCGCTGAACGGCAACGCACTTTCGGCACAGAAATCGGGAAAGACTGGCGGCATGGGTTCAGGCCGCCTCGGCCAGCGCCATGCTCTGCGCGAACAGTTCGATCGCGCGCAGCCGGTCGTGCTGGTGGTAGGCATTGCACGAGATCATGACTTCGTCCGCGCCAAAGGCCTCGGCCAGCGCCAGCACCTTGCTCCGCACCGCATCGGGCGTACCGAAGGCCGCGATCCGCGCCTGTGCGCCGATGATCATCGCCTCGCGCTCGGTAAAGCCCATGTCGAGGCTCTCTTCGGGCGAGACCGCCGGCTGCGTCCCGCCGCCGAGAAGGCGCGCGATATTGAGGAAATAGTTCTTGCGCAGCAGCTCGGCGCGCTCGGCATCGTCGCAGGCAAAGGCGGTGGTCGCGAGCATCACATAGGGCTCTGCCAACTGCGCGCTGGGCCGGAAATTGCGTCGATACAGATCGGTAAGCTCAGGACTGGCCTGCGGGTTGATGAACAGCGCCAGCGCATAGGGCAGGCCCAGGGCACCCGCCAGCATCGCGCTGTCCGGGCTGGTGCCGAGAATCCAGACCGGCACGTCACCCGCCGGCTCGGGGCTCAACCTTGGTTCGGTCAGGCTCCCGTGCATATAGCCAACCAGATCAGCGACTTGTCTCGGAAACTCGCGAAACGATGGAGGGTGCGGGGCGGACAGGGCCGCGGCAACGCGCATCTCGCCGCCCGGCGCGCGGCCGACGCCCAGATCGATACGGCCCGGATAGAGATTGCTCAGCACCGCAAATTGCTCGGCCACCTTGTAGGCACTGTAATGCGGCAGCATGACGCCGCCCGATCCCAAGCGGATGCGCCGAGTATGCGCACCCATCGCCGCGATCAGGATCTCGGGCGCGCTGCCGCACAGAAAGCGGCTGGCATGATGTTCGGACACCCATAGGCGGTGATAGCCCAGCCGGTCGGCCAGCCGCGCCGCCTCGAGCGTCGCCTCCAGGGCATCGCTGGCAGAGACGTCGGCAAAGCGCACCGACTGATCGAGAAGCGAGAAAAGCGTCATGCCCTCAAGAATAGGGCTTTCG
Organism: Blastomonas sp. CCH9-A1; assembly: GCF_001557175.1. Classification (NCBI taxonomy): domain Bacteria; kingdom Pseudomonadati; phylum Pseudomonadota; class Alphaproteobacteria; order Sphingomonadales; family Blastomonadaceae; genus Blastomonas; species Blastomonas sp. CCH9-A1. The sequence continues at coordinate 67,659 of NZ_LSHM01000041.1, forward strand.
GGGCGGGTCACAAGCCCGGCTGTCACCCGCCCATGCGAAAACGGTCAATCCTCGCGAACGTCCTGGGGTCGAACCCCGCCGCTATCGGACACTCCGCCGGGGCCCCGCGGGCGAGAGCGTTCGATGATCTGGGGCGGGCGTTCCTGACGCTGCGGCCGCTCTGCCCGCGGCGGACGTTCGGCGCGCGGTGGCGGAGTGAAGCCCGGCTGAGCGCCCGGTTGCGGCTGGCGCATCTCCGGCCGCGCGCAACCTTCCCCCCTGCCCTGCCAATCGCCCCTGCCCTGGCGGTCACCACGGCCCTGCCAGTTGCGCCCGCCTTGGCCGTCCGGGAGCATCTGGCCGTCGCCACGGCGGGGACGGTCGCCTCGACCCTGCCAGTCACGCCCCGGCGTCTGAGGTTGCCCTATCTGATCCTGCTGGCGCTGCTGCCAGCGCTCCAGGCGCCGCTGGCGGTCTTCCGGGGTCAGCCCGCCCATCCGTTCGCGCTCGCCGCGCCGCGTACGTGGGAATTCGGGATTGTCGGCCTGCTGTTCGCGCCGCCAGTCGCGGCGGTCGTCAAGCGTCTCGCGGCGGTCGCGCCGCCAATCGCGCCGATCATCCCTCCGGTCACCGCGGCGATCATCGCGAAATTCGCGCCGATCGGCTCGGCGCTGCTGGTAATATTGCCAGCGCTGTTGCCCCCAGTAGCGGCGATGCCTGTCCTGCATCGCGAAGCGGCGGCCGCCGGGGCGATCGTAGATCCAGGTGCCATAGCCGGGATAATAGAAATTGTCCCAATATCCGCCGCCAAAGCCGATCTGACCGAAGCCATAGCCATAGTCGCAGCCATACCAGCTGTCCCAGGCGGAGAAGCCATCGCAATAGGGATTGAAGCCGCCGGCATAGCCGCTGCCGACCCCCACCGAGACGCCGCCATAGCCATCATAGCCGTCCAGCCCATAGACACAGCCCGAAAGCGAGACCGCTCCAAGCGCCAGCGCAATCATCCGCGCCGCGCGGGCACGGGTTTTCTGCAAGAAGGAAACAGGGTTCAACGCATCATCCCCTAAGCCGCAAGCCAGGCGCGGCGGGCCGCCGGAGCGGGGCTCCGATTTTCCGTTCATACAAACTGCCAGTTGAATTAACGATGAATGGCATTTCGAAAGCGACGGATCGCTTGCTAACATAGGTGTCAGTTGGTATTTAATGGATCGATTAAACCAGAGCAGAGGATTCCCCCATGGCCACCGTGATTGCTCCGCCGCGCGAGATGTTTCCCGACCACACCATCCAGCGTGACAGCGGCAATCCGCACTGGACGCGGATGCCCGGTCCCGGATCGCTCGATCATATTCCGGGCGAGGATGGCCTGCCGATCGTCGGTGTCACCTTCAAGATGCTCGCCGATCCCGAGAAGTTCGGCAACGAGATGCGCGAGAAATATGGTCCGGTCTATCGGACGAATGCCTTTGGCCGCCGTCAGGTCGCGCTGTTCGGTGCCGATGCCAACGAGTTGGTGCTGTTCGACCGCGACAAGCTGTTCTCTTCCGAGCAGGGCTGGGGCCCGGTGCTCAACCTGCTGTTCCCGCGCGGACTGATGCTGATGGATTTCGACCATCACCGTGCCGATCGCCGCGCATTGTCGATCGCGTTCAAGCCCGGCCCGATGCGGCACTATTCGGAAAAGTTGAACGAGGGCATTGCCGCGCGCGTTGCCGAATGGTCGAACCGTGACATTCTGTTCTACAGTGAAATCAAGAAGTTGACGCTCGATCTTGCGGCAACCTCTTTCCTCGGCATTCCCTGGGGGCCTGAGGCGGACCGGATCAACAAGGCCTTTGTCGATATGGTCCAGGCGTCGATCGGCGTGGTGCGCCGCCCCCTCCCCTTTACCAAGATGGGGCGCGGCGTGGCCGGCCGGAAATTCCTGGTCGATTATTTCACCCCCGAGGTGCAGAAACGCCGCGAGCAGCAGGGACCGGACATGTTCAGCCAGTTCTGCCGCGCCACACGCGACGATGGCAGCCTGCTCACCACCGACGAGGTGGTCGATCACATGAACTTCCTGATGATGGCGGCGCACGATACCATCACCTCGTCGGCAAGCTCGCTGATCTGGCTGCTGGCGCGCCATCCCGAATGGCAGGATCGCATCCGTGCCGAACTGCTCGAGCACGCGCCTGCCGGCACGCCGATGCCTTATGATTCGCTGCCCAATCTCGAGCTCACCGAAATGGCGTTCAAGGAAGCGCTGCGGATGATCCCGCCCGTGCCCTCGACCCCGCGCCGCGCGCTGCGCGATTTCGAATTCGGCGGTTATCGCATTCCTGCAGGGACCCCGGTCAGCATCAGCGCGGCCTTCACCCACAAGCAGGAAGAGCATTGGCCCGAACCGCACCGGTTCGATCCGATGCGTTTCACCGCGGAAGCCACGCGCAACCGGCACAAATATGCCTGGGTGCCGTTCGGCGGCGGAGCGCATATGTGCCTGGGGCTGCACTTTGCCTATATGCAGATCAAGGTGCTGCTGCATCATGTGCTCAGCCAGCACCGGATCGTTACCGAGCCCGGCTATGCCCCCGAATGGCAAGCCTGGCCGATCCCGCAGCCGCGCGATGGGCTCAAGGTGCGCTTCGAGCGGATCTGACCGGCCGCAGCACACAAAACACTTCGTCACCCCCGCGAAGGCGGGGGTCCCGCTTCTGCGCGACGGTCGGTGAAGGTAGCGGGATTCCCGCGTTCGCGGGAATGACGATGAAGAAAACGGGGTTGCCTGTCGTGACCTCTGCGCTAAACGCGCACGCAATCGCAACAGGAGACGCCCGAAATGCCGCAGCTTGTCCTTATCCGTCACGGCCAGTCGCAATGGAATCTGGAGAACCGCTTCACCGGCTGGTGGGATGTCGACGTGACCGAAAAGGGCGCGGAAGAGGCGCGTGCGGCCGGTCGGCTGATGCGCGACAAGGGGCTCGATTTCGATATCGCCTTCACCTCGCTGCAGACCCGCGCGATCAAGACGCTGAACCTGGCGCTTGAAGAGATGCAGCGGCTGTGGCTGCCGGTCGAGAAGGACTGGCGGCTGAACGAGCGCCATTATGGCGGGTTGACCGGGCTCGACAAGGCCGAGACCGCGGCCAAGCATGGCGACGAGCAGGTCCATATCTGGCGCCGCAGCTTCGATATTCCGCCGCCGCCGCTCGATGCCGGATCGGAATTCGACCTGTCCAGGGATCGTCGCTATGCCGGGATTGCCATCCCCAATACCGAGAGCCTCAAGGACACGATCGCACGCGTGCTGCCCTATTGGGAAAGCCGCATCGCGCCCGAGCTCAAGGCAGGCAAGCGCGTGATCATCTCGGCGCATGGCAATTCGCTGCGCGCGCTGGTCAAGCACCTGTCGGGCATTGCCGATGATGCGATCACGGGCCTCGAAATCCCGACCGGCCAGCCGATCGTCTATCAGCTCGACGACAATCTGGCCGAGGTCGAGCGCTATTATCTCAGCGAGCGCTGAGGCCTACGATCAGGCGAAATGCGCATCATAAAGGTCGATCTCGGCCAGCAGATGCGCTTTCGCCGCCTCGTCGAGGAATGACCCGCGGAAGCTGTTCGCAGCGAGCGTGCGCAGCTCGTCGCGGCTAAGGTCAAGCGCTGAGGCGATCGCACGGTAATTCTCGTTCACATAGCCGCCGAAATAGGCGGGATCGTCCGAATTGACGGTTGCGCTGATCCCCGCGTCGAGCATGCGCTTGACCGGGCTCTGGGCGATGTCGTCGATCACGCACAGCTTGAGGTTCGACAGCGGGCAGACGGTCAGCGTCATGCCTTGGTCCGCGATCCGCTGGACCAGCCCTGCATCCTCGAGCGCGCGGTTGCCATGGTCGATCCGGTCGACGTTCAGGATGTCGAGCGCTTCGTGGACATATTCGGGCGGGCCTTCCTCACCGGCATGCGCGACGACCTTGAGCCCCAGCGAGCGAGCGCGGGCGAAGACGTTGCGGAATTTGGACGGCGGATGGCCAACTTCGGAGGAATCGAGCCCCACCCCCGCGATCCTGTCGAGATAGGGAATCGCCTCGTCGAGCGTCGCCTCGGCGCTCGCTTCATCCAGATGGCGCAGAAAGCATAGGATGAGGCGCGACGTGATTCCCCATTGCTTCTCCCCATCGGCCAAAGCGTCAGAAATGCCGGTGATGACGTCAGCGAACGGCACGCCGCGTTCGGTATGCCCCTGCGGATCGAAGAAGATCTCGACATGGCGGACATGGTCGGCATGCGCGCGCTCGAGATAGGCCCAGGTCAGGTCATAAAAATCCTGCTGCTTGAGCAGCACGCCCATACCTTGATAATAGATGTCAAGAAAGTCCTGCAAATTACTGAAATTATAGGCCTGTCGGATCTCCTCGACGCTGCCGAACGGGATGGCGACGCCATTGCGCTGCGCCAGATCGAACAGCATTTCGGGCTCGAGCGAACCTTCGATATGCAGGTGGAGTTCGGCCTTGGGCAGGCGGGCGATATAGGCGTCACGCTGATCGGGTGTCATGCGATGAGGTTATGCCAAGTGGTGTGAAAGGGCGCAATTCCCATCGCCAACTTTCGTCACCCCTGCGCAGGCGGGGGTCCCGCTATTCCCACCACCGCCGACAGGAAGCGGGATTTTCGCGTTCGCGAAAATGACGATTGGATGAGCGCCCTTCATTCCCCCAAGATGATCCCCGCCCCCGGCTTGTGTGCGCGGATTTCTTCGACGCTGAGGCCAACGATCTCGTGCGGGAAGACCAGCCACTGCTCGGTCTCGTGGACGAAATAATCGGGGGTCATGTCGGTCTGGTTGCGCGAGGGCTTGTAATAGACCGTCGCGATCCGCCAGTCATGCGGCATGTTGTAGCGGCACTTGGCGGCGAGTTCGTGGATGAAGGCCTGGATCGATTTGCCGCTGTCGAAAACGTCATCGACCACGAGCAGCCGGTCCTCGGGGCTCAGCGTGTCGACCAGATAGCCGAGCGCATAGACGCGCACGTCCTTGCTCTGCTGGTCTATGCCGTAATAGCTCGCGGTGCGGATGGCGATATGGTCCGCGTCGACGCCATGATATTCGAGCAGCTCCTGCACCGCGATGCCGACCGGCGCACCGCCGCGCCAGATGCCGACGATATGCGTCGGCTGGTACCCACTCTCGATCACCTGCATCGCCAAGCGATAGCTGTCCTCGAGCAGGCTATTGGCGCTGATATAGTGTTTCTGGGTAGTCATGATTGCGGGCCCCGGTCGCGAGATGCGTCCCGCCTTCATGCCAGCCGCCCCGCCCCGGTCAAGCCCTGCCAGCGCGGGTGATCACGACAGCCGCGATGGCGAGCAACAGGATCGCACCCGCCTCGAACAGGATCTTGTCGGGCGCCATGTCCTTGCCCTGGAGCACGATCAGCCGCGCGAGCGCGGTGATGGCGATGAAGATCGGATAGACGAAGGGTGATCCGCGCCCGGTGTAGAAGACCGCGATCATGCCGATAACCTCGGTATAGAGGAACATCAGCAGGATGTCGGCGAGCGAGATCGTTCGAGCAGCAATGATGCCGCCGACCTCGATCCCAGCCGCCGCCATGGTCATCAGCGCGATCAGCACCAGCAGCAGATGCTCGATCAGATGGAAGCCGCGCACCGCCAGGGTGTCATCGCCAAGCCGCGGGTTGTTCCCGTCGGGGCCAGATGGATCGGCCGGTTCCGTCATGCCGAAGCGTAACATGCGCGCGCTGCTGCGTCAGGCGTTAATCCACCATCGGATGGCATAGGCGACCGTCCCGACCACTCCGACCGAGATCAGCCAAAGCGCAGCCATCCATCCGAGCTTCTGGGTGAGCGGGCGGGCATCGCCGCGATCGGGATCGTCGCTGTTGCCGAGCATCAATGATAGCCCTCGTCCCCCACCTTGCCACGGAACACCCAATAGGCCCAAGCGGTATAGCCGATGATCAGCGGCACGATGAACAGCGTGCCGACCAGCATGAAGGCCTGGCTGCTGGGGTGCGTCGCCGCGTCCCAGATCGTCACCTCGTCGGGCACGACATAGGGGAACATGCTGATGCCGAGGCCAATCATGCCGAGCAGGAACAGCCCCAGCGTCAGCAGGAACGGCGCATAATCGTGCCGCTTCTGCAGCGAGCGGAACAGCAGGAAGCTGATGACAGCGACGAGCAGCGGCACCTGCGCCGAGAACAGCACGCTGGGAAAGGTGAACCAGCGCGCGAAATACTCGGCCTCCAGAAACGGCGTGTAGAGGCTGACCGCGCCCAAAGCGACGAGCGTTGCCGGGAACAGCTTCCAGCTCATCCGGAAGGCATGGTCCTGCACCGCACCTTCGGTCTTCATGAGCAGCCAGGTCGAGCCGAGCAGGCCATAGCCGATCACTGTGCCGATGCCGGTCAGCACCGAATAGGCGCTCAACCAGTCGAGCCAGCCGCCCGCATAGGCGCGCCCCTCGACCTCGACCCCCTGCAGCAGCGCGCCCAGCGTCACGCCTTGCGCAAAGGCGGCGACGAACGAGCCCGCAGTGAAAGCGAAATCCCAGAAAGGCTGGTGATTGGGGTCGCGCCAGCGGCCCTCGAATGCGACCCCGCGCAGGACAAGTCCCAGCAGCATCGCGATGATCGGCGGATAGATCGCGGGCAGGATGATCGCATAGGCGAGCGGGAACGCGGCGAGCAGCCCTCCCCCGCCCAGCACCAGCCAGGTCTCGTTACCATCCCAGACCGGCGCGACAGAGTTCATCGCCTTGTCGCGCTCCGCCCCGCGCCCAAGCGCCGGAAAGATGATACCGATGCCGAGATCGAAACCGTCCATCACGACATAAGCGAACACGGCGAAGGCGATGACGAACGCCCAGACGATGGTGAGGTCGATATTCATGCGCCCTCCTCCATCATCGTGCCGCTTCGGCCGCGTTGTGTGCTGTCGGCCGAGGCAGGCGTGATTCCGGCGCTACGCAGCGGGCCGGAGGCGGCCGCTTCCTCGTGCCCGGTGGCGGGTTTGCTCATCAACTTCAGGATATAGGCGGTGCCTGCGCCGAACATGATGAAATAGGTCAGGATGAACGCAACCAGCGAGGCGCCGACCGCCGGTGCGGCAAGCGGTGAGACGCTGTCCGCAGTCGTCAGCAGGCCATAGACGGTATAGGGCTGGCGTCCGACCTCGGTCGTGATCCAGCCCGCGATGACCGCGACGAAACCCGATGGTCCCATCAGAATCGCCAGCCGGTGCAGCCACGGCCAGTCGTAGAGCCTGCCCCGAACCCGCGCGAGCAGGCTGAACAATCCGATGCCGAGCATGGCAAAGCCGATGCCGACCATCACCCGGAACGACCAGAACACCATGCCGACCGGCGGGCGCTCGGCTTCGGGCACGGTATCGAGCCCGTTGAGCGGCGCATTCAGATCATGCTTGAGGATCAGCGAAGAGGCCTTGGGAATTTCAATCGCATAATCAACGCGCTGCTCCGCACTGTTGGGAATACCGAACAGGATCAGCGGCGCGCCATCGGGATGGCTCTGATAATGGCCCTCCATCGCCATGACCTTGGCAGGCTGATGCTCGAGCGTGTTGAGCCCGTGCATGTCGCCCGCAAAAATCTGCAAGGGGGCGACCAAAGCGGCCATCCACATCGCCATCGAGAACATCCGCTGCGCGCGATGATCGGCCTTGTTCTTGAGCAGGTGGTAGGCGCCGACCGCGCCGACGACGAACGCGGTGGTGAGGTACGCCGCCATCACCGTATGGACGAGCCGATAGGGAAAGCTGGGGTTGAAGATTATCGCCAGCCAGCTTTCGCCCGGCACAAACTGGCCGTTGGCCGCGATTTCATAGCCGGTCGGCGTCTGCATCCAGCTGTTGACGCTCAAGATCCAGAAGGCCGAGATGAACGTCCCGACCGCGACCATCAATGTCGCGGTGAAATGCAGCTTGCGCCCGACCTTGTCCATGCCGAACAGCATGACGCCGAGGAACCCGGCCTCGAGGAAGAAGGCGGTGAGCACCTCATAGGCCATCAGCGGGCCGATCACCGGGCCTGTCTTGTCCGAAAAGACCGACCAGTTGGTCCCGAACTGATAGGACATGACGATGCCCGAGACGACGCCCATGGCAAAAGCGATCGCGAAGATCTTGCGCCAGTATTTGAACAGGTCGAGATAGGTGCTGTCGTTCGTCTTCAGCCACAGACCTTCCAGCACCGCGAGATAGCTGGCGAGCCCGATCGAAAAGGCCGGGAAGATGAAATGGAAGCTCACCGTGAAGGCGAACTGGATCCGCGCCAGCAATAGCGCGTCAAAACCGTCGAACATCGGCGCGATCTCCCGTCTCGCTCCGCCGCCGAACCTGTGGCGGGGCTAGCCGACCAAAGACTGGCCGGTCCCTGTCACATGCCTATGACAAGGGGCAGGATGCCACAATGCGACAGATTGTCCAAGCGCGCGCCGGCGCGCCGGCTCAGGCTTTCAGATATTTGGCGAAATGCGCCAGCGTCCGCTCCCAGGCGAGTTTGGCCGCCGCCTCGTCGTAACGCGGGGTGGTGTCGTTGTGGAAGCCATGGCTGGTGCCGGGATAGAAATGCGCCTCATAGACCTTGTTGTTTGCCTTGAGCGCCGCTTCGCAGGCGGGCCAGGTGGCGTTCACCCGCTCGTCATTCTCGGCGAAATGGATGAGCAGCGGTGCCTTGATCGCGGGGACCTCCTCGGGCTTGGCCTGGCGTCCGTAGAACGGTGCGGCCGCTGCCAGATCAGGATAGGCGACGGCCAGCGCATGGCAGACGCCGCCGCCATAGCAGAAGCCGGTGACGCCGACCTTGCCCGTGCTCTGCTTGTGATCGCGCAGGAATTCGAAGCCGGCGAAAAAATCCTCCATCAGCTTCGCAGGATCGAGCGAGGCCTGCATCGTGCGGCCCTCGTCGTCGGTGCCAGGATAGCCGCCCAATGACGTCAAGCCGTCAGGACCGAGCGCGAGATAGCCCGCCTTGGCCAGCCGCCGCACGACATCCTCGATATAGGGGTTGAGCCCGCGATTTTCGTGCACCACCAGCACGGCAGGCAGCTTGCCCCTGGCATCGGAAGGCCAGGCCATCAGACCTTTTACGGTGCCATGACCCTCGGGGCTCTTGTACTCGACCCGCTCGGTGCGGATCGCCGGATCATCGGGCGCGACCTGCTGCGCCAGCGCGTAATCCGGGCTCAACTGGCTCAGGATCATCGCACCCGTCACGCCCGCAGCCGCATAACGCCCCGCTTGCCGGATGAATTCGCGCTTGGTCAGCTTGCCGTGCACATAGCCGTCGAAAATCTCGAGAATGTGCGGGTGAAAATCGCTGGCACGCATCCGGCGGGGGCTGACGGTGTCGGTCATGGAAATCCTCTCTCGATCAGGCAGGTGGCAGGTCGCCAAAGGCTGCAAGCGCGGCGCGGGCGATTTGTTCCCCCCATTCCTGCACGAAATGGCCGCCATCGGGAATGATCATCGGTTCGGGGCAGCCGCGAATGATCGAACGCAGCCGCGCCATCGGCTCGGTGCCCAGCACGGGATCCGCCGCGCCAACGGCCATGAAGCTTTCGCCCGACCATCGCTCGGACCAGAAATGGGCGGCCGCCTGGCCATGTTCGACGCCCGGCATGTCGGGACTGATGGGCACCAGCGCGGGGAAGATCTGCGCGCCTGCCTTGTATTCCGGCCCCGGATAGGGCGCGTCATAGGCAGCGATTTCCTGCTCGGTCAGATGCGGCGTGCCGCGCGCGATGATCCGCCCCACCGGAAGATCGGGGGTCGAGAGCGCGTAATTCTTCCACGCATCGAACCCCGGACCAGGGCTTGTTCCCTGCCCGATCCCGGTGTTCATCACGATCAGCCGCGACAGGCGCGTCGCAAAACCGTCATCGACCGGCAGCGTCAGCCCCAACAGCCCGCCCCAGTCCTGTACCACCAGCGTGATGTCCCGGAGGTCGAGCCGCTCGACCAGCCGCAACAGATAGTTGCGGTGAAAGTCGAAGCTGTAATCTTCTTGCCGCACCGGCTTGTCCGACCGTCCAAAGCCGAACAGGTCGGGCGCGACCACCCTCGCCCCGCTTTCGAGAAACACCGGGATCATACGGCGGTAGAGGAAGGACCAGCTCGGCTCGCCATGCAGGCACAGGAACGTGCGGCCCGCATCCGCAGGTCCGGCGTCGATCCAGGCGGCGCGCAGGCCCTCATAGCCGGGCAGATCATCAGCATAATGCACGGGATAATCGAAATCCGGCACATCGGCGAAGGCCTCATCCGGGGTGCGCAATGCTTCGATTGTCATGATCGCTCTCCTTCAGCTTGTCTGTCCGTCCTGTTTCGCGCCCCGATGCCGCGGCGTTACCGATCGGCGGAGTGGATGCTAGACCGACCGGATTTGGCAGTAGACCGATCCGTCTATGCACAAAAAACCCCGAAAAGTCAGGCTATCCGCGATCGACCATGGTGCAGAGCATATCCGTGACCAGTGTGACGGGCGCCGCATCGTGACGGCTGCGGGCGAGCACCAGCGCCCCTTCCTGCGCCGCGATGATCGTCGCGGCCATGTCCCGCGCCCGCGCCACCGCGACACCTTCGGCCATCAGCCAGCGCGCTAGGCGCATCTCGATCCGCTGATAGGCGATGCGCACCGCCTCGCTGAGCGGTCCATTGGCCCCGCCCTGTTCCTGCCCGATCACCGCCAGCAGCGAGCCATCCAGCCAGTCGGTCCGCTGCAGCCAGGCTGCCGTGACCTCGGAAAGACGGCGCAAAAACCCAATCATATCAAGCCCGCTGCCGGATAGCCGATCGATCGCGGCAAGCGAGGATTCCGCTATCCGGGTGACACAAGCCTCGGCCAGTTCGGGTTTTCCGCCCGGGAAATGATGGTAGAGCGAACCCTTGGGCGTTTCCGACAGCGCCAGAATCTCGGCCAGGCCGATCGCATGATAGCCGCGCTGCTGGAAAAGGCGGGTCGCGACGCTGATCAGCCGCTGACGCGTGGGGTGCATGTCGGATGCCCCGTCGGCAGGGCCGGAAAGGGCGGCAGGATCGAGCAAAAAGGCCAGCATAGACCGACCAGTCTAGCGGCGGCTGCATGCCTGTCAAGCGTAGCCCTTTCTGGCCCTCATCGCAGCACTCGAACCGCCTCGCTCTAGCTCTCAGAACCTGCCAAAATGCGTGCATATTCCGTTAACCTTTGCTCTTGGCGCGTTTACTTTTCGGTAATTTGTTGGCGACCCGTGGTCACAGATCGGTAAGCCCAGGTTAAAATCAGAATAATGGGGCGACCGGTCCAAGACCGCCGGGATAAGCAATCAGGGGTCTTTCCAATGACTGACCTAGAAGCCAACTCAGGGAGCGGGCGCAAGACTCTGTTTTTACATACCTATTTTCAGGCTGCCGAGAAGTTAACAAAAGATAAATCCAGCCATTCTATCTGTTAACCTAGGTTTCCGGCTCCTTGACGAGTTTGGCTGGACCGAGCGTTCCGGCGCAAGCGGCTCGCAAACCGGATTTTCTGGTCCACCTGGTCCATTAACCTTTTGTCCATCGACCGGACGGTCCATTTGCCCGCTTTCCGGGTCCAAAATGGGCTCTGCTGACACCCGACACCCCCTTTGCGAGACCGGAATCGGTCCTTGGGACCGTGCATTTCGGCAGGTCGGGCTGGACCGTCCGGTTTGCCGCCCGACCGGACGGTCTCCGGAGAGCGCCACAATTGGACCGGTCGGTCCACCAGCCGTGTCTTTCGGTCGCCACCGCCAATCGGCCCAACGTCGCAGCCAGCCGCCCCACCCGTTCGGCCATTGCAGCGGGCCGTCAGCATGATACACCCAAAGCAGGACCCGGGGCGCCGACAGGGTCCACAACCAGGGGGCCACAGCATGACGCAATCCGATCGCCACATCACACTCGACGCCATTCGCGGCTTTGCGGTCATGGGCATCCTGCTGCTCAACATCGTCGGCTTTTCGATGCCCGACGCGGCCTATGTGAACCCGGCGGCCTGGGGCGGCACCGATCCGCTCAATGCGGGGGTCTGGGCGGTCAATTTCGTGCTGTTCGACGGCAAGATGCGCGGATTGTTCAGCGTCCTGTTCGGTGCGAGCATGCTGCTGGTGATGCAGCGCGCCGAGGCGGCAGGGCAGAACCCGCGCAGCGTCCACCTTAACCGCATGGCCTGGCTGTTCGTGATCGGAGCCGCCCATTTCATCCTGCTATGGTGGGGCGATATTCTGGTGCCTTATGCGATCTGCGGCACGCTCGCGCTGTTCTTCGTGAACAAGGACGTGAAGCAGCTGCTGCGCTGGGCCATCATCCTCTACGTGCTCTATTTTCTGCTGAGCCTGGTGATGGCTGGCGGCGGCTGGACGCAGGCGATGCGGGCAGCCGCACCGGGTGCGGATGCCGAACTGGTCAAGGCCTCGCAAGAGATGCTGGCAAGCTTCGGCAAGCCCGGCACCGAGCAGATCGCCGAGAGCCTCGACATCTATCGCAGCGGCTGGGCGGAGATCATGCGCGAGCACCTCTCGATGTTCCCGGAATCGCTGATCAACACGCTGTTCTTCTTCACGATGGATACGCTGGCCATGATGCTGCTGGGGATGGCGATGCTCAAGAGCGGCTTCATCCTGGGTCTCTGGCTGCCCGCGCCCTACAAGAAGATAGCCCTGCGCGCCTTTGCCATCGGCATCCCTCCCATGATCGCGCTGGCCGTCTGGGTGATGCTCAGCGGCTACGATACCGTCATCACCTTTGCCGCCTTTTTCAGCCTCTCCTTCCCCTTCCGCGTGGTCATGACCGTGGGATGGGCCGCAGGCCTGCTCTGGCTGGTGGTGACGCACCGTGACAGTCCGTTGATCGCCCGCGTCGCGGCGGCGGGACGCGCGGCGTTCAGCAATTATCTCGGCACCAGCCTGGTCATGACGTTCATCTTCTACGGCTGGGGTCTTGGCCTTTTTGGCCAGATCGACCGCGCCACCGCGATGCTGTTCGTTTTCGCCGCCTGGGGAATCATGCTCATTTGGTCGAAGCCGTGGCTCGAGCGCTACCGGTTCGGGCCGGCCGAATGGCTCTGGCGGTCACTGGCCCGCAGAAAGCTGCAGCCGATGCGTTTGCGATAGAATCGCAAAAAGACTGTTGCGATGCGTTCTCAATATCGCTATCTCGGCGATCACAGGAGAGACGCATGGTTGTTTGCATCTGCAATGCGATTCGGGAACAGGACTTGAAGGACGCTCTGCGCGATGGCGCGGCCCGCCCGGCAGAGGTTTACGCCCGGCTCGGTCGGCGTCCCAAATGCGGCCAGTGCCTCTCGTTTGCGCAAAGCATTATCAGCCGGGAAACTGCGACCGCCTAGCAATAGCCCGCTAAATTTTGGTGGAAATTCAAGTATTTCCCGCGACGCAGCGGCTTCCCTTCCCTAAAAAACGGCGCTATTGTGCGCTCCTGAAATCACCATATCGGCATGGCCCGGGACGAGCCACGCGATTACAGGAGCATCACCATGAAGGGCGACCCCAAGGTCATCGAATTTCTTAACGACGCGCTCAAGAACGAGCTGACCGCGATCAACCAGTATTTCCTGCATTCGAAGATGCTGGCCAACTGGGGCATTACCAAGCTCGCCAAATACGAGTATGAGGAATCGATCGACGAGATGAAGCACGCCGACAAGCTGGCGGACCGCATCCTGTTCCTCGATGGCCTGCCCAATTTTCAGCTGCTCGGTCGCCTCAAGATCGGTGAGACGGTCGAGGAAATCCTGAAAGCCGACCTGGCGCTCGAGAACGAGGCGATCCCGCTGCTCAAGGAAGGCATCGCCTATTGCGAGAGCGTCCGTGATTACGGCACGCGCGACCTGCTCGCATATATCCTGAAGAGCGAGGAAGAGCATGTCGACACGATCGAGGCGCAGTTCGACCTGATCGAGCGCATGGGCATCCACAATTATATCCAGCTTCAGTCGAGCCCGGTCGAGGATTGACGAAAACGCGCGCTGCGCGGCGGCTCAGACCCCGCCCGCAGCGCCTTCGCGGCGAGCCAGGCCCTGGAGCCGATCGGTCGCCCGATGGACTCCGCCTTGCGCAACGCAGCATAGCTCATCGCTTCATCAAAGGGCTCGCCCAGAAACGCCGCGAAATCACCCACTCGTTCGAGCGCAGGCGCGACCTTGATGACGTGGTCGTCCACACCCGCCAGATGCGCATAAGTGCTGGACCAGCGCCAGCCTTCCGCCCGCTCGACCAGTCGCGCGCGCACCGGGTTGAAGGCGATGTAGCGGAAAGCATGGTGCAGATGCTCTTCATCCATGGCGACGGATGAAAACCGGCCCTGCCACAGATGCCCGGTCGTGCGCAGGCGCGCGTTGATATAGCCGGTATAATGGCGATGCACGAACCGGAAGGTCCGCCGCAATCCGTCCACATCTTCAGGCACGGCGATGATGTGGACATGGTTGGGCATCAGGCAATAGGACCAGATTTCGACCCGAGCCTGCCCAGCGGCTTGTGCCAGCAGATCGAGATACAGCGCATAGTCGCCATCCTCAAAGAACGTCCGTTCGCGCCGGTTGCCCCGCTGCGTGATGTGATGCGGGATGCCCGGCAGGATGAGGCGAGGAAGGCGGGCCATGGTGCAGTGACGTTACCTCAGGTTGTGGGGCCGATCAATTTGGGGGTTATTGCACGTGTCACCGTAATTCCTTCGCCACGCACTCCGCGCCCACCCAACCACCTGTTATAAAACGCAAATATCGCTGCAGCAGACTACCGCTTCGCGGTGTTCGGTGTGCGCATAAAAAAGGGACTGCACCTGCTCGCCTTGTCCGGCTCAAGCATCAAGCCAACAACTTATGCGATGGGCCTCCCGATGGAACTGGACCGGCTATGCACGCCGTCAGCCAGCAACGCTTATTCCGCTGGTGGCATGGGACGATTTGGGGGGCGTTGCACCTGTCACGGGAATTCCGGCATTCGAGTGCACTTCTCGAGTTGATGCCCATCTTCGGCATCCCGATACCACAGAGGGCCAAAAGCTTGTTCTAAATCTAAAAAACTTGCTAAATCAAAAAATCCCAAGACCCTTTCCGTTATCAAAAATTTTCGGTTCGCCTGCAACTCGATGCCGATTTCATCAAATAACGATGGAACTCTTAAAACCTTGAAATTCTGAATATCAGCTTTCTTGAAAGAAAATCTACGCAAGAGGGTGAACACGAGAACCTTGTCACCATCAATTTTCACCTTTCTTGCTTTTATATCATTCATCGGAGTTCCAATCCAAAATACTGCTAACAGCTTCCTCGCCAGCGAACCCTCCGACAATACCGCCAGCAATCCCTCCAGCGGCTGCTCCCCAAGGACCTCCTAGCGACCCGATCGCCGCTCCGGCTTCGGCTCCAGCTAAGGCCCCAGCGATCCCCCCACCAACGCGCGCGGCTTCTTTCCCGGGGGTGTCGGAAGTCGCAACTCGGGCAACACCGACAGCAAGGCCGGCAGCACCTGCTACTCGACCAGCGGTTCCCAGTCGACCGGCCAGTCTGTCCGCCCCAGAATTGGTCCGGTTTGCCGTACCCCCTGACCCAGCTTTTGGACCTAAGCCAGGCCGAAGCCCTTGGATAACACCTCGCGTAATTGGGGGGGGCGGCCCTTGCAGTTTCCTTGGCAGCAGAGCGTCCAGCACTATCGTTGGGAGCAAGTTTCCCCGTCGCGTTTTTATATTGAGAACGTGCACGCTCGGCTCCGATGCCTTCCCTTGCCGCAACAGCTGTGGCCGCAGTGGCTGTTGTTTCGGTTGGCCGACAAATGAGGCTGCCGGTGGGCGTTTCACATGATCGAGTGCCCGTCGGATCGCTCCGATTGACCGGATCGTTCCCGACATAAGCGTAGAGATTGATCTGATCCTCATAGCCGATCGGGTCGGTCTGCAGGAACCGGCCCAATGTCGGCGAATAGATGCGAGCCTTGTAATGGTACATGCCCAGATCCTCAAGCCAGGCTTGGCCCGTATACTGGAACCGCCCGATATTGCCCGTGCCAGGGATGCCGTATTCATCATAGCGGTTGATCGCGATGGTATTGCCCCAGCCATCGGCAATCGCGGTGACCGATCCCTGGTGGTTGGTGAACAGGAAGCGGCGTTCGGATGCGCTGATCCCTGCGCCCTCGAACCACACCTGCGGCGTATCTGCGCCCTGCCCATGCACATAGCGCTTGAGCATATTGCCCCACTGGTCATATTCCGCGACCAGCGCATCGCCGTCGTAAAGGAACCTGCGGAACTCCTTTACCCCGTTGACCTCCCACAGGCGGCCGAGCGGGTCATACGCCCGTCTCCCGCGCAAATTCGCGATGGACCCGCTGCGCATCGCCGGTTAACCTCACGGTTAAACAGAACCGAGAGGGATTTGCCAGAATGACCGAAGCCGCTGAGATCGAACGCGAAACCACGAACGCGGATGCCCCGTTCGTCCGCCCGGACGTGGCGATGATGCTGGCGATGATGTCGGCAGCAGGCGCGCCTGCGATGAGCGAAATGGTGCCCGCTGACGCGCGCGAAGCCTATCGGATGATGCGGTTCATGGGCGATGCCGATCCCACGCCGCTGGCCATCATCCGCGACCTGACCTGCCCCGGACCACAGGGCGATATTCCGCTGCGCTATTACGACGCGCGCGAAACCCGCGAGGCGGGGCCGGCGATCATGTTCTTCCATGGCGGCGGCTTCGTCATCGGCGACCTCGAAACACATCACCCCTATTGCACCGAGCTCGCCGCCAAACTGGACTTGCCAGTGATCGCGGTCGACTACCGCCTCGCCCCCGAACACCCCTTCCCTGCAGCACCCGAGGATTGCGAGGCGGCGGCGCGCTGGTTGGCGGAAAACGGCAAGGCGCTGGGCCTCGATATCACGGGCCTGGTGTTTACCGGCGACAGTGCGGGCGGAAATCTGACGATCGTGGTTACCCAGGCGCTGGTCGCTCGGCCCGCGGCCGTGCCGGTGATTGCCCAGGCCCCGCTCTATCCGGTCGTGGATTCGAGCCAGACCGGCGGGTCGTTTACCCAGTTTGCCGAGGGTTATCTGCTGACTGCAGACACGATGAACTGGTTCACAGACAATTACGCCGCGACGCCGGGCGATGTTCGCAACGACTGCATTCTGGGCGATCTGGCGACCCTCCCGCCGACGCTGCTGGTGACCGCCGGGCTCGATCCTCTGCGCGATCAGGGCCGTGATTTCGCTGCACGCTGCATCAAGGCGGGTGTCGATGTCACCTATATGGAGATGCGCGGAACGATCCACGGCTTCATCTGCCTGCGCAAGGGCATTCCCTCGGCGCAGGACGATTGTGATGCCATCTTCCGCGGCATGAAGGCGATGCTGAACCGGTGAAACAGCGGCGCGCGATGGCCAGACGGACACTCCTCGCGGCGATTGCGCTGCTCGCCCTGCCCTTTGCCTTGCCGGATTCCGCAATTTCGCAAACTGCTCCACAGGTTCGCAACGCGCCCGACTTTGCAGACATCATCGGTGCCTATCGCGCACAGCGGACGACCGATCCGGAAAGCTGCTGTACCTATTCGGCCTCGGTATTCGGGCGCGAGGTGCAATTTCACGTCTTCGATACGTTCGAGCCCGCGTATGAGGCGAAGAACGACCGACAGATGATCGTGGAATTCGTGCCCAAGGGCGAAACGGTGGAGACCTGGACCCGGATGATCACCTTTTCAGCGTTCAAGGGTCCGGGCAGCGCCCCGGTTTCCACTGCCGAAATGCAGCAGCGCTTCTTCAACACCGGCCGGGGTTGCGAAGTTGCGAACTTCTCGCGCGTGATCGCCAGCGGAAGACTGGCCAACGGCGCCGAATACAACCTTTCCAGCAATGGCTGCGGCTCGACCGCCGCCGGCGGCTATCCCGGTGCCGTATCAGGGCGTGGCGAGCAGTTCATCGCGCTGTTGCTGCGGGACGATCAGAATGTCGCCGTACTCCAATATGCCGAGCGCGGCGCTGGATTTGACGCCGACAAGCCGCCGATCGGCGATGCTGCGGTCGAGGCGCTGATGAGCCGCTTTCGCTCCATCGCATTTTGCCGCAGCAAGGCGGTCAGCGGCGATTGCTCCATTGCCTTTTCCGCCCGCTGACAGCTAAGGCTGGACGCATGAGCGAATTTGACAGCCTTCCCTATCGTCCGTGCGCGGGCATCATGCTGGTGAACCAGGGCGGCAAGGTGTTTGTCGGCCAGCGGCTCGACAGCATGGTCGAGGCCTGGCAGATGCCGCAGGGCGGTATCGATCCGGGGGAAGAGCCGGAAGCAGCCGCCTATCGCGAGCTCAGCGAGGAAACCGGCATCGCCCCGCATCTGGTCGAGGTCATCGCGCGTTCGCGCGACGAGCATCTCTATGATCTTCCGCCCGAACTGATGGGCAAGATTTGGGGCGGAAAATACCGCGGCCAGCGGCAGATGTGGTTCCTGATGCGATTCATGGGGACCGACGCGGACATCAATATCGAAACGTCGCACCAGGAATTCCGCAGCTGGCGCTGGGCCGATCCGGACAGCCTTGAGGGACTGATCGTGCCTTTCAAGCGACGGTTGTATCGCGCGGTGGTGGAAGAGTTCCGTCCGCTGATCTAGGCTCTCGGCTCGTTCTATCGACGGGAGGTCCCAAACAGATGCTGTTGCGCAGCGCCCCGACCAGCGCTTTTGTGCTGTGCGCCTGCGCGGCGCTTCCGCTGGCAGCGCAAACGCCCGAGCCGGTTGCAAAGCTGATCGATACCGCGTTGCAATCGGGCGATGCCGCAGGGCTGGACGCCGTCGTGCGCTATGCCAAGCAGGCCTATCCCCAATCTGCCGAGGCGATCGATGCCCAGGTGGCAGCCTTTCGCGCCGCCAATGCAGCCCCCGCGCCGACTCCAGCTCCAGCCCCTGCCCCGGCGCCCGTCGTGACTGCCGCTGCCGAGCCCAAGACCGAACAGGCCAAGGTCGAGCAGGCAGCCGCCGTCAAATATTCGGGCGAAGGCGAGCTGGGCGCGTTCACCACTACCGGCAACGCCCCGGGAATCGGGCTGGCGGCGGGGCTCAAGCTGGTGGCCGAGGGTGAGGATTGGCGGCTGGGGCTGCTCGGCCGCGCCGACTATCAGGAAACCAGCAACGTCGTGGTGCGCGAGCAATATCGCGTGAGCGCCGAGCCCAATTACAAGTTCAACCAGCGCGGTTACGTCTATGGCCTGGGCCAGTACGAGCAGGATCGCTTCCAAGGCTTTCACGCGCGCTACAGCCTGTCCGGCGGCGTCGGCTACAGCATCCTGACCGGCGAAAATGCGCAACTGAGCGTGAAGGCCGGCCCCGCCTGGCGCTTCACGCGGCTGGTTACCGGAATGGATGAGTCGGTGCTGGCGGGTCTGGCCTCGGTCGATATCAAGCTCAAGCTGACCCCGACGATCCAGCTGACCGAAGCCGCCAGCGCCTATGTCGACGAGGAGCGCAGCACGCTCTTTTCGGTCGCCGCGCTCGATTCGCAGCTGATCGGCAAGCTCAAGGCGCGGCTATCCTACACCATCCAGTATGAATCGAACCCGGCGCTGGGCCGCGCGCCTACCGATACGACGAGCCGGCTGACGCTGGTCTATGGATTCTGATCGCGATCAGCGGCCGCCGCTGGCGACGATATCGACTTCGGTTCCGCCATTGGCCATGGGCTTGAGGAACAGCACATAGGCTGCATTGCCCTTGGTCCCTCCGAGAACATGATCGCCGCCGTGCAGCTGATATTCCGCAGAATAGCCACCGCGCTTCGCCTTGGTCCAATAGAAGTCGACGACATTCCTGACTGCCGCGGGCGTAGTGAAATTGACTACCCGGATGTTGCACTGGCCGTTGGCGACGCCGGCGGCTTCCTTGACGTTGGCGCGCGGATAGACCGCGAAATCGGCGGGCATGCGGCTCGCCCAGGTCATCGCGTAATCGAGCTTGCCCTGACATACGCCATTCTGCTGGCCGGCCTTGGCACCCAGCGTGCTGCCCTGATTGCAATCCTTGCAATCTTCGGTGGCCACCTTGGTCGGTTCGGGCGCCTTGATCAGCCCGCGCGGACCGATAGCCGCTGCGACAGCCCTTTCGGTCGCCGCGAGCTGGCCCTTGGCCGCCCCTGCCGACGGAACCGAACCATCGCTACCTTCGCCGAGCACGGCATTGCGATTGGATTTGTCGACCAGATCGGGGTCCACCAGGATCTGGTCTTCCAGCGCGCCCTTCATCGCCGGGTCGGCGGCATCGGCCAGCAGCGCTGCGTCCTCGTTTTCCGCTGCCTTGTCACCGGCATTCTGGCACGCGGCCAGCGTCAGCGCGGCAGCGCCCAGCGCCAGCAGGTTGCGCGTCGTCGCGAAGGAAAGTCGGGCCATGGCTGATATCCTGTACAAGATCGGCTTCATGCCTCTCCATGCCAGAGAAGGCGTTAGCGTTACGTTAGCCATGCCTTGCGGCGTGCGAAACTGTCCCGCGCAAAGAGGGTTAACCCGCGCGCTTTGGCATGCCAGACCGTCCCAAATCGGGATTCATCGTTAAGTCGTTTCAAAACCGGACAAATTTCTTCCGGTTTTCCTGCCACTCAGCCTTGGTCTGACCATAGCGGTCGACCGGATGGTCCTGATAAGGCTCCGGCAACCGGGTTGGCCCCTGATTGTAAGAGCCCAGACGTTCGGCAAGCGCGATCGAGCCCTTGTTGTCGGGATCGATCGTGTGAATGATGCTGTCCCAGCCGAGCAGATCAAAGGCGTAATCGATCGTGGCGACGGCGGCCTCCAGCGCATAGCCCTTGCCGGCATGGCTGCGCAGGACGCCCCAGCCGACCTCCTCGCCGGGCCAGCCATCGGGATACCAGGGGCCGACGCGGCCGATCCATTCGCCGGTGTCGCGCGTGATCAGCGAGAACATCGCATATCCACGGATGTGCCAGGCACCCGCCATCGAGCAGAGACCGCGCCAGGCGACTGCGCGCGGCTGAACCCCGCCCAGAAAGCGCATCGTCTCCTCGTCCGCGCAGAATTCGGCCCAGCGCTCGAAATCCTCCGGACCCGGTGGGCGCAGGATCAGGCGTTGGGTTACCAATATCGGTCCGTTTATCATCGCGCCCTCCCGTTTTGTCCGTCTGCCGGGATAGGCAGGGGCTGACAGCTTGGCAAGCGCGGCGCACAAGCGAAACCCCTCCCCGCCTCGCGGCAAGAAGGGGTCTCCCCGTTCACCCTGCCGCGAACATGCGGCAGGAGCGACACCTCTTAGCGGCAGCGGAAGCCGTTGCCGCTGTTGCGATCGATCGAGCGACCCAGCAGCGCTCCGGCGATGCCGCCGATAACCGCACCCGTGGTGCGATCACCGCGGCCCGCAATCTCGCTACCGGCCAGAGCGCCCGCTGCGCCACCGATCAGCAGACCCGTGGTGCCGTTATCGCGGCGGCAATAATAGCGGCCATCATCGCCGCGCCAGGCCCGGCCGTTCCAGCCGCGCGCCTGGCGGCGGTCGAAACGACGGTCATAGCGGTCATCCCAGCGGTCGTTGCGGCCATAGCCACGGTCGTAGCCACGACGGTTCCAGTCATCGTCATAACCGCGCCACTGATGGGCAACCGGCGCGCGATAATCGACGCCATAAGACTGGGAAGCGCTGGGCGCGTAGCTGGCGACCGGCGCTGCCATGGCAGGGGCGGCCGAAATGGTGACTGCACCGGCGGCGGCAGCAGCAAGAATGAACTTCTTCATGATCTGTCTCCCTTGAGACCGGGACAGCGCCGATTCGCCATCCGTTGTGTTCATATTTAAGGGAGTGAAACTGAACGGACCGTGGGAAGGCTGTTCATCTGCCAGCAGGTTTTGATGAAGGGTGCGCCAGTGCATGCAATGTAAGGGCGGATCCATATTTCGTCACCCCCGCGAAGGCGGGGGTTCCGCTTCAGCTGCCCAAAGCTCGGAAAAAGCGGGATTCCCGCGTTCGCGGGAATGACGTGGAAGGGCGAGGAAGGCTGGTGCCCCCTCGCCCCGCTCGCTCACTTCTGCGGGCAGATCAGGAATTTCTCGCCGGTCGCCTTGGCATAATAGCGTGCCACGACATCCGCCTGCAGCGCCTCTTCCAGCGAAAGCTCATCGGTATAATGGCTCGCAAAGGTGGTCTTCAGCTCGTCGGCGACGCGCGCGCGAAGCCGCATGGCGACCTCGACACCTGCCTTGGCGAGGAAATTGGGAAGCAGCCAGCCACCGACGCCCCAGGCCATGCCATAGCCGCGGCTGAGCACCGTCGGCGACGTGTCGAGCCCGCCGTAAAGATAGACCTGCTTGTGATGCACCGAACCGTAGATGCTGTAAGCGCCGGGCGTCCGCGCCGCTGCGCCCTCCATCGCGGTCAGGATGTTCGAGGCGAGATTGCCGCCGCCGGTCGCATCGAAGGCCAAAGTCGCGCCGGTGGCGTGAATGGCATCGGTCAGGTCGGCCATGAAGCTATCGCTGCTGGAATCGACGATATGCTTCGCGCCCATGCCGCGCAGCAGCTCGGCCTGTTCGGGCTTGCGCACCACATTGACCAGCTCGACGCCATCAGCCTGGCAGATACGGTTGAGCATCTGACCGAGGTTGGAGGCGGCCGCAGTGTGGACCAGCGCACTATGCCCTTCCATCCGCATCGTCTCGATCATCGACAGCGCGGTGAGCGGGTTGACGAAACACGATGCGCCGTCGCGCGCGGTGTGGCCGTCCTGCAGCACCAGGCACATCATGGCAGAAGCCTTGCGATATTCGGCATACATGCCGCCGCCCATCACCGCGACGACCCTGCCGATCAGGCTTTGCGCATACTCTCCCGATCCTGCGGCGACCACGGTGCCCGCGCCTTCATTGCCGACGGTGAGCGCCTGACCGATGCGCGCCTTCATCACGCCCATGCCCTGAGGCGAGACCGGCGCCGTCAACTTCGTATCCTTGCCGCTACCGCTGCTCGTCGCCTTGGCCATGCTGGCCCAGCCGAACATCACGCCCTGGTCCGACGGATTGATCGGCGTCGCCTCGACGCGGATCAGCACCTCGTCCTCGCCCAGCTCGGGCATGGGCTTGTCGACCAGTTCCATGGTCAGCTCGCCCTCGGCGCTGACGGTCGAGATCATCTGCTTGTAGGTTGACGGAAGCGTCATGGCACGGCCTCTCTCTAAAGGGGTTGTTGTGTGATGCTCCCATGTGCCAAGCCTTGGACGACAAAGCCACCCATGACGCGCAGAAAGTGCCTTTTCCTTGCCCCGGCTGATCCTGTTCAACAAACCCTATGGCGTGATCTGCCAGTTCAGCGGCGATGGATCGCGGCCGACCCTGGCCGATTTCATCGACGTGCCCGGCGTCTACCCCGCCGGTAGGCTCGATCAGGACAGCGAGGGGCTGGTGCTGCTCACCGATGACGGCAGGTTGCAGGCAAGGATCGCCGATCCCCGCCACAAGCTCGCCAAGACCTATTGGGTGCAGGTCGAAGGGGCGATCAGCGACGAGGCACTTGCGAAATTGCGAAGCGGCGTGGCGCTCAAGGATGGCATAACGCGCTCTGCCCTCGCCCATCGGCTCGATCCGCCCGATCTGTGGCCCCGCGACCCGCCGGTGCGCTTTCGCAAGACTGTGCCCGATGGCTGGATCGCGCTCACGCTGCGCGAGGGGAAGAACCGCCAGGTGCGGCGGATGACGGCGGCAGTCGGCTTTCCGACGCTGCGGCTGGTGCGCTGGCAGGTGGGCGACTGGACGCTTGAAGACCTCACGCCCGGGGCATGGCGGGCGCTCGACGTCCGCTGATCGACGGCTCAGTCGTCCTCCTCAAAGGCGATAGCACCACGATTGGCTAGGTCGAGCAACAGCGCCACCACTGCGTCATCGATCTCGCCGACCTCGATTTCATGATTGGCGCACAAGGCCTCGGCAAAGCGTGCTGCCGCGCCGGTGCAGGGATAGGATTCGCCATCGACGAACAGCAGCAACCCGTCGTCTTCACGCACGAACACGAACCGGCTTGCGAAGTTGCGAAGCACACGGCCCCGCTTGGCCGCCTCGCGCACCTCCGCCACGGTCAGGGACCGCTCTGGGCTCCAATCCATGTCCGGATATTTGGGGGCGCTGTTGAAAGCGCCGAACCAGCGGGCAAATTCGGTGCGATCGGCGAGCTTTTCGAGCACCATCGCCTGCAATCGCTCCAGCGCCTCGCCGGTGATCTCCCCGGGGTGCGCCTGTAACGGTAACATGGGATCGGAATAGCGGTCGTCCTCGCCCAGCCCGTCGAGCACATGATCGCTCCATCCGGTGATCAGCTCGGCGCACGATGGCGCACGGAAGCCGATCGACAGCGTCATGCAGTCATCGTCCAAAGCCACGCCGTCATGCGCGACACCCGGCGGCACATAAAGGATATCGCCCGGCCCGAGATCATAAACCGCCTGCTCGTCGAACTCAGCCAGCAGTTTCAGGTCGTCATACGGGCGCAGCGTCGTGTTGTCGTCGCAACGCTGCCCGACCCGCCAGCGACGCCGCCCTCGCCCCTGGATCAGGAACACGTCATACTGGTCGAAATGCGGCCCCACCCCGCCACCCGTAGTGGCGAAACTGATCATCACATCGTCGATGCGCCAATCGGGCACGAAGCGAAATTGCGAAAGCAGCGCGGCGACTTCGGGCACATGGTGGTTCACAGCCTGCACCAGTAGCGTCCAGGGCACCGACCCCAGCCCGGCAAAGCGCTCAGCATCGAACGGCCCCTGCTCCAGCGCCCAGTTTTCCGGGCCCTGCTGCACGATGAGCCGCGATTCCACCTCGGGCTCGCACGCCAGCCCCGCGAGCTCGTCCGGATCGATCGGGCATTCCCATTCATTCCACGGATTGCAAATCAGCAAAGGCGCCTGTTGCCAGTGCGAGGCAAGAAAGACGGCGGCATCGAAGCGAACGAGTTTCATGGCGCCCCCCTTTCAGGCTTGCCGCGAGCCGTCCAGCAGAATCACCCCAGCAGATCGTGCTTTTTCAGGCAGTGGCGCAGCTGGTCATAGCTAAGGCCGAGCGCCTTGGCGGTCTGGCGCTGGTTGTAGCGGTGGCGGGCGAGCGCGGCCTGCAATATCCGCTTCTCATGCGCATCGACCGCGCCGCGCAGATCGTCGATCGCGTCAAAATTGAGCGTGTGCTCCATCGTCGCGCGCACGCCTGGATCGGACAAGGCGGCGTCGATCACCTCGTTGCAGGGCGATTCCCCGCCTGAAGGCGCGCCCGAGCGCGTCATCGGCTTGGGTTTCCACGGCGATTCGAACGGATCGAACACGATATGGTCGACCGGCCGCTCGAAATCGTCCCAGCGATAGACCGCACGCTCGACGACATTGCGCAGCTCGCGAACGTTGCCGGGCCAGTCGTGCCGCTGCATCGCCTCGGTCGCCATCGGGCCGAACCCGGGCCAGCGGTCCCAGTCGAGCTCTGCGGCCATGCGCCGCCCGAAGAAATCGGCGAGCACCATCACATCGCCTTCGCGCGCGCGCAGCGGCGGCAGGGTCACCACCTCGAACGACAGCCGGTCGAGCAAATCGGCGCGAAAGCGGCCCTTGTCCACCAGCTCGGGCAGATGCTCGTTGGTGGCCGCGACGATGCGCACATCGACCTTGATCGAGCGCGACGAGCCGATGCGCGTCACCTCGCCATATTCGACCGCGCGCAGCAGACGCTCCTGCGCGCCCATGCTGAGCGTCGCGAGCTCGTCGAGAAACAATGTGCCGCCATCGGCCTCCTCGAACCGGCCCTGGCGCGCGCGCGTCGCGCCGGTGAACGCACCGGCCTCGTGCCCGAACAGCTCGGCCTCGATCAGCGTCTCGGGCAGCGCGGCGCAATTCAGCGTGATCAGCGGGCCATCCCAGCGCGACGACAGGCGGTGGAGGCGCTCGGCAATCAGTTCCTTGCCCGTGCCGCGCTCGCCGATGACCAGCACCGGACGGTTGAGCATCGCCGCGCGGCTGGCGCGTTCGACCGCGTCCAGAAACGCCCCTGATTCCCCGATGAACTGACTGCCCCGTTCCATGCACCAAGAGATAGTGCAAATTCCCAACTGGTGGCAATCCTAACCAACAGCTTTGTTCATGAAAATTTTCAAATCATTGATATTCAATTGTTTTTCAGTTTGGCACGCTCTCTGCAACGCTTTGGACAACACCGACACAAGGCGGTCCAAGGGAGAAAGACAGTGAAAACCACCAACGCTTCGAACGCGAACAGCCAGGATCAGGACAATGTCCTCAAGTCCACGCTGATCACCACGGTCGCAGCACTGGCGCTGATCACCACGCTGTTTCTCACCGCCTTTGCGAGCATCGAGGCTGCCGCCTCGCCCGTCCATCATGATGGAGATGCCCGCGCACTCGTTTCCGTCCGGTACCTTGCCTGACGGATTTGGCCGGGACGCTTACCCCCCCCCCTTGCCCCGTCCCGGCCAATCACTTTCCACTAGAATGCAAAAGGGGGTAAGGTGGACGCCGGATCCAGTCCGCCTGAATTTACGAAACGGAGTTTTGGCCATGGGAATTTTCTCTCGCACCCGCGATATCATCGCAGCGAACGTTACCGAACTGCTCGACAAGGCCGAAGACCCGGCAAAGATGATCCGCATGATCATCCTGGAAATGGAAGAGACGCTGGTCGAAGTCCGCGCTTCGGCTGCCCGCACCATTGCCGATCAGAAGGAAATGAAGCGGCATGTGAACAAGCTGGAGCAGCTGCAGGCCGACTGGACCGACAAGGCGGAACTCGCGCTGTCCAAGGACCGCGAAGACCTGGCCCGCGCCGCTCTGCTCGAGAAGAAGAAGGCTGCCGATATGGCCGATCAGCTCAATGTCGAAATCGCGGTGCTCGATGACGCGCTGCGCGCTTCGGAACAGGATATCGCCAAGCTGCAGGCCAAGCTGCGCGAGGCGCGGATGCGCCAGAACAACATCATGAGCCGCCTGGAAAGCGCCGAGAACCGCGTCAAGCTGCGCACCATGTACAATGGCGACAAGGTCCGCGAGGCTTTCAGCCGCTTCGACCTGCTCGAGCGCCGCGTCGACATGGCCGAGGGCCGCGCCGATGCGCTGGGCATGGCCGAGGATGAGCGGAGCGAACGCAAGGCGCTCGGCCAGCGCAGCCTGGACGACGAATTCGCCGCGCTCGCCGACAGCGACAAGGTCGACGAGGAGCTCGAAGCCATGAAGCGCGCGCTGAAGAAGGAGGGCTGAGGCGATGGAAGATATTCTGGTTCCCATCTTCGTCGTCGGCATGTTGTTCATCGGCCTGCCCTGGCTGATTTTCCACTATATCACGAAATGGAAGACCGCCGCGACATTGACCAATTCGGACGAGCACCTGCTTGAAGAACTGCATGCGATGGCCCGCCGTCTGGACGATCGCATGGACACGGTCGAGCGGATCATTTCCGCCGACAATCCCGACTGGCGCCCGGCGCGGCTGACCAGCTCGGACGACCAGGACGACTATGGCCTGGAACAGGTTGAGCGCCTGCTGAAGGAAAGGGTGAGGAAATGAGCCGGCTGGACAAGTATAAGTATGACGCCCCTGCTCCGCGCAAGACGAAATTCTATCGCGACAAGCAGAACGGCAAGTTCATGGGCGTGTGCGCCGGGATTGCCGACTATACCGGGATCGATGTGGTCTGGATCCGCGTTGCGGCGGTCCTGCTGACGCTGATGACCGGCTGGGCACTGGTGGGCTATTTCGCCATGGGCATGTTCGCCGACAAGAAGCCCGCGCATCTCTATGCCGACGACCTGGATCGCAAGTTCTGGCAGGGCGTGCGCCAGTCGCCCACCCGCACCGCGCGCGACGTCAAGGCCCGGTTCCGCGAGATCGACCGCCGCCTGGCCGATGTCGAGCTGTTCTACACTGCCAAAAACACGCGTCTGGCCGACGAGATCGAAAGCCTGCGCTGATCAAGGCCGGGCACAACCAAAAGGTATCAGGAGAATATCATGAGCTGGGGTGGACCGGGTTTCGTCCTTACGATCATCATGCTGTCCATGGGAGCCTGGGTCATCACCACCTGGATCCGCGCCAAGCATGGCTATCCGCTCGAAGATCAGTGGACGGGCAAAGTCATTGAACGAAGCGATCCCGACGCTGATCGAAAAATATCGCTGCTCACCAATGAAAACGAGCAACTGACAGGCAAGATCGGACGGCTGGAAGAGCGGATCGCGGTGCTGGAACGCATCGCCACCGACGCCAACAGCTCCAGTGTTCGCCTGGCCGATGAAATCGAACGCCTGCGCATCGAGAAGGACCCCGCATGACCGAGAAGATGATGTTGTTCCAGACGCTGGGCCCGATCATTTCGATCGTGGTGGCCATCGGCACCGCCGGATGGGTTGCCAATACCTGGCTGCGGATCAAGAATGGCTATCCGCTGGAAAGCAGCTGGGGCAAGCCGATCTATCCCAAGGCGGACCTGGAATCGGTCGAGCGGATCAAGCTGCTGAGCCAGGAAAACGCGCAGCTGCGCGCCGAACTGGGATCGATCAAGGACCGTCTGGGCAATGTCGAGCGCATCGTCACCGATGATGCGCACCGCCTGACGCACGAGATCGAAGCGCTTCGCGACAAGCGGGCCAATTGAGCAACACTCGAGGATAACGGGAGGTCATCATGCCGGACTGGGTTGTGTTTTTCATGATTGTCGTCGGCCTGCCGGTTCTGGTTGGCACGATGGGCGATGCCTATAAGCGGCACCTGAAGTTCAAGGAAAAGCAGCTCGAGGCGTTCAACAAGGAAACCGCGGAAAAGGCGGCACGCTATGCGGCCCAGACCGAGCGGCTCGAGCAACGGGTGCGGACGCTCGAACGGATCATCACCGATGGCCGCAGCGACCTTGCCCAGCAGATCGAGGATCTGCGCGACGCTCCGCTGAACTGACAGAATATACGGGGGTTTTTGAAATGTTCGATCTTGATGCGCTGCTGGTCCTCATTCCGCTGGCTCCGTTCATGCTGGGCGGGCTTGCGATCTGGACCAAGCATCAGCGCAAGACATTGGAATTGCAGATCGAACTGGCCAAGGCACAGGCCGCAGTCCGACCGCCTGTCGATGACCGAACGGAGCAGCGCTTGCGCACGCTCGAGCGGATCATCACCGATGGTCGGGGCCGCGACGACCTATCCCAGCAGATCGAAAATCTTCGCGCCAAACAGCTGAGCTGACAGCAAGGGATCACAGAATGTTCGACAATCCTTTTTCCATGGTCGTCGCGATCGTCTTCATCGTGATGATCGCGAGCGTGCTGAAGGCCCGGTACAAGGCGCAGCACGGCATCGTCGAGGACGCGATGGGCAACCAGAAGCGCACCACCCTGGCGGACAATGCCGAAACGCAGCGGCTACGCGAAGACGTCCGCGCTTTGAAGGAGCGCGTTCAGGTGCTGGAGCGCGTGATTACCGATCAGCGTCAGACCAGCGATTTGAGCCTTGAAATCGAGAAGCTGCGCGACCGCTGAGGCGGACACGCACATCACCAACCGGGCGGCGGGGGCCGTAAAGGGAAGAAGATGGAAAGCGCCTATCTGTACATGACCGTGGCAATGTCGGCCTTGCTTGGGGTTGCCCTGGTATCATCGACCATGCTGCGCGGCTGGCGCGAATGGCTGGCGTTCAAGCGCCACGAAATGGAGGCGCATGCGCCGCGCCATGACGGCGGTTCGCCCTCCACCCATTCGCGGATCGAGATTGCCGATCTCAAGGAACGCATCCGCAAGCTTGAAGCGATCGCCGCCGGCGTGGAATTGTAATTTGTGCGCGGCGGGGTGACTTTGCCCCGCCGCCTCGCTATCTGCGCGGCCATGACGAGCGCACCTGCAAGCATTGCCGATCTGGCGGAAGAATACGAATTTCTCGATGCGGATGACCGCTATCGGCTGATCATCGATCTGGGCCGCACGCTCGATCCGATGCCCGATGCGCTCAAGACCGACGCGACGCTGGTCCGGGGCTGCTCGGCCTCGGTCTGGGTCTATCCCACAAGGCTCGACGACGGCCGACTGCATTTCCTTGCCGATAGCAACGCCGCGATCACCAAGGGCATTATCGCACTCGTGCTGCTCACCGTTCAGGACAAGTCACCGGATGCCGTCGCGAGCGCGGATATCGAAGCCGCGCTCGCCCCGTTCGATCTCAGGAACCAGCTTTCGTCCAACCGAACGCAGGGCATCCCCAACATGATCGCCCTGATCCGCGAGACGGCGGGACGTTATACGGGTTAGCCTGTGGCCTGCCCCTCCGTCACCCTGAACTTGTTTCAGGGTCCATTCATCGTCTTGGAGCTTCGGCTGATGGGGCAAGATGGATCCTGAAACAAGTTCAGGATGACGGGTGGTGGCCGAGTGCAGTTTGACGCCTCGACATCTCGACACCATATAGCCGCCCATGAGCACCGCCTTCGACACTCCGCCCGTCCATTTCACCCTTCCCGGCCAGGATGCGCGCGGGCGGTTTGTGCGGCTGGACAGCGTGCTGCGCGAGATCCTCGCTGCGCACGATTACCCCACCTGTATCAAGCTCGTCCTCGCCGAGGCGATCACCATCTGCGCGCTGATCGGGTCGCTGATGAAGCAGGATGGCGGTCAGGTGACCATCCAGGCGCAGACCGAGGGCGGCATCGTCGAGCTGCTGGTCGTCGATTATCGCGGCGGCGAGCTGCGTGGCCATGTGCGGTTCGATGCCGAGCGACTGGCACGGCTGGGAGCAAACCCTTCGCTGTTCGCGCTGTTCGGCAAGGGCTATCTCGCGCTCACCTTCGACCAGAGCTTTGGCAAGGGCCGCTATCAGGGGATCGTGCCATTGGACGGGGATTCGCTCGCGCAGGCGTGCGAGAGCTATTTCACCCAGTCCGAACAGGTGCCGACGATGATCCGTATCGCGATCGAGAGCGATGCCACCGGCTGCCGCAGCGCCGGGTTCTTGGTCCAGCATCTGCCCGAGGGCGAGGAAGGCCGCGAGCGGCTGCACGTGCGGCTCGACCACCCCCAATGGGAGCATGTCTCGATCCTTGCGGGGACGCTCAGCCATGGCGAGATGCTCGACCCCAACTTGAGCGGTCGCGATATCCTGTGGCGGCTATTCCACGAGGAGGACGAGGTCCGCACGGTCGATGGCGCGCCGCTGGTCAAGGGCTGCCGCTGCAATATCGACCATATCCGCGATGTCATCGGCCGTTTCCCGGCTGAGGAACAGGCCGAGATGGTCGGCGAGAGCGGCACGATCGCGGTCGATTGCGCGTTTTGTTCGCGCATCTTCCATATCGAGCCGGTCACGCCTGCAGGCTGATCGACGCATCATCTGCGTCGCAAACCCGCCACAATTATCGGATGATTTTGCCATCATCGCGGGCTAAGACTGTTGCATTGCCTGGGGCAAGAAACCTGAATCGGGTCGCACGCCATTGACTGTGCCTGCCGCGCTGAACGGCAGGAGCCAACGACAGGGTTTACCCGAATGAATGCTTCCCCCACCCTTTTCAAACTGCTTGTCGTGCCCGCCATCGCGCTGGGGCTTGCCTCGGTTTCCACGCGCGCCGAAGCGCCCGAACTGGCGATGCTCGGCAAGCTGCAACCGGGCTTGTGGAACCTGAAGGAACGTGGCAGCACCGATGCCAGCGACAAGCTGTGCGTGCGCGATCTGCGCAAGCTGCTGCAGCTGCGGCACCGCGACCAGCAATGCAGCCGCTTCGTCGTTTCGGACCTTCCCGATGAGGTAACCGTGACCTATCGCTGCCCCGGCGGCGGATCGGGCCGCACCACGATCAAATATGAAGGCCGCGGGCTGATCCAGATCGACTCGCAGGGTATTGCGCAGAACTCGCCCTTCGCCTTCGCCATGGAAGGCCGTTATGCCGGCGCCTGTGACGGCTGATCGTTAGCGCGGCTGCACCATTTCTTAACCATCGCCGGGTTATGACCGTCGCGTGCCGGACTCGGTACGCTTTCCTCCATTCAGGTCGAGAGACCTCACTGGGCCGCCGGACCTGTCCGCGCGGCCCGATTTTTTTTGAATTGCCCGCACCGCGGCGGCGCAATATGCGCGAGGCATGACTGATCTGCGAAAAACCGCTGTCGTGCTGCTTTCCGGCGG
The DNA here is from genome assembly GCF_001557175.1 of Blastomonas sp. CCH9-A1. Taxonomy (NCBI): domain Bacteria; kingdom Pseudomonadati; phylum Pseudomonadota; class Alphaproteobacteria; order Sphingomonadales; family Blastomonadaceae; genus Blastomonas; species Blastomonas sp. CCH9-A1. The sequence goes on from NZ_LSHM01000041.1 coordinate 99,809, forward strand.
CCTGGACTCCATGGTCTCTGCCGCCCGAGCCAAGGAGCAGGGCTTTGACGTCGCTGCGCTGACCATCGATTACAACCAGCGTCATCGGGTGGAAATCGAAGCTGCGCGCACGATTGCGGCACATATCGGCGCGGTACGGCATATCGTGCTGCCGCTCGATCTGCGCCAGTTCGGTGGATCGGCGCTTACCGACGATATCGACGTGCCGAAGACGGGCGTGGGCCAGGACATTCCGGTGACCTACGTGCCCGCGCGCAACCTCATCTTCCTCTCGCTGACGCTCGGCTGGGCCGAGGCGCTGGGTGCGCGCGACATCTTCATCGGCGTCAACGCGCTCGACTATTCGGGCTATCCCGATTGCCGTCCCGAATTCATCCAGGGCTTCGAACGGCTGGCGGACCTTGCCACCAAGGCGGGCGATCAGGGCGAACCGTTCACCATCCATGCGCCGCTGCAATATCTGGGCAAGGCCGAGATCGCGGCCGAAGCGGTGCGACTGGGGCTCGATCCGGCGATGAGCTGGTCCTGCTACGACCCGCTGCCCGATGGCCGCGCCTGCGGCTTGTGCGACAGTTGCCGCCTGCGCAAACAGGGTTTTGCCGATGCCGGGCTGACCGACGGAACCGTGTACGCGGCTTGAAGCACCGTGCATTCCCGCGCTCGCGGGGATTCCGCTTTTGCGCAGTCGCTGACACAGTAGCGGGCCCCCCGCCTGCGCGGGGGTGACGGCAAAACGTCGCGGATTTACTCCGCGATCGAGCCTTCGAGCTCCGGTTCGGCAGGCCTGGGCGCCGGTGGTGCTGGCCTGGGTCTCTCGGCAGGCTCAGCTTCCGCATCCACCGCCGCCGGTGCGACCGGCGCGGCAACACCCGGAACCGGTGGCAGGTCCGATGGATCGGCGAGCGGCGCGTCGTTGGGCAGCAGATCCAGATCGGGCAGCTCGTCGCTGATCGTGCCTTCGGGCGTGCTGCCCTGCGCGACGGCCGTCTTGTCGGCCGTTTTCTGGTCGCAGGCCGTCAGCGCGAGCGCTGCCAGCACGATACCGATGATTGCAGGCTTCAGCGTCATTCCCTACCCTTTCCTTCGGCACCGCTTTGGCACGCGCCGCCCAGTCCTGCAAGGAACGCCTCTGTGTGGCGCGCGAGCGCGGCGTCCAGATCGGCCATCGATGCATCGACGCCCAGATCAGCCAGGCTAGTCACCGGATATTCGGCGATTCCGCACGGTACGATCCCGCCGAAATGCGCGAGATCCGGGTTCACGTTGACCGCGAAGCCGTGCATCGTCACCCAGCGGCGCACGCGGACGCCGATCGCGCCGATCTTGGCCTCCTGCCCAAGCCGATTGTCGGTCCAGATGCCGACGCGCCCCTCGGCCCGGCGCGCCGACACGCCCAGATCCGCCAGCGCCGCGATCACCCAGCCCTCGACCGCATGGACGAAACAGCGCACGTCCTTGCCGCGCCGACGCAGATCAAGCAGCACATAGCCGACGCGCTGGCCCGGCCCGTGATACGTATAGCGCCCGCCGCGCCCCGTATCGAAGACCGGGAATTGCCGGCTCAGCAGCTCGGCCGGATCGGCACTGGTGCCTGCCGTGTAGAGCGGCGGGTGCTCCAGCAGCCAGAGCAGTTCGCCCGCCTCGCCGCGCTCGATCGCCTGGTTGCGCGCCTCCATCTCGGCCAACGCTTCGGGATAAGGCGTCAGCCCGGACGACACGCGCCATTCGGGGGCTGCGATCGCCCCGGTTTCGACATCGCTCAAGCCTGGTGCCATATGTCCTGCCCATTGACGCGACGGATGGTGCGGCAAATGCCTTGCGCAGCATCCGTACGGCGTTTAGCGCAGGCCTTTAGTCGCTTTAGCCAGTGAGGCCAATCCCGCCATGACACGCAAGCTCGATCTTTCCGGCTGCTGGAACGACGTGATGCAGCTTTTCCGGACGCATCGCGAACTCCTGCTCAGCGTGGCGGGGGTGTTCATCCTGCTGCCCGGCCTGGCTTTTGCCATGTTCGTGCCGCCGCCGCAAAGCCCGCCCGATGCGGATCTGACGACGATCTATGCGAACATGCAAAGTTTCTACCAGGAGAATTTCGGCTGGATCATCCTTATCGGGCTGTTGAACGGTTTTGCCACCATCGTCATGCTGGTGCTGATGCTCGATCCCAGTCGCCCCAGCGTCAGCGAGGCGATGCGGCGCGGATTTTCGATCATCCTGCCCTATTATGCGATGGGCGTGCTGAGCGGCGTGCTGACGTTTCTCGGCTCGCTGGCATTCATTCTGCCGGGGATCTACATCTTCGTGAAGCTGATCGTCGCAGGACCGGTGATGGTGGCCGAGCGCGCCCACACGATCATCGCGCCGATGCGCCGATCCTGGGCGCTCACCAAGAACAATAGCGGGCGCATCTTGGTCTTCCTGCTGGTCGTCGCGGTGACAGCATTCTTCGTCTATATCACCAGCGTCACGGTGTTCGGCATCGTCATCCGGCTGGCTCTTGACGGCGAAATTGCCGGGACGCTGGTCACCCTGGTCGACGCGGTGATCAGCATGCTGCTGACCGTGCTGATGGTGTGCGTCTATGCCGGCATCTATCGCCAGCTCGCCGGCCCGGGTCCCGAGGATATTGCACGCGAATTTGCCTGACCGGGTGGAAACTCGGCACATGCTCCCTAAGTTGCCGCCATCACGATCAAAGGGGTTTTTCAACATGCGCGCATTTGCAATTTCGCTTTCCGCTCTTGCCCTCGCCACCGGCTCTGCTGCGATACTGGCCGAGGCCCCTGCCCTGGCTGCGGACGCCGGCAAGATCGCGATCGGCGGCAAGGCCCCGATGTTCACCACTACCGGGGCAAAAGCGGGCAAGGCCTACAAGCTCAGCCTCGCCAGCGAGCTGAAAAAGGGCCCGGTTGTCCTGTATTTCTTCCCCAAGGCCTTCACCAGCGGCTGCACCGCCGAGGCGCATGAGTTCGCCACGCGCATGGCGGACTTCAAGAAGGCGGGCGCGACCGTGATTGGCCTGTCGGCGGACGGGATCGACGAGCTCAAGAAATTCTCGACCGAGGCCTGCCAGAGCAAGTTCACCGTCGCCCAGGCCACGCCCGCGATGATCCAGGCCTATGGCGTCGGACTTGCGGGTCGCCCGAACATGACCGGACGCACCAGCATGGTCGTGGCTCCCAACGGCCGTGTCACCTTCGTGCACGACGACATGGACTATCGCGATCATGTCAAACTGACGCTCGGCGCGGTCCAGTCGATGGCCAAGAAAAAGGGCTGATATTCGTGCGTGACCGGCGGGAGCTGCCGCGCTAGCGTCGGCCCCATGAGTTGGCAGGAAGAGATCGACGAGCTTGCCCGGCGCCGTGCGCTGGCCGAGAAAATGGGCGGGGAAGACAAGGTCGCGCGGCAGCATGCGCGCGGCAAGATGGACGCGCGGGCGCGGATCGACGCACTGCTCGACCCGGGTAGTTTTCGCGAGATCGGCAAGATCGCCGGGCGCGGCAGCTATGATGAAAAGGGCGATCTGGTCGATCTCGCTCCCTCCAATTTCATCTTCGGGCGCGGCGATGTCGAAGGCCGTCCTATCGTCGCCAGCGCCGATGATTTCACGGTGCGCGGCGGTGCCGCCGATGCGGCGCTGCACCGCAAGTTCGTCCAGTGCGAGGCGATGGCGCACGAACTGCGCCTGCCGCTGGTGCGCATGATCGATGGCACCGGCGGCGGCGGATCGGTCAAGACGCTCGAGACGATGGGTTATACCTATGTGCCGATGGTGCCGGGTTGGGAGCATATCGTCACCAATCTGGAAACGGTGCCGGTGGTCGCACTGGCGCTCGGCCCGACCGCTGGCCTGGGCGCGGCGCGGACGGTGGCGAGCCATTATTCGGTGATGGTCAAGGGGCTGTCGCAGCTGTTTGCCGCCGGTCCCGCCGTCGCTGCCGCGATCGGCGAGACGGTCGACAAGGAGCAGCTGGGCGGCACGGAGATCCATTGCCGCAACGGCGTGGTCGACGAGGAGGTGGCGAGCGAGGCCGAAGCCTTTGCTGTCGCGCGGCGTTTCCTCAGCTATCTTCCTTCCTCGATCGACAGTCTGGCAGCGCGCACGCCTTGCGACGATCCTGCGGACCGGTGCGAGGAGGCGCTGCTTTCCGCCGTGCCGCGCGATCCGGGCCAGGTCTATGCTATGCGCCGCGTGCTGGCCCAGGTGTTCGATCACGGCAGCGTGTTCGAGATGGGCCGCCGCTGGGGCCGCGCGGTCATTACCGCATTCGCGCGCCTCAATGGCTGGCCGGTCGCCGTACTGGCGAGCGACCCCAGCTATCTGGGCGGCTCGTGGGAGGCGAAAACCAGCGAAAAGGCCGAACGCTTCGTCAAGCTCGCCGATCAGTTCCGCCTTCCGATCATCCATCTGGTCGACAATCCCGGCTTCATGATCGGCGCCGATGCCGAGCGCGCGGGCACGATCCGCTATGGCGTCAACGCGATGAACGCAATCTATCGTGCCAGGGTGCCGCTGGCCTCGGTCATCGTCCGGCGCGCCTATGGCATCGCGGGTTCGGCCATGTCGAATGCCGAACGCTTCCAGTATCGCTTTGCCTGGCCCAGCGGCGACTGGGGATCGCTGCCGATCGAGGGCGGGGTGGAGGTTGCCTACAAGTCCGAGCTTGAAGCGAGCGCCGATCCTCAGGCGCATCTTGCGGCGATCCGCGCCCGGCTCAACAAGGTGCGCAGCCCGTTCCGCAGCGCCGAGCATTTTTCTGTCGAGGATATCATTGATCCGCGCGACACGCGGCCGTTATTATGCGAGTTCGCGGACCTAGCCTGGGCAAGACTCTCGGCAGGTCGGGCATAGCCACCAGGCTTTGCGATATGCTTAACGCGGCGCATGCCAGTTTCTTCAAGCCCGCCTTAACGCCGGCCATGGCATCTTCAGCCTGAAAAACTATCAGGACCCCCGTGCCATGATCAACAATTCAGACCCCCCAGGCTCGCCGACGATGCGGACGGTCTATATCCGTCCGAACTATCAGGCGAATGATGTCGCGCCGCGCAATACCGACCCTGCCCCCGCACGGCCGGTGAACGACGGCGTCATCAATCTCATCAACCGCCCCACGGCGCCCAGCGGCGCGATGGAGAGCCTTGCCAAGGCCGCAGCGGCTGCCGAGCTTCCGCAAAAGCTTGACGATTTCGCACGTCAGGTCGCCAAGTCGATGCTGGGCGATCCCGAACAGGCGATGCGGACCTTGCGCCCGCCTACGGCAGAGCAGGTCACCGGATTGCTCGGCGCCGCCTGACACCTGCACTGCATCAGCTGTTCTTGTCCGCGCGCCTTCGGCCGAAACGCATGCCGCGTTCCAGCCGGGCGCGCAATTGCGTGTAATAGGCCTCCAGAAACGCGCGCTCGTCGCCGACCGGCGCTGTCCAGCCGATCTTGCTGCAAATCGTCGTCGCCACCGCCTGCATCGACTCGGCATTGGCCGTCCGCAGAACCTGTTCCAGCGTCTGCAGTTCGTATTCGCCATAGACCGCAAGCTCGGCTTCGGTGAACCGGTAGCGATCGGAAGGAAGCGCTGCGATCAGGTCATTTTCGGGCACCCCTGTCGCCACCAGTCCCGCCAGCTGCGCCTTTGGCGCCTGCACCACCCAGGTTCCCGCGATTAGGTCGCCGCAGCGCAGCCGATCCTTGTTGAGCAGCGGGAACAGCGCGAAACTGCCGACCCAGAACAGGCCCGCCCAGGCCGCGAACTCGCTGAGCGAGCCCTGAATTCCGCTCGACGTCATGAACATCACCGGCAGGAACAGCTCGATATCGCGAAGCAGGTTGCGCGCGATCACCGCCTCAGCGGTCAGCCGCCCGCCATCACGCACAGCGACGCGAATGCCTAGTGCGCGCTTGCCCCAGGTCGCCGCGCGCTGGCCCAGCTCAAAATACAGGAAATAGGCGTTCCGCGCGAGAAACGTGCCGATGATGAACAGCACCACGAGAAAGCCGCCGATGCTGTCGGGTATGGATGGCAGATTGGCGCGTTCGAACATCCAGACAGTCAGCACGAGTGCCAGGATGAAGGCGATATACATGCCGAACAGAGCGGCCAGATCGATGAGCAGCGCACCCGCACGCGCGCTCGCCGATGCCACCTGGACATCGAGCGCGACGCCCTCGGGCGTGATCAGGGTGCGCTGAAGCCTCGCATCCCTGCCCCGCGTCCGGCCTAGATCGGCAGCGCCCGCCATCAGGCCCGCCTCGGGCGGAAAGCGAAGAAATAGGCGAGCCACAACGCCAGGATGCCATAGCCGATGGCATAACGGATCGCCGTCGACTGAATCAGCTGGCGGCCAAAGCCCTCGAGCAAGCCGGCGCAGATCAGCATCACGACAACACCCGCCATGACTTGCGCAGCAGTCCGCCCCGCCTGGCTGAGCGCGACCATATGGCTGCGCTGCCCGGGAAATCCGAGGGCACGGCCGATATGCAAGCCCGCCGCCCCGGCGAGCAGGATCGCAAGCAATTCGGTCGTGCCGTGGATCGACAGCCAGCCGATGAACTCGACCGCAAGCCCGCGCGAGGCGAACAGCCAGACCATCGCGCCGAGCCCGATCATGTTGTAGACGAGCAACAGGATCGACGGTACCCCGAAGGCGAAACCTAGCGCGAAGGCCATGATGGCCACCTGCGCGTTATTGCTGAACAGATAGGCGGCAAACACCCCCAGGCCATCGCCATCGGTCTCGCCGAACAGCGTGCTCAGCAGCGCCTCGCGCGAGGCGCCAGGCACACGGACATCGCTGAACTGCGCCGGGACGAGCCGGAAATACCAGTCGGTCTCGGCATCGACGAGGAAGAAGCCGAGTACGGCACCTGCCATCATCGCTGCCAGCGCAACCAGCAGATCGGGCCAGATGGCACGCACAGCGCGGCTGAGCCCGCCGCCGAAAAAGCTGCGGCACCAACCGCCAAGGCTGGTGCGGGTGCCATAGACCATGAAATAGGCGCGCAGCGTCAGCGATTCGAGATAGGCGATCAGCCCGGCGTCGAGCGAGCTTTCGCGGGCAATCGACAGGCTGGACAGCAGGTTGCGGTAGAGCACCGGCAGCGCCAGCACGTCGTCATCGGACAGCTTGCGGAGCTTGCCTTTCTCCATGGCGGTGACCATCGCATCGAGCCGCTGCCAGTCGCCCTCGCGTTCCAGCCGGAAGCGGTCGCTGCGCAGCGCGGCGGCCGCGACCGCCTTTTCGCCCGGGAATTTCATCACCGCCTCGCTCACAGCTGCCCGCGGCGCTTGATCTTGAGATAGGCGTTCATCAGCCGCGTGCCGATCTCGTCATGCCGCCCCTCGATCACATCGATGCCCATGTGCCGCAGCCGCGTGATGACCAGTCGCCGCTGCGCCAGCAAGCTGGCAGCGGCAACGCTTTCGGCCACCTTCTCGCTCGTCGCGGGCGCCTGATCGACGATCGACAGCAGTTCCTCATCCTCCATCGCGACGAACAGCAGCAGATGCCGGTCGATCAGCCGCCCGACCGATTCAAGCATCAGTTCGGCGCTGGTGGGGTCGGTGAAATCGGTGAACACCACGATCAGCGACCGGCGCTGCAACTGCGCCGCGAGCGTGGACAAGGCGAGCGTGTAATTGCTTTCCTCGAACCGGTAGTCGATCCCTGCCGCCTCGGACTGCAGGCGGAAGAAATTGCGGCTCCCGGAAATGAACGGTGTCGCGCGCTCGGGCTGGGCAGCAAAGGAAAACAGCCGCACCTGATCACCCGCCTTGAGCGCGACATAGCTGGTCAGCAATGCTGCGGAAACAGCACGATCGATGCGCGGCAGGCCCGCGACCGGCTCGCACATGTCCGATCCGCTATCGAGCGCGAAAACGATCTGGTTGTTGCGCTCGGTATCATATTCGCGCGCGAGCAGCTTAGAATGGCGCGCCGAACTTTTCCAGTCGATCGAACGGCGGTCGAAGCCGGGCTGATATTCGACCAGAGCCTCGAACTCGCTCCCCTCGCCGCGGATCTGGCGCGCCAGGATGCCGTAGATCGCCTCCTTGATGAAAACCTGCAAAGCGGGCGCGCGCACCGCCGCGATATCGGGCAGGATGGCGATGGTCTCTCCGCTCGGGCGCACGTCCTGCCGCCAGCCCAGACCCAGCGGCCCCTGCCAGCGCAGCCATAGCCGCTCGATCTCCAGCGCGCCGCGCCGCACCGGCGACAGCGCGAATTCGCCGCGCAGCGCGGCCTCCGGTCCCGATCTTTGCAAACTTGCAAAGCCCCTGCCGCCGGGCACGATCCGGCTGGTCACCGCCAGGCTCGCCTCGGCGCGCGCGATCGGCACCTGCGCGGCCAGTTCGGCCTCGATCGCGATCCGCACCTCGCTCCCCAGTTCGCTGCTGGCCGGCACGATCAGTTCGACATGCCGTGCCTTGCCCGCGATCAGCGCATCGAGCAGCGCGAGCAGCAGCACCGCGCCCGACCAGGCCGGGCCGAGCGGCCACAACCCGGGCGCGAACGCCGCCAGCAGAATCGCCAGCGGCGCCCCGCCCGCGATCAGCAGGCCCGCGCGCAAGGTGGGATAGGCTCCGATCAACGCGGCGCCTCGGTGCGTTCGACCAGATCGGCGACGATGGTCTCCACCCGGCGACCTTCGATCTCGGCGGCGGGCGACAGCAAGGTGCGATGACGCAGCACCGAGGCAGCGAGCTGCTTGACGTCATCGGGGATCACATAATCGCGCCCCTGCAGCGCTGCCCGCGCGCGCGCCGCATTGGCAAGCATGATCGCCGCGCGCGGAGAAGCGCCGCTCTCGAAATCGGCGGTTTCGCGCGTCGCGCGCACCAGCCGCACGATATAGGCGACGACCTCTTCGACCAGCTTGACCTCGCTGACGGCGGCGCGCGCTGCACTCAACGCATCGGGCGTCACCTGAGGCTGGATGGCAAAGGCATCGGGCCGCTGCACGCCGCTGCGCTTGCCATATTCGGCGACGATCCGCGCCTCTTCGTCCGCATCGGGATAGCCGACCAGCAGCTTGAACAGGAAGCGATCGAGCTGCGCTTCGGGCAGCGGGTAGACGCCCTGCTGCTCGATCGGGTTTTGCGTCGCCACCACCATGAAATGCGAGGACAGCGGGTGCCGCGTACCGTCGAGCGTGACGCTGCGTTCCTGCATCGCTTCCAGAAGCGCCGCCTGGGTCTTGGGCGGGGTGCGGTTGATTTCGTCGGCCAGCAGCAGATCGGTGAAGATCGGCCCGCGCGTCAGCGTGAACTGGCTGGTCTGGAAGTTGAACAGGTTGGAGCCGACAATATCCCCCGGCATCAGATCGGGCGTAAACTGGATGCGCCCGTAATCGAGCGACAAGCACGCGGCAAAGCACTGCGCCATGAAGGTCTTGGCGGTCCCCGGCGGGCCTTCGAGCAGAACATGGCCGTTCGAGAGCAGCGCGATCAGCAGATGATCGATAATCTCGTCCTGGCCGATGATCGCCTTGGCCATCTCTGCGCGGATACGATCCCCCAATGCGTTGATATCGGCCAGGTTCATCCCATTCTTTCCTTTTTCCAGCGATAGAAGGCGCGCGCTGCGGCCGCGATGGCCGGACGGTCGCGCGCGCTTCGCAAATTTGCAATGAGGGTCTCGTAATCGCGCCCGTCGCTATCCGCGGGCACGAGGGACAGTCGCGCATCGACCTGCTCCGCCGGCAGCGCCGACGGCAGACCCAGCGCGCGCGCCGCCCTGTCGCGCAGCAGATCGGCATAGGCCGGTCCGATAAGGTGATCGCGCCCCAGCCTGCGCACCAGAGACGCGCTGCCCTTGACGAGCGCCGTCTTGCCAAAGCCGAACGGCCGTTCTTCGGAGAGCGACGGGCCGAAGCGGAAGAACGCCATCCAGGCAAAGGCGATCGCCGCCAACACCAGGCTCGCCACCGCGCCGACAAAGGGCGGACGAAACGCGACCGAAAGCAGGTTCTCCGAGGCGCCGAGGCCGTTCTGGGTCAGGTCGAACACCACGCCCTCCCCGCCGCCGGACCAGGCCGAATCGATGATGTTCAGCGCCTGTTCGGCCGTCTTGCGGTTGGCGAGGCCCAGATTGTTCATCAGGTCCGCATCGGCGACGATGACCACCGGATAGCGGCCCTGCTGGATGCCGGGCGCTTGCGGCGCCTCATCGGGCGCATCGGGATCGAGCGAGGGATACCAGCCGCCATCGTCGATCACCGCCACCCGCGCCGCGCCCGTCTCAGCATCGGCGAGCACGGTCTTGAGCTTGTCGCCGCTGATCGTGACGCGCGACTTGAGCGCCTGTTGGAGCATCGCGTTCTTCTGATCGGCACTGTCGGGCTGGACGAACAGCATCGAAGCAAATCGACTGTCGACGCCTTCGATCCGGGTCTTCACGGCGACCAGCCGAGCCAGCACCTGCGGCGCCTGAAGCGCTGGGAAAGGCGAATCAAGCTGGACCCAGCCCCGCTGCATCCCATCGAGCGGCGTCACCTGCCATTTGGGCAGGATGATGATCGTCGGCCCGGTGAAGGCGCGCTGTTCCACCATGGCCTGCAATTCTTCAGGCTCGCTGCTCAGCTGCGGCGTGACGATCAGCAAATCCTGCTGCGAGAGCGCGGCAGGGTTGCGGCCATAGCTGACCCTGGTCCCGGTCTCTTCAAGCAGATGCGCCAGCGCCGAATAGCCTACCAGGCTCGACGAAGCGCCATGCGCCTGGCCGTTATTGCCCGATCTGAGCGCACCGCCCGCGCCCAGCGCGTAGAGCAGCGCGATGAAGGCAGCGAAACCGATCGCGAACATCAGCAGCACCGTGCCGCGTGCAAAAGGGTTGGCGCTGGTTTCTGTCGCCATTTCAGCCGCCGTCCAGCGCAAAGGCGCGATAGGCTTCGCGCGAACTATCCCATGCGCTGCGATCGAGCGGGCGGCGCGCGAAGAAGCTCGCTTCGACATGGCCTGCGATCACGCCGAACGCCTGGCGCGCGCGCTGCGACAGCGCATCGAACGCGCCGATCTCGCGCGTGGTCGTGGATGGGCGCAACAGCTCGGGACAGCGGGCGGCAATATCCTCGATGGATCGGTACAGCAGCAGATGCGCCGCCTCACCAAAGCGCCCTTGCGCCGCCAACGCATCGGCTTCTTCCAGCAACTGTCGCGCCACTGCCTGATCGGGCACCCAATCGGGCTGGGCCGCGCCGCGCCGCTCGCGCCAGTCGGCGATATAGGGGGCGAGGATCACCCACAGCAACGCCAGCACGCCGACGACCAGCGCCACCAGAAGCAGCTTGCTGAGCCACGGCCAGGCGGCAGCCAGAGCCTGGGCAATCGGTTCGAGTAACTTGGCTAGCCAGCGCGAGACATCCTCCCACCATTGCGGCGGCGGATCGGCGGGCTTTGCGAATTCGGGGGCGAACTGAATGCTGGCGTCCCCGCGCACCTGCTCATAGGCCGCATCAAAGCCTTCGCGGCGGGGTGCATCAAGGATGGGGCCAGCGGTCACGTATCCGGTGATTGCAGATGCCGGGAAACGGAGCAAGGCGATTTGGCAGTGTCGCACTGGGTTTCGCGCATTAACGCTGTTTTATGCCCAGAACTGGTATAACGCCCCTACAACACAGAATTCGGATGCATGAAATATGGACAGCCAGCGCCGCAATTTCAGTATGGGCAATGTAATTTCCAGCACATTCCGTCTGATTTTCCACAATTTAGGGCTCGTATTCGGCGCTTCGCTAGTTTTCTTTGGCTTGCCACTGGCAGCGATCAAGGTTTTTGGGCGCAACGGATCGAGCGATATCGCAGCGGTGCCCGCTCAGGAAATGCTGTGGATGGGCATCACGGCGATCGTGGTCATCGTCCTGTTCGCCCCTTTGCAGGCGCTGGTGGCGATCATCGCGATGCGAACGGCGACGGGGGGCTCCGCCGATCTTCGCTATACCGTAAAGGGTGCGGTCAGGCAGGTTCCTGGAAGCATTGCACTGGCCGGAACCTTAGCTTTGGTGCTGCTGGCGGTCATTGCCATCCTGATTCCCGGAACCGGTATCTTCCTGCCGTGGGCCTTTGGTGCCGAGAGGCAAGAAGAATGGGCCTGGGGTTTTGGGTTTGGGGTGATCCTGGGCTTGGGCGTCGCCGTAATTGTCCTGCACGTTCTGTACGTCCTCTGGATTGTAGCTCTTCCCGCCAAGGCCATAGAAAAAGTCAGCGTTCTGGGAGCCTTGCGTCGAAGCAGGCAACTGACATGCGATGCGCGGTCCAAGATCACAGTACTCATCTGGGTCTATTGGATTTTCTCGGGCATCGTCACCCTTTTCAGCGGGCTCTTGATGATGCTCGGCGGGCTTGGCGAATTTATCGCCACAGGGGTTACCTTCGCGATCAACGCGGCAATGGCCGCTGCTGGTAGTGCGGCGATTTATGCAGAGTTGAGGGGGACGAAAGAAGGCCCTGATACTGACGAACTCGCCAGCGTCTTCGCCTGATGATTTGTCCGGGCTCTGCCGCCAGAGCCCGGACGCGGGACGTCAGCCAAACAGCCCTGCCAGGTCCTTCTTCAGGATCTTGCCGTTCGCGTTACGCGGCAGCGTCTCCTTGCAGAATACGATCCGCACCGGCACCTTGAACGCGGCGAGCCGCTCGCGCACCCAGGCCTGGAGCTCCGCCTCGCTCGCCTCGGCACCGGGGGCGAGATGCACCACCGCGGCCGGCTCCTCACCCAGGGTACGATGCGGCAGGCCGATCAGCGCTGCGTCGGTCACCGCAGGGTGGTCATAGAGCACGTTCTCGACCTCGGACGAGTAGATATTCTCGCCGCCGCGGATGATCATGTCCTTGGCGCGATCGACGATATAGCAAAAGCCCTCCTCGTCCAGCCGCGCCAGGTCGCCGGTGCGCACCCAGCCATCGACAAAGGTCGCCGCTGTCGCCTCGGGCTTGTTCCAATAGCCTTTCACGATCTGAGGGCCCCGCGCCCAGAGCTCGCCCACCTGCCCCACGGGCAGTTCGGTCTGGCCATCGGCGTCCATGATCTTCAGGTCGCTTACCGGCACTGCAGGGCCGCAGCTGTCAGGACGGTTGAGATAATCCTCGGCCGTGTGGCTGGTCACGGTCGCCATCGTCTCGGTCATGCCCCAGCCATTGCCGGGCAGTGCGCCGAACACCTCGCGAATCTTGCGCACCAGCTCGGGCGCGGACGGCGCGCCGCCATAGGAAATCGACTTGAGCGAGGACAGATCGTACTTGTCGCGTTCCGGGTGCTCGATCAGCTGCCAGGCGATGGTCGGCACGCCGCCGGTCGCGGTGACCTTCTCGCGCTCGATAATCTCCAGCGCGCGCGTCGCATCCCATTTGTGCATGAACACAAGGGTCGATCCGGCGAACATTACCCCGGTCATGCCCGCGCTGCACGCGGTGACGTGGAAGAGCGGGATGACGGTGAGCATCACCGCAGGCTCGGGCGCGGGCGGCGCCTCGCCCCGGCGCAGCGAGGATCGTACCCCGGCATAGGCCGTGGTCATGATATTGGTTGTCATGTTGCGATGGCTGCCGAGCGCACCCTTGGGATTGCCGGTGGTGCCCGAAGTGTAGAAGATCGTCGCCGCATCGTCGGGCGCGATTTCGACTGGCGGAAGCTCGGCCGGGGCCAGCTCGGCATAGGCGGGCGGCGCGCCGATCACGTCCTCCAGCGCCTTGGCCCCATGCCCCAGTTCGCCCTGGCTCCGGCTGATCAGCATCGCTTGGAGCGCGTCCAGTTCAGCGAGATGCGGCGCGATGCGATCCAGCCGCTCGGCATCGGCGATCAGCAGCTTTGCGCCCGAGTCCTTGAGGCCGTACGCCAGTTCCTGCCCGGTCCACCAGGCATTGAGCGGCACCGCGATTGCGCCGATGCTGACGATCGCGAAAAAGGCCACCGGCCATTCGGGCAGGTTGCGCATCGCCAGCGCTACACGGTCTCCCTTGCCGATGCCTGCCGACTGCAGATGCTGCGCGAGCGTAGCGGTCGCGCGGAACCAGGCGTCATAGCTGACCCGCTCGCCCTCATAGACCAGGAAGGTCTTGTCGCCATGGCTGCGCGCGATCTGCGCCAGCGCGGCCAGGCTTGGCGGCGCGTTCTTCCAGCAACGCGTGGGCACGCCCTCGACCTCAACCGTCTCCATCTCGAACGGCTGGCCGGGCGCGCACAGCATCGCCTCGATCTGTTTCAGCGACAGGGCGGGCCAGCCTTCCGGCGCGCTCCAGCTTTGGCTGGCGGCGACGGGGCTGGTCGGGCTCTCGGTGAGCATGGGCAAGCGATCCTCTCGTTTCTGAATTTACGTTTGCGTCAAGTCTATGGAATTGGCCGCGACACGCAATGGCTGATTTTCAGGATCATTTACCCTGCTGGCGCGTACCTGGTTTTTGCGGGAGTCATCGCAAATATAACATATGTTAATAACTTGATTTTGCTGGATATTTGTAGCTGCACGCCTAAAAGCACGCGTGCCGAGTATGAGACCAGGTTGAATTGACGGGGCGGTTCGGCGGGTCGGCTGGACGCCCCTATCTGCAGGAGCCCGACCATGTCAGACAGTTGTTTCGTTGTCCGGCTGAACCGTTATCTTGACCTTACCCCCACCGAGAAAAAGGCTGTCGCCAGCCTCGAGCGCGAGCCTCGCGACTATCCGTCGGGCAGCATGCTTTGGCAGGAAGGCGATGATCTTTCCGAGCTGCTGATCGTGCATCAAGGCTGGGCGCTTTCGGAAAGCAGGCTGCCCGCGGGCAAGCGACAGATCCTGCGCTTTCACTTTTCGGGGGACATGATCGGCGCGTCCGGCATCGCGTTTCGCGATGCGCCGTCGAGCATCGTCGCGGCGACCGACATGGTGGCATGCCGCTTCCCGCGCCGCGCGCTGGGCGAGACGTTCATCGAGCATCCGCGCCTTGCCGCCTTGTTCTTCTCGATCAGCCAGATGGAAAGCATTGACCTGTACGACCGGTTGCGCGCCCTGGGGCGCAGCGAGGGCAAGGCGCGGCTTGCCAACCTGTTCCTGTCGATCGCCGCGCGGATGCGCGCCGTCAGCGGGCAGCACAATTCGGTAATCCGCATTCCGCTGACCCAGAGCGATCTCGGCGATGCGGTCGGACTGACCCAGGTGCACGTCAATCGGCTGATCCGGCAAATGACCGAAGAAAAACTGATCACACGGAACCGCAGCACCGTCACATTGGTTGACGAGCCGAAGCTGATCGAGCTCGCCCGGTTCGTAGATCGCTTTAGTGCGCTCGATTCCAGCTGGTTCCCATCGCCTCGAGGATAGTCGAGGCACCCAAATTGCACTTTGGCGGGTCGGTCCGCTAGAAAGCTGATCGATGTCTGAACTCGACTTTCTCGCCCACGCCTTCAAGGTTACTCGCGCCAACGGCGCTGACAACGGAGAGAACGGGGTCGTCGATGCCCGCGACACGCTGCAACGGATGAACTCCGCGTTCCGCATCCTGACCGACGCGATGCCGCAGATGGTGTGGTCGACCCTGCCCGATGGCTATCACGACTATTATAACGCTCGCTGGTACGAGTTCACCGGCGTTCCCGCCGGATCGACCGACGGCGAGGGCTGGAACGGTATGTTCCATCCCGACGACCAGGACCATGCGTGGAGCATCTGGCGGCATTCGCTGGCCACCGGCGAACCTTATGAGGTGAACTATAGGCTGCGCCACCATAGCGGCGAATATCGCTGGACGCTGGGCCGCGCGCTCCCGTTGCGCAATGCCAAGGGCGAGATCGTCCGCTGGATCGGAACCTGCACCGATATCCATCAATCCAAGATGATCGCCGAGGAAAACGAGGTGCTCAGCCGGGAACTGAGCCACCGGATCAAGAATATCTTTGCGGTCATCAACGGCCTGATCGGCATGTCGGCGCGGCAGAACCCGGAATTGCGACCGATGGCTTCGGAATTGCAGGATCGAATCGCCGCGCTGGGGCGCGCGCACGAATTCGCCCGGCCCCACAGCGAACAGTCGCGCCCTGTCACCATCGAATCCTCGCTCAGCGGCTTGCTCACCGAAATCCTGGCGGCCTATCCCGCCCTGGGCGAAGGACGGCTGACAATCTGCGGCGACGACCCTCAAATCGACGACCGCAGCGCCACCCCCATCGCGCTGGTATTCCATGAGCTCGCCACCAATTCCGCGAAATACGGCGCCTTGTCATCAGTCACAGGTTCGGTTGCGATCCAGGTCGCGCAGGATGACGATATGGTCTCGATCAACTGGATCGAGACGGATGGCCCCGCAGTGGCGGGAGAGCCGGCAGCGACCGGGTTCGGTACGCGCCTCGTTCAGCTTGCGATCACGCAGCAGCTTGCGGGCTCAATCGAGCGTCATTGGCTGCCACAGGGGCTGCGCGTCGACATGCGCGTTTCGGCTGGCAGGCTGAAGCGCGCCGAGGGAGCGCCGGTCTGACTTGCGACGCCTGGTACGCCGATCCCGACGGATATCAGTGTGAAAGCAGCGTCAGCCCCGCAGGCGGCGTCGGCGTCGGCCCGCCATCGCGCGCGGCCAGCGCAAAATCGACGGCTTCAACGACCTGGCGGCTGTCCGCGGGCTTGATCATCACGCCCAGCGCGCCGGGGATCGGGACATCGATCTGGCGCGGGTTGGCCGTCACGAAAATCACCGTGCAGCCGATCTCCTTGCCGAGCCAGGCACCGATCGAAGGGCCGGTCGCGCCATCGCACAGGTTGATATCGACCAGGGCGACAGTCGGCGCCCGTTCAGCCAGGCGCATCGCCGATTTCCAGTCATCGCCGACGCCAACGACCTCATAACCTGCATCCTCGAGCCCGACCTGCATGTCGAGCGCGACGAGGAATTCGTCTTCAATGATGAGGATACGGGCAGTCATGGTGATAGCGTTGTCATCTTCCTGGGGACCGGGCCAATCCGGTCGGCTTCTGGGACATCAAACCATTGGCGTGGCATAAAGTTTCATCGATAAGTTGATCCATGTTAATCGAGCGCATCAATTCATCGCGCTTTTCCGTGCTGGCTTTCCACGAACGCTAGCTCCGGTTCGACCAGCGGATAACGGCACGATTGCCGCACGGTTAATCGCGTGTTAGCGGCATCGTATACGCTCCCGTCCCAAGTCAGGGGCCGATGGCGCGCTCATACAAACGGGGAATTTCTTCACATGCCATCCTTCCGCCAGACCATGCTGTTGCTGGCCAGTGCCGCGCTTGCCGCGCCGCTCGCAACCACGCCCGTGCTCGCGCAAAACGCGACCCAGGCTGCCCCGCAATCGGAGGATGCGCGGCTGACCGCGCTGTTTGCCGCCGACGACGAAGCGAGCCTGAAGCGCAACCCGCTCAACGGCCTCTTCCGCGGCGATACCCGCTATGCCGATCGGCTCGGCGATTATGTCACCGACGCTTATTTCGATGGCGAACGCAAGGCGGCCGAGGACAATCTGGCAGCGCTGGCGAAGATCGATCGGGCCAAGCTGACCGCAACCAATCAGCTGGCCTATGACATTTTCGAGCGCAACCAGAAGGATACGATCAAGGGTCTGTCCGCCGACTATCTGCCGCTGACGGTGGTCCGGCCGATCAACCACTTTTTCGGCTTTCACACATTCTACCCGAATTTCGCATCGGGCACCGGAACTGCGCCGTTCAAGACCGTCGCCGATTACGAGAACAACCTGAAGCGTCACAAGGAGTTCGTGACCCTGCTCGATCGCTCGATCGAGCGGTTCAGGCAGGGCCAGGCCTCGGGCGTGGTCGAGACCAAGCTCACCATCCGCAACGTGATCGAGCAGCTCGACACGCAGCTCGCGCAGAAGCCCGAGGAATCCCCCTATTTCGGCCCGGTGAAGCAGTTTCCGGCCGATTTCAGCGAGGCGGACAAGGCGCGTTTCACCGAAGCCTATGCCAAGACGATCACCGACGACATCTATCCGGCCTACAAGCGGCTGCGCGATTATCTCGCCAACGAGTATCTGAAGGATGCACGCGAGGGCGTCGGCCTCAAGTACATGAAGGGCGGCGACAAGCTTTACGCCTATCTGATCGAGCAGACCACCACCCTGCCCCTGACTGCAGATGAGGTCCACAATCTGGGGCTGAGCGAAGTCAAGCGCATCCTGACCGAGATGGAAGCGATCAAGACCGAGGTCGGTTTCAAGGGCACGCTGCCGGAATTCTTCAACTATCTGCGCACCGACCCGAAGTTCAAGATGCCGACCCGCGAGGCGCTGACCCAGGGCTATTACGATATCGGCAAGAAGGTCGATGCGGTCATTTCGACCCAGTTCAAGGTGCTGCCCAAGACCCCGCTGGAAATCCGCCCCTATGAGGAATTCCGCGAGAAGTTCGAGGCGGGCGGCAGCTATCAGTCGGGCAATCCCGATGGGTCCCGCCCGGGCATTTTCTATTTCAACGCCTATGACCTGCCCAGCCGCACCACCCCGGGCATGACCACCTTGTACCTGCACGAGGGCGCGCCGGGTCATCATTTCCAGATCAGCCTGGCACAGGAAAACGAGGCGCTACCCGCGTTCATGCGCTTCGGCGGCAACACCGCCTATGCCGAAGGCTGGGCGCTCTATGCGGAGAAGCTGGGCTATCCGATGGGGCTGTTCACCGATCCGTATCAGCGCTTCGGTCATCTCGACGACGAGATGCTGCGCGCGATGCGGCTGGTGGTCGACAGCGGCATCCATTCAAAGGGATGGACCCGCGAACAGGCGATCAAGTACATGCTCGACAATTCGTCAATGGGCGAGACCGACGCGACCGCCGAGGTCGAACGCTATATCGCGATCCCCAGCCAGGCGCTGGCCTACAAGATCGGCGCGCTGACCATCCAGCGGCTGAAGGCCAAGGCCGAAAAGGAACTGGGCCCGAAATTCGACCCGCGCGAGTTCCACGACCAGGTGCTCAACACCGGTGCACTGCCGATGAGCGTATTGGAAGCGAAGATCGACCGCTGGATCGCCGCAACCAAGGGCTGACATCCCCTGCCTGCGTCACAAGCTTCGCAAGATCACAAGGCCCCGCCCTGGCGCACCGTGCCGGGCGGGGTCTTGCTGTTTGTGCGAGCGACGCCGCGCGCCAGCCGCAGCATGGTGGCGGGCGTCGGTCAGGACGCCGATGGGCGGCCGGTCTTGCAGCTTCGGATCGCCGCGCCGCCCGTCGATGGAGCCGCCAATGCAGAATTGATCGCGCTGATCAGCACGGCTTTGCAAGTTCGCAAACGCGATGTGACGGTGCAATCCGGCGCTACCGGCCGCGCCAAGCAATTGGTCGTGCAAGGCGACAGTGCCAGGCTGATTGCGCGATTGGAGGACTTGATTCGGGATGACGCCGCCAGATCAGCGCAATAACATTTGCCAGCCTGCCGCATCTTATGCAGTGTTTGCCCCGTAGCTGGCACAGGTTCAGCACTGGGGGCAGGCACATACGATCATGGACATCCAGCACGACGCTTGGCCACCGCGCACCGATGACCGTCCGCCTACGTTTCTTTCCCGCATCGTGCGCCGGTTGCTGCTGCTGCTCTATCGCAGCCATGGCTGGCGCGCCGAGGGCGTGGTGCCCGAGCCGCGCCGCTTCGTCATCATCGCCGCGCCGCATACGAGCAACTGGGATTTCCTCTACTTCCTCGGCTTGACCGGCGATCTCGGCATCAAGGCGCATTTCATGGCCAAGACCTCGCTGTTCCGCTGGCCGCTCGGTCGGTTCATGCGCGACATGGGGGGCGTGCCGGTCGAGCGCAGCTACAATCGCGGCCAGGTGCAGCAGATGGTCGAGGAATTCGCGCGGCGCGACGAATTCATGCTGACCATCGCACCCGAGGGCACGCGCGGCAGTGTCCGCCAGTGGCGCACCGGCTTCTACCAGATCGCGCTCGCCGCGCGCGTGCCGCTGGTCTGCGGGCTGATGGACTATGGCCGCAAGGTCGGCGGACTGGGCCCCGCGATCATGCCCACCGGCGATTATGCCGAGGACATGAAGAAGATCATGGAATTCTACAAGAGCGTGACCCCGCGCCACCCCGATCGCGCGGGCACCGACATCATCAAGGACAGCCGCCTGTGAGCCCCGTGACCGACGCCATTCCGCTGTTGCTGCACAATCTGGTGCTGATTTTCGGCGTCATGATCGTGCTGTGGGGCGTTGCCGTCGCGATCAAGGACGTATCGTTCATCGATGCCGTGTGGCCGATGGGTATGGTGCTGCTCGCGGCCACCACCTTCTGGCTGAGCGGCGCGGCCTCGCCGGTGGCGGTGATGCTGCTTGCCCTGACCGCGATCTGGGGACTGCGGTTGGGGCTTCACCTGTTCGTGCGCTGGCGGCGCAATGGCGTCGATCCGCGCTATGCCAAGATCATCGCTTCGGCGAAGGATAAAAAGGGCTGGAGCTTTGCCAAGACCGCGCTGCTGCAGGTCTTCCTGCTTCAGGGACCGCTGCTGTTCATGGTCTGCCTGCCCGCGCAGGTCGGGATCTGGCGCGGAGGCGAGCTGGGACCTCTGGCGCTGCTCGGATGCCTGATCGCGCTTGTCGGCATCGCGTTCGAGACCATCGGCGATGCGCAGCTCGAGACATTCCGTGCAAACCCGGCCAACA
The DNA here is from genome assembly GCF_001557175.1 of Blastomonas sp. CCH9-A1. NCBI lineage: Bacteria > Pseudomonadati > Pseudomonadota > Alphaproteobacteria > Sphingomonadales > Blastomonadaceae > Blastomonas > Blastomonas sp. CCH9-A1. The sequence goes on from NZ_LSHM01000041.1 coordinate 120,417, forward strand.
AGGGCAAGGTGCTCAACACCGGCCTGTGGCGCTACACGCGCCATCCCAATTATTTCGGCGACGCGTGCACCTGGTGGGGCATCTGGCTGGTCGCCGCCTCGACCGGCTGGGACGTGGCGCTCGCCAGCCTGATCGGGCCGCTGTTCCTCAATTTCACCCTGGTCAAATGGAGCGGCGCCGCGATGCTGGAACGCGGCCTGAAGAAGACGCGCCCCGATTATGCCGACTATATCGCGCGCACCTCGTCCTTCTTTCCGATGCCGCCACGCGGAGAGTGAAATCGCCCTGCTGATTACCCACTCTTAAGCCTTGTGCGATAGTGTCTGTCGCGAAGCGAAATTGCAGGCAGCGCCAATCCATGACCAGACCGCTCGACGATGTATCCGCGATGATCGCCCAGAGCCGCGCGCTTGGGCCGGACGAGACGCTCGCACTGCGCCGCGTGGTGTGGCCCGATGGCCGGATCAGCGCGAACGAGGCCGCCATCCTGTTCGAACTCAACCGTGCCAGCAGCGCGCCGAGCAGCGAATGGGTCGATTTCTTTGTCGAGGCCATCACGGCCTATGTCGTCGAGCAGGCCGAGCCACGCGGCTATGTCAGCGATGAGAATGCCGACTGGCTGATCGCGGCGATCGATCAGGACGGCCGGGTCGATACGCTGGCCGAGCTCGAACTGCTGGTGAAGGTGTTGGAAAAGGCCGAGAACGCACCCGAACGCCTGAAGCGCTATGCGCTCGACCAGATCCGCTTCGCCGTCCTGAACGGCGAAGGTCCGACGCGCTGCGGCGGAGGTCTGACGCCGGGCAGCATCGGCACCACCGAGGTGCGGTTGCTCCGCCGCGTGCTCTACGCGACCGGAGGCCAGGCGCCTGCGCATATCAGCCGCGAAGAGGCCGAACTGCTGTTTGCGATCAAGGACGCCACGCTTGCCGGCCAGAACGCGCCCGAATGGCAGACGCTGTTCGTCCAAGCGATGCGGCTGCATCTGATGACCGACCAGCGCTTCCGTGCGCTGAGCCGCGAGGATGCGATGCGCCTCCATGCGTTCATGGCCGATACCAAGGCCGGAATGGGCAGCTTTTTCGGGCGCATGTTCCAGTCGCTCGGCGATGCCCCTGCCCGGCCCGCGGCAACGACGCCATTGCCGGTCATGGAGGAAGGCATCAGCGCAGAAGAGGACAGCTGGCTGCAGGCGATGGTCGAGGCCGACGGCGCGCTCGATCCGCTCGAACGCGCGCTTCTCAAGGCTCTGGCCGAGGATTGACGCCATCGCTCTTGCGCTGAGCGCCCGCTGCTGACAGTTTGGACGGACAAGCCGGAAAGCATATCCGGCAAAACCCCTGTCATCTGCGGAACTGTCGCCATGCATCACGATGCCGCGCTCGAGAAACTGACGCACGATCATGTCTTTGCCGGGGCCCGCGCCGACGAGAGCGAGCGCCGCACCTGGTATGTCGTTGCGCTGACCGCTGTCACCATGATCGCCGAGATTGCTGGCGGCTGGTGGACCGGATCGATGGCGCTGCTTGCCGATGGCTGGCACATGGGCAGCCATGTCGCGGCGCTGGGTCTTGCAGGTTATGCCTATCATTTTGCGCGCACCCATGCCGATGACCGGCGCTTCTCGATGGGCACGGGCAAGGTCGGATCGCTCACCGGGTTCAGCAGCGCACTGCTGCTGGGCGTGGTCGCGCTGCTTATGGTCTGGGAATCGGGGCACCGGCTGCTCGATCCGGTCGCGATCGACTATCGCGCCGCCATCATCGTCACGGTGATCGGCCTGGCGGTCAATGTGGCCAGCGCCTTCCTGCTTGGCGGGCACGAGCACCATCATGGCCACGAACATGGCCATGAAAACGGGCATTACGATCATGACCATGACCATGATCACGGCCATCACGATCACGGCCATCACGATCACGCACATCATGCCCATCATCATGACCACAACCTTCGCGCTGCCTATGTCCACGTGCTGACCGACGCACTGACCTCGGTGCTGGCGCTGGTCGCACTGGGCGGCGGCTTGTGGCTGGGCCTGGCCTGGCTCGACCCGCTGATGGGGATCGTCGGCGCAGCCGTCATCCTGTGGTGGGCGGCAGGGCTGGTGCGCCAGTCGTCGCGCGTGCTGCTCGACATGGAAGCCAACCCGGCGATCGCGCAGCAGATCCGTCAGCGGATAGAGGCCGATGCCGACAATCGCGTCGTCGATCTGCACCTATGGCAGGTCGGCACCGGGCACCTTGCGCTGATCGTCTCGCTCGCCACGCATTTCCCGCGTCCGCCCGCGCATTATCGCGCGCTGCTGGGCGACATGCCCGCATTGTCGCACTGCACGTTCGAGATCATCCCTTGCGACGATGCGCGCTGCTCGCCCGCACCGGGGTGACAAGCATCCTTTTCGCCTGCCTTTATCGATGCTAAGCGCGCCGCCATCATGAACCAATATTCCTCCGATCTGCTCCGCCTGCTCGATGCGCGCGGCTATATCCACCAGCTGACCGATGCAGCCGCGCTCGACGCGCTGGCGACAAAGCAGGTCGTGCCCGGCTATATCGGGTTCGATCCGACCGCGCCGTCGCTGCATGTCGGGTCGCTGGTGCAGATCATGCTGCTGCGCCGCCTGCAGCAGACCGGGCACAAGCCGATCGTCGTCATGGGCGGTGGCACCGGCAAGATCGGCGATCCCAGCTTCAAGGACGAAGCGCGGCGGCTGCTGACCACCGACACGATCGCGTCGAATGTCGCGTCGATCAAGCGCGTATTCGAGCGCTTCCTGACCTTTGGCGACGGTCCCACCGACGCGATCATGGTCGACAATGCCGAATGGCTCGACAAGCTCGAATACATCCCGTTCCTGCGCGACATCGGCCAGCATTTCTCGATCAACCGGATGCTGAGCTTCGACTCGGTAAAGCTCAGACTCGACCGCGAGCAATCGCTGAGCTTTCTCGAGTTCAACTACATGATCTTTCAGGCCTATGATTTTCTGGAGCTGTCGCGCCGCGTCGGTTGCCGGTTGCAGATGGGCGGGTCGGATCAATGGGGAAATATCGTTAACGGCATCGAGCTGGCGCGCCGTGTCGACGGCACCGAGGTCTATGGTGTGACCACGCCGCTGATCACACTCGCCGATGGCGGCAAGATGGGCAAGACCGAGAAGGGTGCGGTCTGGCTCAACGAGGATGCGCTGCCCGCTTATGATTACTGGCAGTTCTGGCGCAACACCCAGGATGCCGATGTCGGCAGGTTCCTGCGGCTTTTCACCGACCTGCCGCTCGACGAGATCGCAAGGCTTGAAGCGCTGCAAGGTTCGGAAATCAACGAAGCCAAGAAGGTGCTCGCGGATGCGGCGACCGCTATGTGCCGCGGGTCCGAAGCTGCGAAAGCTGCAGCGGAAACCGCACGCGCGACGTTCGAACAGGGTCAGGCAGGCGGCGATCTGCCCAGCATCCGCGTTCCCGCCGAAGGGATGTCGATCGTTCAGGCGAACACCGCGCTCGGCTTCACCGCATCGAACAAGGAAGCCAAGCGCAAGATCGAGGAGGGCGCCGTCAGGGTTAATGGCGAGAAGGTGCAATCCTTTGAATTCATGGTTAAAGCCGGTGACAAGGTGAGCCTGGGCCAGAAGAAGCATGGACTTGTGCTGGCCGAGGATTGACATGCCGAGCCCCAAGTAACCGGTGGCACCATTTACACTTTGTTGGTAAATTTGCTCGAAGGTGACCTTCAGCAAACATGCTTCAACGGGTGGAAAATATGTCCAGGGGTGCGAAACTAGCCGTCGTCGAAAAACGCCAGGCGGCGCGACATGTCGTCAGTCATCCGACGATCGCGGAGCATCGGCATCTGGGCGATATCAAGACGCATATCGTCAACATTTCCGCGAACGGTTTCATGACCGAAGGCGAAATGCCGCTGGCCAAGGGCGAGCGCATCACTGTCCGACTTCCCGTCATCGGGCGGATCGAAGCGCACCTCATCTGGTCGCTCGGCGGTCGTGCCGGCTTCCAGCTCGAACGCGTCATCCGCTTGAACGAGTTCAACCAGATGGTCGAGCAGCTGGGCGGTAGCCCGCCGCCGTTCGGGCGCCGTTAAAGGCTATTTCCGGCCGAAAAGCCGTTCGATATCGCCATGCGCCAGCTTGACCCAGGTCGGGCGGCCATGGTTGCACTGGCCCGAATGCGGGGTGACCTCCATCTCGCGCAGCAGCGCGTTCATTTCCGCGACCGATAGCACGCGCCCGGCGCGCACCGACCCGTGACAGGCCATGGTCGAGGCGACCAGATCGAGCCGCTCCTTGAGCGACAGCGCAGCATCGAAGCTCGCGAGTTCGTCGGCCACATCCTGCACCAGGCCGTGCACATCGCCGCCCCCCAGCAGCGCAGGCGTGGCGCGGACCAGCACCGCAGCCGGACCGAAACGTTCGACCTCCAGCCCGAATTCGGCAAGCTCGGCCGCGCGCTCCTCGATCCGGTCGCAGGCGGTCTCGTCCATCTCGACCACTTCGGGGATCAGCAGCGCCTGCGCCGCCACCCTGCCCCCGTCCGCCGCCTTGCGCATCCGTTCGAGCACCAGCCGCTCGTGCGCGGCATGCTGGTCGACGATCACCAGCCCGTCCTCGGCCTCGGCGACGATATAGGTCTTGGCGATCTGCCCGCGCGCGATGCCCAGCGGATAACGCTCGGCCATTGGCACCGGCTGCGCGGCCGGCTCGGCGCGTCCCATCGGCGCGGCCGCCATGAACGGCTGGCTGCGCTCGGCGAAGCCCGATGCCGCGAGCCAGACAGGTTCCTGCTGGGGGGCAGCCGCCATCATTGGCGCAGGCGCGCTGAACATGTCCGGATCGCGCAGCGGCGGCGGCGCGACCGGCTCGCTCTGCCAGCGCGAAAGGGCACCTTCGGCCGGACGCTGCACCGCGCGAAAACCGCCCTCGTCGAGCGCGCGCCTCAACCCTGAGACGATCATCCCGCGCACCATCGCCGCATCGCGAAAGCGCACCTCGGTCTTGGCGGGATGGACGTTGACATCGACATCCTGCGGCGCAACCTCGAGGAACAGCGCGACCACCGGGTGCCGGTCGCGCGCGAGCATCTCGGCATAGGCGGCGCGCACCGCGCCGATGAGCAGCCGGTCGCGCACGGGCCGGGCGTTGACGAACAGGAACTGGTGGTCGGCCACCCCGCGATTATAGGTCGGCAGCCCTGCCACGCCGGTGAGCCTGACGCCCTCGCGCTCGAAGTCGAGCAGTACCGCATTATCCGCCAAGGTCCGCGCGGTGAGCGAAGCGATGCGCGTCAGCCGCGCCTCGCCCGGCTGGACCGAGAACACCCGCCGTCCATCCGATTCGAGGCTGAAAGCGATGTCGGGTCGCGCCATGGCCAGCCGCTTCACCACATCGCTGCACGCGGCATATTCGCTGCGCGCAGACCGCAGGAACTTGCGCCGCGCGGGCACGCGCGCGAACAGGCTGTCGACGCGGATGCGCGTGCCGGGCGGCAGCGATGCGGGGCCATCTTCCACCACATCGCCATGATCGACCACGCGCCGCCAGCCATCGCCTGTGGCGGTGCGGCTGGCGATCGAGAGGCGCGCGACGCTGGCGATGCTGGGCAAAGCCTCGCCGCGAAAGCCCATGGTGGTCACGAGCTCGATCGCATCATCGGGCAGCTTCGACGTGGCATGCCGTTCGAGCGCCAGCGCGATCTCGTCCGCCGCCATGCCACAACCATTGTCGATCACCTCGATCCCGGCCAGTCCGCCATCGGTCAGCGCGATGGAAATGCGGTCCGCGCCGGCGTCGATCGCGTTCTCGACCAGCTCCTTCAACGCACTGGCTGGTCTTTCCACCACTTCGCCTGCTGCGATCCGGTTTATCAGGGCGTTTGGCAGCCTTCGTATTGACATGGACACGCCTCTAGCCCAAGCGCGGCTTGGACGCGACTCCCGAGTTCCCAGCATTTTTCTGCCTTGGTCTGGCCGGGCGCACGGGTTAGCCTCCGCCCCGGGATATCTGCACACATCACGGTCCGTCAGCCGCTCCCTCCATTTAGTTCTGGAAAGTCTGCATGTCGTTCATCTCCAAACTCTTCCGGTTCGGTTCGCACAACATGGCGATCGATCTGGGCACCGCGAATACGCTTGTCTATGTCCAGGATCAGGGCATCGTGCTGAACGAGCCTTCGGTGGTGGCACTGGAAACGCTGAACGGCATCAAGCGAGTCAAGGCCGTGGGCGTCGATGCCAAGATGATGATGGGCAAGACCCCGGATTCGATCGAAGCCATCCGCCCGTTGCGCGATGGCGTCATCGCCGACATCGAAGTCGCCGAGCACATGATCAAGCACTTCATCCAGAAGGTGCACGGCAAGCGCAGCATGTTCAGCTATCCCGAAATCGTGATCTGCGTTCCCTCGGGCTCCACCTCGGTCGAGCGCCGCGCGATCCGTGATGCCGCGTCGAACGCGGGCGCGAGCCAGGTGATGCTGATCGTCGAGCCGATGGCCGCTGCGATCGGTGCCGACATGCCGGTAACCGAACCGGTCGGATCGATGGTCGTGGATATCGGCGGCGGCACCACCGAAGTCGCGGTTCTCTCGCTGCGTGGCCTTGCCTATACCACCTCGGTGCGCACCGGCGGCGACAAGATGGACGAAGCGATCGTCTCTTACGTGCGCCGTCACCACAATCTGCTGATCGGTGAAACAACCGCCGAGCGGATCAAGAAGGATTTCGGCATCGCGGTCGCTCCGCCCGACGGCATCGGCCACACCATCCAGATCAAGGGCCGCGACCTCGTCAACGGCGTGCCCAAGGAAATCTCGATCAACCAGGGCCAGATCGCCGAGGCGCTGTCCGAACCGATCAGCACCATCGTCGAGGGCGTGCGCATCGCGCTGGAAAACACCGCGCCCGAACTGGCCGCCGATATCGTCGACCAGGGCATCGTGCTCACCGGCGGCGGCGCGCTGATCGCGGGCCTCGATGCGCATCTGCGCGAAGAGACCGGCCTGCCGGTTTCGGTGGCGGAGGATCCGCTGACCTGCGTTGCCATCGGCACCGGTCGCGCCATGGAAGACCCCATCTTCCGCGGCGTGCTGATGACCGCCTGACGGGCGACTAAAGCATGGCGCCGCCCCGCAATCGGCGCCCCGGGTTCTCCCGCAAGGCGCAGCTGCAGATTTTCACCGGGTATTTGCTCGCCTTCACGGGAGCATTTGCCGGCTTGTTGCTGCTCGCGCTGTCGCATTTCGACCCCGCCGCCTTTTCCGCCGTGCGTTCGGTCGCAGCAGAACTCGGCGCGCCGCCCGCGCGCCTGTTCACCGGCATGCGCGTTGGCGTGCAGGACGGTTGGCGCGAAGTTGCGGCCTATTTCAACGCTGGGTCCAAGAATGCCGAGCTGCAGCGCGAGGTCGAGCGCAACCGCATCCGCCTGATCGAGGCCCGCGCGCTCAAGCAGGAAAATCGCGAACTGCGCCGTCTGCTCGGACTGATCAAGCAGGAGGGTCGCCCGGTTGCCACCGCACGCCTGATCAATTCGAGCGCCTCGAGCAGCCGCCGCTTCGCCACGCTCGATGTCGGATCGCGCCAGGGCGTGCAGCGCGGCCAGCCGGTGCGCGCGCAGCGCGGGCTGATCGGCCGCGTGCTCGAGACCGGGCCCAATACCTCGCGCGTACTGCTGCTCAGCGATGCCGAAAATGTCGTGCCCGTCCGCCGTGCGCGTGACGGCATCGTCGCCTTTTCGCAAGGCCGCGGCGATGGCCGGGTGGATATCAAGCTGATCGATATCGGCATCAACCCGTTCAAGGTCGGTGATGTCATGGTCACATCTGGCAATGGCGGGATCTATCCGCCAAACGTGCCCGTCGCGATCATCGAGAAGCTGACCGGCGATGGCGCGATCGGCAAGCTGCTTGCCAACCCGGCGGGCACCGATTTCGTCATCGTGCAGGAAATGTACGAACCCGAGCTGGTCGATCCCGAGGCGAGCGGCCTGCCGCCTGCGAACACCGAGGCCGCCGCGCCGCTATCCGCGCCGCGCAAGAGCGAGCCGGTGAAAAAGCCGGCAGCCAAGGTGCCAGAGCCGGCCGCACCAGCGACGACGCCCGCGCCCGGCGCATCGACGACGCCAGCCCAGCCCGCAGGCCAGGTCCAGCCATGAACGCGCCGTATCGCGCGCGGCTGAACCGCGAGCCCTCCGCCTTTCGCAAGGCCGGCGTCCCGATCGCCTCGGTGCTGATCGGGTCGATGACCCCGTTGCTGCCGATCGTCGCATCCGCGCCGGTGCTGCCGCCCTTCGGGCTGGTCGTGCTGATCTGCTGGCAGTTGCTGCGCCCCGGCATCTGGCCGGTCTGGGCGGGCGTTCCGTTCGGCATGTTCGACGATATCATGAGCGGCCAGCCGGTGGGCAGCGCAGTGCTGCTCTGGTCGATCATCCTCATTGCGCTCGATCTAATCGAGCAGCGCTATATCTGGCGCAATTACTGGCAGGACTGGTTCATCGCCGCGCTGTGCCTTATATTCGGGCTGGCAGGAGGCCTTGCGATCAACAATTTTCTTGTCAGCGACACGCGCCTTTCGGTGCTGTACCCCCAGATGATCCTGGCGATCTTCACCTATCCGCTGGTGCTGCGCCTCGTCGCGCGGCTCGATCATATCCGCCTCAAGCGTTGAGGACGGAGCAGCCATGATACGTCCGGGCAAGCTGATCACCCGCAACTCGCTGAACATCACGTTCAACCGTCGCACCATGCTGATCGGCGGGGCGCAGGGGCTGGTCGGTGCGATCCTGGCGGCGCGCATGGCCTATATCTCGGTGGTCGAGAACGAGCGCTACAAGATGCTGTCGGAGAGCAACCGGGTCAACCTGACGCTCATTCCGCCGCGCCGGGGCTGGATCATCGACCGCAACGGCAAGCCGCTCGCCAACAACAAGGCCGATTTTCGCGTCGACCTGATCCCGCAACGCGTGCGCGATGTCGATGGCACCATCGACCAGCTGGCCACCATCCTGAAGATGACGCCCGACAAGGTCGATGATCTGCGCGCAGCGATGAAGGACGCGCGCGGGCTGCAGCCGGTGCCGGTCGCGGCGGGGCTGAGCTACGAGGATTTCGCCGCGCTCTCGGTGCGCCTGCCCGACCTGCCCGGGGTCGCGCCGCAGCGCGGCTTCTCGCGCCAATATCCCACGGGCGCGGCGGTCGGCCATCTGCTTGGCTATGTCGGCATCGCCAATGCCGAGGAATATGAAGAAAACAAGAACCCGCTGCTGATCACGCCGGGCTTCAAGATCGGCAAGGACGGGCTGGAGAAATATTTCGAGCCGCAGCTTCAGGGCAAGCCGGGCGCGCGTAAGGTCGAGGTGACCGCGCGCGGCAAGATCGTGCGCGAACTGGGCGTGCAGGAGGACGTGCCCGGCAAGCCGCTGAAACTCACCATCGATGGTGGGCTGCAGGAATTCGTCGCGCGCCGCATGGGACGCGAATCGGGCGCGGCGGTGGTGATCGACTGCCAGACCGGCGGCATCCTCGCCTTCTCGTCGATGCCCTGCTTCGACCCCAACAGCTTTTCCGACGGCATCGGGCGGCTCGAATATTCGATGCTGTCGCAGGACGAGCGCGTGCCGCTGCTCAACAAGGCGACGCGCGGGCTCTATCCGCCCGGATCGACGCTGAAACCCATGGCCGCTGTCGCGTGCCTGCAGCATGGCGTCGATCCCGAAGAGACGGTCAACTGCCCCGGTGGCTATCGGCTCGGCAACCGCTTCTACCAGTGCCTGGGCCGCCACGGCCCGGTCAACATGGTCCGCGCGATCGAGAAGAGCTGTAATACCTATTTCTACGCACAGGCGCACAGGCTTGGGTACGACAAGATCGCGATGGTCGCGCGCGAAATGGGTCTGGGCGAGGATTTCAACCTCGCCGGGCTCAATCAGCGCTATGGCACCATTCCCGACAGCGAATGGAAGATGCGCAAGTTCAAGCAGGCGTGGACGGCATCGGACTCGCTCAATGCGATCATCGGCCAGGGCTATGTGATCTGCAATCCGCTGCAATTGGCAGTGATGGTCGCGCGGCTCGCCTCGGGTCGCAAGCTCTATCCGCATCTCATCCCGGACAACAAGGTCGCCCCCACCCTGCCCTATCCGCCCGAGCATCTCGCGGTCGCGCACCAGGGCATGGCGCAGGTGGTAAGCCAGGGGACGGCGGCACGCTCGAAACTGCCGCTCGAGGGAATCGCGATGGCGGGCAAGACCGGCACCGCGCAGGTGCGTGGGCTCGGCTCTGGCAGCAGAGGCGGCGCGGGCGTGCCGTGGAAATATCGCGACCACGGCCTGTTCGTCTGCTTCGCGCCGGTCGAGCAACCGCTTTATGCCGCTGCCGTGGTCATCGAGCACGGCCTGGGCGGATCGCGCGCCGCAGCCCCGGTCGCCAAGGATTTCATGACCTATATGTTCGATCCGCAAAAGGCGATGGATAGCCTTCTCTCGATGGAGGCCGGTTGGGGCGGCAACATCCAGGAGCGGATGGCGGCGGAATTCGCCTCGTTCCGCGCACGCGCCGAGGGCCGCGTGCCCGAGCCACCGCCGCAAGAGGCCGCCGACTGATGCTCGCCTTTGTTCCCCGCCCGGTGGCGGAGCTGCCATGGCAGATCATCTTCATTACCGTCGCCATTGCCGGATTCGGCGTGATCGTGCTCTATTCGGCAGCCGGGGGCAGTGTCTCGCCCTGGGCAGGCATCCATGCGCTGCGCTTCGTGGTGTTCCTCGCAATGGCGCTGGTCATCCGGCTGTTCAGCGAGAATTTCGTCAAATGGGGCACCTTCCCTGCCTATACGCTGTTCGCGGTACTGCTGCTGCTCGTCGAGTTGGCAGGCGCGGTGAAGGGCGGCAGCCAGCGCTGGATCGAACTGGGCTTCATCCGATTGCAGCCATCCGAATTCATGAAACCGCTGGTGGTGCTGGCGATCGCGCGCTTCTACGAGATGCTGCCTATTGGCCAGGCGCGCAGTTGGTCGGCGATCTGGCCGCCGCTGGTGCTGATCGGCGTGCCCTGGTTCCTCGTCATGACCCAGCCTGACCTTGGCACCTCGATCGCGGTGATGACCGGGGGCGTTACCGTGATGTTCCTTGCCGGCGTCCCCTTGCGCCTGTTCATCGGTGCGGGCCTCGCGGGCGCGGCCTTCGTGCCCTTCGCCTTCTTCTTCCTGCTCAAGGAATATCAGCAGAACCGCGTGCTCATCTTCCTCGATCCGGAAAGCGATCCGCTGGGCACCGGCTATCATATCAGTCAGTCCAAGATTGCGATCGGATCGGGCGGCATCGGCGGCAAGGGCTATCTGCAGGGCTCGCAGAGCCATCTCGACTATCTGCCCGAGGGCCATACCGATTTCGTCTTCGCGACGATGGCGGAGGAATGGGGCTTGATCGGCGGATTGTTCGTGATCGTGATGTTCGCCCTGCTGCTGCGCTGGTCGACCGCCGTTTCGCTCAACGCGCCCAGCCGCTTCGGCAAGCTGGCCGGCGGCGGCCTCACGATGGTCATCTTCTTCTATATTGCCATCAACATGCTGATGGTGATGGGCCTTGCCCCCGTGGTCGGCATCCCCCTGCCGTTCCTGAGCTATGGCGGGTCGTCGATGATGACGATCATGATCTGTATCGGCCTGCTGATGGGCATCGAACGCAACACCAGGCAGGGCGGCGGCGGCGGTCGACTGCTCGCTTGAGCGACGAAGAAAGGGCCCTGCGTCCCAGGCTCTCGAGTCGTCGCTGCGCCCACCACAAAATTCTGCAAAAAAGCCAAAAAAGCTCTTTCCATCCCCGTCCGATCCTATATAGGCAGCGCTCTCCCGGCGGTCGCTGATTCGAGCGAACCTGCCAAGGATGGATGGACGCATAGCTCAGTTGGTAGAGCAGCTGACTCTTAATCAGCGGGTCCTAGGTTCGAGCCCTAGTGCGTCCACCAAACTTTTCAGACATTTAGCCACAATAAGCTCCTCCATAGGTTCGGCCGTGGCTGTCGCGTGGCTATCCGGTCGAGGAACAATAGGCTACATGCTTCGCCGGTTTCTGGCCTGAAGCTGCATTGCGCCGTTCAACGCAAGCGGCCGCGGGCTCCACCTCAAGCTGACGCATCACTTCGGCGCCTGGCTGGACGGCGCAACCAGCGGCATGAGGCTGAAATCAGCACAGCCGAGTGGATGTGATCTGACCAATTCGAGGGTCGACGCAGCCTGTCATCTGCAGTCGTATGGCCGCCTTGCCGCATGGAGCAACCATCAACCGATTGCGCAAATCTTCAAATTTTGTCGGCTTACCCAGAATTTCGCGATGCTTGGACGGGTCTATGCCCGAAGCAAGGCGGAAGCGTCGGCGATCGCCTGTGCCTCCGCTTTTCAGGTTGACACCCTCGTGGCGATCGTATTTGGTCTAACCAATAATCAGGGAGTGGTGCAATGACTAGGGAACGCCGCATGGGACCGTGCGCGATGCATCGCTTGGCTGGCGCAGCACTGGCCGTGGCGGCAATGTGCATCTCCGCCCCTTCCCTTGCACAAGACGCAGCCCCGAGTGGCACCGTGCCCCATCCAGTTCGTACGGCTGCGGGCACCACCCGATCGGTGACGCCGCTCAGTGATGGCTGGCGCTTCCAGTTCAGCGAGGCACCGGATGGCGTGACCGGCGCGGACTTCGATGACCGTGAGTGGCAGCCCGTGCGCCTTCCGCACAGCTGGAACCGCATGGGCAATTACACAGCCCAGCGCGCCGAAGACACGGACGTGCGTCAGGGCACGGGCTGGTACAGGCTGCGGCTGGACAAGCTTGTGCCTACCAAGGGCAAGCGCGCGATCCTGCAGTTCGACGGCGTCGGTGCGATCGCGGATCTCTGGGTCAATGGCCAGCATGTCGGCCAGCACAAGGGCGCGTTCTCGCGCTTCCGGTTCGATATCACCGATGTGCTCAAACCGGGTCGGTCGAACATCATCGTCGTGCGCGCGGACAACAGCAAGCCCGAGCAAGGCAGCAGCACCGAGCATGTCATTCCGCTGGGCGGCGACTTTTTCGTCCATGGAGGGCTGTATCGCGGCGTTTCGCTGATCGAGGTCGATGCCGCGTCGGTCGACCTGATGGATCATGGCGGACCCGGCATTTATGTTTCGACGCCTAGCGTCACCGCGGAAAAGGCCGAGGTCGCGGTACTGGCGCGACTGCGCAACTCGGGGACGAAGCCGCGCAAACTGGCAATGGTTACACGCATTGCCGATGCCGATGGCCGCACCGTGGCAAGTGCGACTGCGCCCGTCCGCCTCGCGGCTGGCCAGGCGAGCGAGCTGACCACGCCACTTTCCCTCGCCAACCCCCGTCTCTGGCAGGGCCGCGCCGACCCCTATCTCTATTCCGTGACGGTCGAGCTGCGCGAGGGCAGCAGGGTGATCGACAGCGTGACCGAGCCGCTCGGCGTACGCAGCTTCGCCTGGGATGCAGACCAGGGCTTCATCCTCAACGGCAAGCCGATGCGGCTGCAAGGCGCATCGCGGCATCAGGACTGGCAGGGCAAGGGCTGGGCGCTGAGCCCGGAGGATCATGCCACCGACATGGCGATCATGGCCGAAATGGGCGTCAACACCGTTCGCCACGCGCATTACCAGCACGCGCAGGAATGGAGCGATCTGGCCGACCGCAACGGCATGGTGGTGAAGGCCGAACTGCCCTTCGTCCACCAGTCCGCGTTTGACGAATCGCTGCCCGCGCCCGAACTGGTCGCCAATGCGCGCGCGCAGCTTACCGAACTGATCCGGCAGAATTACAACCATCCTTCGATCATGCTGTGGTCGGTGGGCAACGAGATCGATATCGGCGCGGCGATCATGGCGCTCCAAAAGGGCGGCAAGGGCGCGCCGGCCAAGTCGCGCGACATGCTGGTCGAGCTTAATGCGCTGGCGAAGCGCGAAGACCCGAGCCGCCCGACGCTCTATGCCGATTGCTGCGAGGGCACGCCTTCGCCCCTCGTCCGGCCCGGCGCGCAGGTGCTGAACAACGTAACCGATGTCGTCGGGCTCAACCGCTATTTCGGCTGGTATTATGGTCAGCCCGAGGACCTGTCGCGTGCGCTGACCAACCTGCATGCGCGCTATCCCGGGCGGGCCATGACCGTCACCGAATATGGCGCAGGCGGGGCATTCACCCAGCATACCGACAACCCGCTCGGCGGTCCGGTCAATGCCAATGGCCGCCCCCATCCCGAGGAATTCCAGGCCTGGGTGCATGAGGAGAACTGGAAGGCGCTGCAAAAGGCCCCGTTTCTCTCGGCAAGCTGGATCTGGAACATGTTCGATTTCGCCTCGACGTCGCGCGAGGAAGGCGAGGCCTATGACCTCAACGACAAGGGTCTGGTCAGCCATGACCGCAAGACGCGCAAGGACGCCTTCTACTTCTACAAGGCGCAATGGTCCGATGAGCCGGTGCTGTATCTGACCGGCAGGCGCTATGTCGACCGCGCCTATCCGGTGTTGGACGTACGCGCCTATAGCAATGCGCCGCGCGCCAGCCTGACGGTCAATGGCCAGTCGGTTGGCACGGTGGACTGCCCCGATCGCATCTGCGTCTGGCCCGGAGTGCGGCTGCGCGCCGGCGACAATCAGGTCACCGCCTCGGCCGAGCGGAACGGCAAGGCGCTGACCGACAGCCTCAGCTGGACCGCGCCCGATGCCGCGAAGGGCCTGCATGTGCGGGCCGGGCATCTCACCGGCCTGACGACGTCTGCCGGGCTGCGCTTCGGCTCGGACAATTTCTTCACCGGCGGCAAGGCGTCAGAGTTGCGCATGGCGGGCCGCACCAGGGTCGCGCCGAGCAACGTCACCGGCAGCAGCGATCCCGAGCTTTACGCCTCCTACCGTCAGGGTGCCTTCACGTACGACCTGCCGCTGCCCGACGGCCGCTGGACGGTGACCCTGCACATGTTCGAGCCCGAAGCCGATACTGCCAAGGCCGCTGCGCGCAGCATCACGGTGCTCGCCGATGGCAAGCCGGTGCTGACCGGCTTCAACCCGGCCAAGGCTGCGGGCGGATCGCTCAAGGCGGTAACGCACAGCTTCGATGCGATATCGCGCGGCGGGCTGAAGCTCGATTTCAGCGGTGGCGAGGGTGGCGCGGTGGTCTCGGCCATTTCCGTTAGCCCGGCGCGCTGACGGCCGGGAGGACAGGGCCATGGTTTCGAGACGCGGCCTGATCAAGGCCCTGGCGGCCAGCGGCATGGCGGCGTCGGCGCCAGCGCTCGCGCGCGGCACAGACACGAGCCGCGCGCTGCCCAATATCCTGTGGCTGGTGAGCGAGGATCACAGCCCGTTCCTGGGCTGTTATGGCGATCCGATCGCGCATTCGCCCAATATCGATGCGCTGGCGCGCAAGGGCATTCTCTACACCCGTGCCTATGCCAATGCGCCGGTCTGCGCGCCGTCGCGCTTCGGCATCCTGACTGGCTGTCATCCGGAAAGCAACGCCCCTGCCCAGCACATGCGCGCGATGGCGAACCTGCCGATGGTGATGCGCACCTATCCCGAATATCTGCGCAGCCTCGGCTATTATTGCACCAACAACGACAAGACCGATTACAATTGCGCTGTCGAGCCCGAGCGCATCTGGAACGAGTCGAGCGCGACAGCGCATTGGCGCAGTCGCCCGGAAGGCGCGCCGTTCATGGCGGTGTTCAACCACATGACGACGCATGAATCGCGGCTGTTCGGCCCCAAGCTGGTCGAAGGCCCGGTCTCGCCCGATCAAATCCGCATTCCGCCCTATCTGCCCGACACCCCGGCGATGCGGACCGATTTTGCCAGCTATTACAACCTCATCGCGCGCATGGATGGCGAGATCGGCGCACGGCTGAAGGAGCTTGAAGCCGACGGTCTCGCCGAGGATACAATCGTTTTCTACTATTCCGACCATGGCGGGGTGCTGCCGCGCAGCAAGCGCTATTGTTACGAGGAAGGGCTGCGCGTCGCGCTGATCGCGCATTTCCCACCGAAGTGGCAGCATCTTGCTCCCGTGCCGATGGGCAGCACTGTGGCCGATCCGGTCAGCCTGGTCGATCTTGCGCCCACACTCCTTTCGCTGGCTGGGGCGGCAAAACCGACGCAGATGCATGGGCAGGCGTTTCTGGGCAGCGAGATCGGCAAGCGTTCCGCCTATGCCTTCGGCATGCGCGACCGCATGGACGAGCGCTACGACATGGTGCGCACCGCCTGTGACGGGCGCTATCGCTATATCCGCAACTACATGCCCCACCGCCCCTGGGGCGTCTATTCGTCGTTCGAATGGATCGCGAAGGGCTATCAGTCGTGGGACGAGGCGCGGATCGCCGGAACGCTGACGGCGGAGCAATCGCGCTTTTTCGGGCGCAAGCCGTATGAGGAGCTCTACGACCTTGAGACCGATCCCTATCAGCTGAGCAATCTGGCGGGGCTGGCCGTACATGGCGCGAGGCTGGCGCGTTTTCGCAAGGCGCTCGACGCACATATGCTGCGTATCCGCGACAACGGTTTCATTCCCGAAGGCGAGCCGGGCGAAGGCTATGAGGCGACCCAGAGCGAGGCGAATTACCCGCTGCGCCGGATCATGACCGTGGCTACGAGCGCCGCACGCGGAAAGACGCGCGACGCCAAGCGGCTGGCTGCGCTGTTGCGGCACAGCAATGCGGTGATCCGCTATTGGGCGGCAACCGGATTGGTGGTTCTGGGTGAAGGTGCGATGCCTGCCAAGGCCGCGCTGGCAGACGCAGCGACGCGCGACGCTTCGGCTGCTGTGCGTATCGCGGCCGCCGAAGCGCTTGCGGCTATCGGCGATGCATCGATCGCCCTGCCGGTGATGGAGCAGGCCATCGCATCGAGCAGGCCTATCCCCGAGCGGCTGATGGCGCTGAACGCGCTTGATGCGCTCGACGAGCGCGCGCGCCCGGTGCTGCCCGCGATCAAGGCGATCGTCGATGACGAGAACGATTATGTCATCCGCGCCGCGCGCTATCTGGTCGCCGTGCTCGAAGGCAGTTTCCGCCCTTCCCTGCCGACCGGACGGCCGCGTGCCGCCGGCGCACCGGTCGGCTGACGATGGCCAAGCAACTCCCCTGGGCCGGGCCATGCGCCCGGCCGCGTTTTCCGTGAAGGCAGAACGATGAACACAATTCGGACCGGGCGCTTGCGCTGGTGGATCATCGGACTGGTGACCCTGGGGACGATCCTCAACTATCTCGCGCGCTCGACGCTCTCGGTCGCCGCCCCCACGCTCAAGACCGAATTCGCGATGACGACCGAACAATATAGCTGGGTCGTGCTCGCGTTTCAGGCGAGTTATACGGTGATGCAGACCGTCGCAGGCACCGTGCTCGATGCGCTGGGCACCCGGCTCGGCTTCTTCCTGTTCGCGATCGGCTGGGCGCTGTCCAACATGGCGCACGCCTTTGCCACCGGTTGGGCCAGCCTCGCCTTTTTCCGCACGCTGCTCGGGGCGACCGAGGCGGCGGCGATTCCCGCCGGCGCGAAAACGGTCGCCACCTGGTTTCCGCCGCGCGAGCGATCGCTGGCCACCAGCCTGTTCCAGATGGGTACCAGTGTCGGCAACATGATCGCGCCACCGCTGGTCGCCTTCTGCATTCTTGCGTGGAACTGGGAGGCAGCGTTCGTGGTCACCGGCGTGCTCAGCCTGGTCTGGGCGGGGCTCTGGTGGTTCGGCTATCGCGATCCGGCCGAGCATCCACGGCTGTCGGAAGGCGAGAAAGCGCTGATCGAGGCGGGGCGCGCCGAGGATGTCATATCCAAGCCCGCGACCAAGCGCGACGTACTGCGCAGCCGTTCGTTCTGGGCGATCGCGACGCCCCGCTTTCTTTCGGAACCGGCGTGGCAGACGTTCAACTTCTTCATCCCGCTCTATCTGGTCTCGGCCTGGAATCTCGACCTCAAGGCGATCGCGCTCTGGGCCTGGCTGCCGTTCCTCGCGGCGGATTTCGGCAGTCTTGCCGCAGGCGTGCTACCCGGCTGGCTGATGAAGCGTGGCACGGGGCTGATCGCCAGCCGCAAGATCACGATGACGATCGGCGCGCTCTGCATGGTGGGCCCGGCCTGCATCGGCCTCGCAACCTCACCCGGCATGGCGATCGCACTGTTCTGCATCGGCGGCTTTGCGCATCAAATGCTCAATGGCGCGCTGATCACCCTGTGCGCCGATGTGTTCGACAGGAAGACCGTGGGCACCGCGAGCGGAATGGCCGGGACGTCGGCCTGGATCGGCGGGATGCTGTTCACGCTGTTGATCGGGCAGAGTGCGGATACGTTCGGTTACGATCCGCTGTTCGCCGCGCTGGCCGGGCTCGATCTGATCGCGGCAGTGGTGCTCTGGGCGCTGCTGAAGCACTCCGGTCGGAAAGTGCCTTCAGCAGCGTGAGCGCTAGCTCTCACCAGTTCCACATCGTCCCGTCCTCGAGCCGCGCGACGGGCAGATAGGCGGGCTTGTAGGGATATTTCGCCGCCAGCGCCTCGTCGATATCGACGCCATGGCCGGGGGCCTCGCCGCAATACATCATTCCCGCCTCGAACCGGTAGTCGTGCGGGAAAACCGCGTCGGTCGCTTCGGTATGGCGCATATATTCCTGGATGCCGAAATTGGGCACCCAGCTGTCGAAATGCAGCGCGCAGCCCATGGTGACCGGCGACAGGTCGGTCGCCCCGTGGCAACCGGTGCGGAC
The DNA here is from genome assembly GCF_001557175.1 of Blastomonas sp. CCH9-A1. Taxonomy (NCBI): domain Bacteria; kingdom Pseudomonadati; phylum Pseudomonadota; class Alphaproteobacteria; order Sphingomonadales; family Blastomonadaceae; genus Blastomonas; species Blastomonas sp. CCH9-A1. Next base: position 139,151 of record NZ_LSHM01000041.1, read on the forward strand.
CTGATAAAGGCTCGCGAGATCGGCGATGCGGCGCAGATGCGTCAGGCCGCCCGCGCCGACGACGGTCGCGCGGATATAGTCGATCAGCTGGTTCTGGATCAGGTCCTTGCAGTCCCAGATGGTGTTGAAAATCTCGCCCACCGCCAGCGGCGTGACGGTGTGCTGGCGCACCAGCCTGAACGCCTCCTGGTTTTCCGCAGGCGTGCAATCTTCCAGCCAGAACAGCTGATAGGGCTCGAGCATCTTGCCCAGGTTCGCGGCCTCCTGCGGGGTATAGCGATGGTGGCCGTCGTGCAGCAGATGATGGTCGAAACCATAGGTCTTGCGCAATTCCTCGAACAGCTTGGGCACATAGTTCAGCGCCCTGCGCGTGTCCCAGCCGGTGACCGAGGGCAGACTGGCGTCCGCCGGTTCGTAATAGAGCTTGCCGCGTCCGACCCCATAGGCGTCCTTGATGCCGGGCACGCCGGTCTGTGCGCGGATCGCCTTGTAGCCCATGTCGATATAATGGCCGACCGCGTCGACCGTTTCGGCAATGTCGCTGCCATTGGCATGGCCATAGACCAGCACGCCGTCGCGGCTGCGTCCGCCCAGCATCTGGTAAAGCGGCATGCCCGCCATCTTCGCCTTGATGTCCCACAACGCCATGTCGACCGCCGCGATCGCGCGCATCGTCACCGGGCCGCGCCGCCAATAGGCGCCGCGATAGAGATATTGCCAGATATCTTCTATCCGCTGCGGGTCCATGCCGATCAGACAGGGGATGACATGGTCTTCCAGATAGGAGACGACCGATAGCTCGCGTCCGTTCAGCGTCGCATCGCCGATGCCGTACACGCCCTGATCGGTCTCGATCTTCAACGTCACGAAATTGCGCCCGGGACACGTCACGATCACCTTGGCCGATTGTATCTTCATGAGATACGCCTCTCCCTTTCTGGATGTCATCTGCCGTCATTGGTAACGCACGGCACACCAAATGCAACATAATTGGTCATACCTATTTTTGTTAATCTGTTAGAAAATCCTCAGCCACCGTTGTCTCTCGGCTTCGACCAGAGCCGAAGCCGGACGCTGCGGCGCAAACTCCAAGCCGCGCTTTAGGCCTTGTCGTTTTATTGGCGGCTGTGGCATGGGTTGTTCGCGGCCGATTGTTCCCAATTGGTCAGGCCTTTGATCAGGAGCTGCTGCGCATGGCGCGACCCAGAAAGAACGCCCCCACCATCGAGGCGGCGCCGCCGCCCGAGCGGCTCTACCAGAAGCTGGCCAAGGATCTCTTTTCCGACCTGGTCGCGGGCCGCTATGCCGTGGGCGACCGCCTGCCCGCCGAGCGCGAGCTTTCGGTCCAGTACAATGTCTCGCGTCCCGCAGTTCGGGAAGCGATGATCGCACTCGAAGTCCAGGGGCTGATCGAAGTGCGCATCGGCTCAGGCGCCTATGTGCGCAAGCTGCCGGGCGAAACCGACGCACCGGGCTTCACCGTGACCGCCTTCGAGCTGATGGAGGCACGGCTGCTGATCGAGGGCGAAGCGGCGGCGCTTGCCGCGGTGCACATCCGTGAAGATGAACTGGACGAGCTCGAACGCCTGGTCGCCGAGATCGAGCGCGAGAACCTGATGCCCGGCGGCAGCACCCATGCCGACCAGGCCTTTCACATGCTGATCGCCACCGCGACGCGCAATGCGGTGATCCGCAACCAGATCGAGGAAATGTGGCGGTTGCGTTCGACCTCCCCCAATTGCGCGCTGCTGCTCGAAAAGGCACGCACCGCCAATGTCCAGCCGGTGGTCGAAGAGCACAAGGCCGTGCTCGATGCATTGCGCGCGCGCGATCCTGCAGCGGCGCGGGCGGCAATGCGCGGCCATATGTCCGCCGTTATCAATCACCTGCTGTTCGCGACCGAGGAAGAGGCTATTGAAGCCGCGCGGCGCAATGTCGCCTCTACCCGCGAACGCTATGCAAGGGCAGCGCAACTCTGACATGACCACAAGACCGTTACAGCTTCACCCCGACCGCCTCTTTCCCGTCGATCCCGATGTCCGCAGCATCACCCGGCGGCTTTACGAAAGCGTGCGCGATCTGCCGATCATCAGCCCGCACGGCCATACCGACCCGGCCTGGTTCGCCAGCGATGCGCCGTTCGAGAACGCGACCGCGCTTCTGCTGCAGCCGGACCATTATGTCTTCCGCATGCTTTACAGCCAGGGGATCGCTTTGGAGTCTCTTGGGCTGACACCGGTGTCTAAACCCGATGCCCCTGCTGTCGATCCGCGCGAGGCCTGGCGCATCCTGGCAAGCCACTATCACCTGTTCCGTGGCACGCCGTCGCGCATGTGGCTCGACTGGGTGTTTGCCGAAGCCTTCGGCCTCGATGTCCAGCTCGACGCCGGAACGGCCGATCACTATTACGACCATATCACCGAGCAGCTCGCGACGCCGGCCTTCCGTCCGCGCGCGCTGTTCGAGCGGTACCGGATCGAGGTGATCACGACGACCGAATCGCCGATCGACACGCTCGAGCATCACCAGGCCATCGCAGCGAGCGGCTGGCAGGGCCGAGTGCTCACTGCCTATCGCCCCGACCCGGTGATCGATCCCGAATTCGAGGGTTTTCTGGACAATCTGGCACGGTTCGGCGAACTGACCGGCGAGGATGTGTTCAGCTGGTCGGGCTATCTCGCCGCGCACCGCAAGCGCCGCACATTCTTCGCGCAGCACGGCGCGACCTCGACAGACCACGGCCACCCGACCGCGCAGACGGCAGACCTGCCGCGCGACGAAGCCAAGGCGCTGTTCGCCCGCGTGATTCGCCCCGATGTCACCCCCGGCGAGGCCGAGCTGTTCCGCGCGCAGATGCTCACCGAAATGGCGACGATGAGCGCCGAGGACGGCCTCGTGATGCAGATCCATCCCGGCGCCTTCCGTAACCACAATCCGGCGGTGTTCGCGCGCTTCGGGCGCGACAAGGGCGCCGACATGCCCAGCCGCACCGATTATGTGAATGCGCTGCGACCGCTGCTGGCGCGGCACGGCAACAATCCGGACCTGACGATCATTCTCTTCACGCTCGACGAATCGGTCTATGCGCGCGAGCTGGCACCGCTGGCAGGCCATTATCCGGCGCTCAAGCTCGGCCCGGCCTGGTGGTTCCACGACAGCCCCGAGGGCATGCGCCGTTTCCGCCATGCGATGACCGAGACCGCCGGCTTCTACAATACCGTCGGTTTCAACGACGATACCCGCGCGTTCCTCTCGATCCCGGCGCGGCACGATGTCGCGCGGCGGATCGATTGCGGCTTCTTGGCGCAGCTGGTCGCGGAGCACCGCATCGAGGAATGGGAGGCGGCGGAGCTGGCCCAGGAGCTCAGCTACAATCTCGCCAAAAAGGCCTACAAGCTGTGAGGCTGGGCCGCGAAACCGCAGCGCAGCTGGCCGCGAGTGTCGCGCGCCCCGGCTTTGACCCGGCGGCGCAGGCCTGCGGCATCGTCCATTTCGGCATCGGCGCGTTCCACCGCGCGCATCAGGCGGCCTATACCGATGCGGCGATGGCGGCAGGCGATCGCGACTGGCGCATCATCGGCGTGTCGCTGCGCTCGGGCGATGTGGCAGCGCAGCTCAACCCGCAGGACGGGCTTTACACGCTGGTCGAGCGGTCATCCGATGCGGTGGCGATGCGGCTGATCGGCTCGGTCGCCCGGGTCATCGTTGCGCCCAAAGCGCCGGATGACGTCATCGCCGCGATTGCGAGCCCGGACACGCACATCGTCAGCTTTACCGTGACCGAGAAAGGCTATGTCCGCCGTGCCGACGGGTCGCTCGATACCGACAATTCCGCTTTGGCATCCGATCTGTCCGGCAGCGTTCCGCGCACGATCTACGGCTTTATCGCGGCCGGGCTCGCCATGCGCAAGGCGGCTGGGCTGCCCGGTCTGACATTGCTTAGCTGCGATAATCTCGCCGATAATGGTCGTCAGCTCAGGCTGTTGATGCGCGCCTTTCTCGAGGCGACCAACCCAGTGCTGGCCGACTGGTTCGACACGCATTGCCGCTGCCCCGCAACGATGATCGACCGGATCGTCCCCGCGATGACGGTGGAGGACCGGGCCTGGGTCGCCGATCAGATCGGTCTCGAGGACGACGGCGCGATCATCACCGAGCCGTTCACCCAATGGGTAATCGAGGACGATTTCGCCGGCCCGCGCCCGCGCTGGGAGGCGGTCGGTGCGCAGCTGGTTGCAGACGTGCGGCCCTACGAGGCGGCCAAGCTCAGAATGCTCAACGGCGCGCATTCGGCGCTCGCCTATCTGGGGCTCGATGCGGGGCATGAATTCGTCCACCAGGCCGTCGCCGATCCGGAGATCCGCCCGGTGATCGAGACGATCATGCGCGAAGAAGCAGCTGCAACGCTCGATCCGGCGAGCGGCATCGATACCGTCGTCTATGCAGGCAGCCTGCTCGAGCGTTTCGCCAATAGCGCATTGCAGCACCGGTTGATGCAGATCGCGATGGACGGCTCGCAAAAGATTCCACAGCGCTGGCTCGAGCCGCTGGCGGTCAACCAGGCGGCGGGACGTTCGTGCCCGGCCACGCTTCAGGCTCTAGCGGCCTGGGTTCGCCATGTCCGGGGCGATGTCCGTTCCGTGGACGATCCGCAGGCCCAGGCGCTAGCGCAACTTTGGCAGGCGCATGGTGCAAACGGCATAATCGAGGCACTGTTCGGATCACAGGGCCTGTTTGCGTCCACCTGGGTCGCCAGCGAGGCCGATCAGGTGCAAATCAAGGCTGCGCTTTTCCCCTGAAAAAAGAAATGCCGGACCGGCACCTTCCCCTCGGCACCGATCCGGGACCAGGCCCCCCGGCCTTTCGTCAAACCTCAGGGCGTACGCGCGCCCGGCAGCAGGTTGCCATATTTCTTCTCGAGTTCGCGGGTGAATTCGTCGCGCTTCCGCAACGCGCCCAGCATGCCCAGCGCGTCGAAAGACGCCACCTGCGCTTCGATCATCGCCGCGCCTTCCCTGCCCCACTCGGCGCGCTGCGCCTCGGTGATCGGCTCGACAAAGCCGCCATGTTCGGCAGGATCGGCATAGAAGCTGCCTGCGGGCGTGCCGTTATACGGCGGCACGAAGCGTGACAGGTTGCTCGGATCGCGGATGATCTCGTGTTTCGGCTGGCTGAGGCCGACCGGAATATCGTTCAGTCGCCCCACCAACTGATAGGCGCCGAAGATCGTGAGATTGCGGCCATTGGGCGGGCCACCGCCAAAGCCGGGGCGCGCCTCGCCCGGCTCGACCTTGCGCACCATGCCGGTGTCCATCCACAGCACCGGAACGTGCATCTCGTCGAACGTTTCGCGCACCAGCGGCAGCAGGGTCGCGGGCGATGGACCGTGCGATGTCAGGAAGACGATGCGACGGAAGCCCTGGCGGATCAACGAGCGGGTCAGGACCTTGAGATAGGCAAGACCTTCCGAAGGGCTGACCTGGACCGTCGCCGGGCTGGTGGTGGTACCGCCCGGATAGAAATAGGCAAGATAGGGCATCACCAGCCCGTCCGATTTCTCGGCGAGCTTGATCGCATAGGCGAGCGGGATGACATATTCGACATCGGTCGGCGCGCCACCGTTCACCTCGGTCGGACCGACGGGTACATAGAGCACGTCGTTGCGCTTGAGATATTCGCTGACCTCATAGCCGGTGAGCGAGGTCAGCAGCCGGGTGCGCATCTGGGGAATGGCGGGAGCCGCCGCACCAGCGACAGGGGCATCGGCGGCATGGGCACTGGGCACCAGGGTTGCGAGGGCCAGACCGATGGCGGTTGCAGCGCGGATCGACCGCGATGTGCAATGGAACATGAGAAGACACATCCAAAAAAATGGGCGGAGGCATGACAGCCTCCGCCCGCCCAGGGGGGAAATCAGAACTCAAAGCGGACGCCCACGCGATAGGAAAGGCCGAGCAGGTCGTACCAGGCGTTGTTGTTGATCGCGGGCAGCGGCGGCGCCTTGTTGAACAGGTTGTTGACGACGAAATAGAGCTGCTGCTTGGTGCCTTCTTTGCCAAAATTATAGCTCGCACCGATGTTCACATACCCCACGGCCGGAATGATGTTATTGCTGATGCTGTTGACCAGCGCCGGGCTATAGGCGGGATCGTCGGGGCCAACCTGTGCATTGTTCTGGCGGCTGCGGCTGATCCAGCGATACTGGACATTCGCCTCGAACCGGCTGTCGCGATAGCCCAGATTGGCATTGACCGCCCAATCGGGCAGGCCAGGGCTGCCGCCGAACAGCGCACCGGTCTGGCCCGCGCGGTTGACGCCATTGGGGAAGAGCGGCGAGATATCGAAGCTCGACCGATATTCGATGACATGCGTCGCCTGGGCCGAAAGGACCAGACGTCCCGGCAAGCTCGCGGCAAAGTCGCTGAGCGGCTGGATGTAGGACAGACCGAAATCGAGCCCCTTGGTGCGGAACTGCGCAAAATTGGCATTCTGTGCGACGACCGACTGGACCGCCCCGGTAGTGATGTTGTTGTTGGCGAAGGTGATCAGCTGGCAGAACGGATTGGCCGGATCGCCGACGCCGGTGCCGAGGCAGTTGGTCAGCACCGATGCCGCCGCATTCGCGCCGATCGCCTCACGGATCTTGATCTGGTAGTAATCGACCGAGAATTGCAGGCGGCTGAGGAAACGCGGATTGAATACCGCGCCCAGCGTCGTGGTCCGCGCGATTTCGGGCTTCAAGTTGACATTGCCGCCGGTAACCACGTCGTACTGATATTGCGGCTGGCCGGCAAAGGCCGGGCGCAAATCGGCATAAAGCGGCCGCGGCACGGTCTGCACCGCCGCCGTGAACAGCTCTGGCAGGCTGGGCGCACGGATATCGCGCGACAGCGTGCCGCGCAGCAGGATGTCGGGGATCGGCTTCCAGGTCAGCCCCGCCTTCCAGGTCGTGACCGAGCCCGATGTGCTGTAATCGGTCAGGCGGACCGCACCGTTGAGGTCGAGCGCGCCGGTGAACCAGTCTTCGCTCAGCAGCGGCACGATCGCCTCCAGATAGGCTTCCTTGACCGACTGATCGGCCTTGGGGAAATTCCGCGGAGCGCGGGCCATGAACCCGCCGGCCTGGCTGATCGGATCGACCCGGGTGAGGAAGCTCTCCTCGCGATATTCGACGCCCGCGCCCAGCGAGACCGGGCCAGCCCAGATCGAAAAGGCCTCGCCATTGACGTTCGCCGCCGCCTCGAACAGCGTGGTGATGGCGACCGCGTCCGACGTGCCGAACGCATAGGCATAGGCCTCAGGCGAATAGCTGGCCCGGCCCAGAACGTTGATCGGCTGGCAGCCAGCCGCGCGAGCAGCCGCATTGGCGCAGACGATCTGACCGTTCAGGCTGATCGCGTTGACGGCATTGAGGAAATTGGCGGTGATTGCGGTGTTGGACTGGATCTGCTCGCTGCGGTTGCGGCCATAGGCCAGCGTCGCATCCCAGCGCCAGCTCGATCCGATGGTGCCCTTGAGGCCGCCGGCAAAGCTGTACAGCCGCCCTTGGTTCTTGATGCGCGGCGGGCCGAAATCGTTGCCGAGATAGCCGATGGTCAACGACCCGTTGGCCGGGATCAACGCCAGCTGCGCCGGCGTCAGCGCCGCCTGCAGATAGGGATTGTTGCGACTGAGCGAGAGGAAACCGGTGGTTCCGCCCGTGGCCGCGCGGATCTGGGCGCTGATGTTCTCGGCCTCGGTCTCGGCATAGATGCCGCGCACCCAGGCGGTGACATTGTCGCTGAAATCGAATTCCAGATTGCCCACCAGATTGTAGCGCTGCGTCGCTGCGCGCAGCACCTGATAGGGCAGAACGTTGGTGCCGCCGACCATGTTGGTGCCGATCTGGCCCTGATAGAGCCCGGCATTGAACAGGGCGGTCGTCGGCTGGCCATTGGGGCCGATCACGAACTGCAGGTTGCGCAAGCCCGCAGGATTGCCCGCGGCGGTCGGCGTGATCAGGCCGCCGGGGGTCAGCGTGCCGAACAGCACGTTGTCGGTGACAAGATTGGCTGGCAGTCCCGCCGCCCGGCCCGCGCCGAATGTGACCGTGCTGACATTGCGCAGGCCCCAGGGCCGTCTGTCGTTGAACAGCGCGGTGCCGTCGTTGATGCTGACCTCGCCGCCCAGAATGAAACGACCGCGACCATCGGCGAACTTCGTCCCGAACGCGGCCGAGACGAAAAAGTCTTCCGCATCGCTGTATCTGGTCTGTCCACCCTGGATATTGAACTTGAAGCCTTCAAGCCCGGTATTCAGCTTGAGATTGACCACGCCCGCGACAGCGTCCGAACCATAGGCAGCCGATGCGCCGCCGCTGACGACATCGATGCTGCCGATGAGAGCGGTAGGAATGACGTTGAGATCGGTCGCACCTGCCACCGTCGATCCCGGCTGGTTCACCGGGGGCAAGCGCATGCGATCGAGCAGCACCAGCGTGCGCACCGGCGTCAGGCCGCGAAGATCGATATTGTTGCCGCCGGGATTGCCGATACCGCCGCTTTCGGGCGATTGGGTACGACGAAAGCTGGGAATTTCGTTGATGACGTCAGCCACGTTCACGGCAGCGCGATTTTCCAGCGTGGCAGCGGTGACCACGACCGTCGGCGTCGGGGCAGTGAAGCCGGCGCGATCGATGCGCGACCCGGTCACGACGATTGCCTGGACCTCGCCAGAATCTTCCTGGTCCGCTGTTTGGGTTTGATCGGCAGGCTGTTCCGCCGTCTGGGCTACAGCCGGTATGGCCAATCCTTGCGCGCCAACGCTAGCCAGCAGCCATAATGCCTTGCGCATCACTCTCTCCCCGATATGCTTATTGGTCATGCCACTTTGCACATTTGGCTATGCCATACAAATTTATAAGTCCTATCGAAAAGCATTGATGCAGCTTATCGGTTCATGACAAACGAGCGGTTCAGGGGCTGAGGCCACGGGTCTGACACGCTCCGGGCGCGGCACGTGAAGCACAAAAAAAGGGGCCGGACTTCTGCAAGCCCGGCCCCTCCTCCCGTTTTTTTCTAGCGCCTTTCAGACGTTCGTCAGAACTCGCTCCAGTCGTCGTCATCGACCGCAGGGCTGAGCGCGAGATTGCCACTCGTGCGCGGAACCGGGCGCGGCTTGGCGACCGGGCGGCTGAAGCCACCCGAGCTTGCCGGCGCCGCCGCGCGGCCGTGCGAGGTCTTCAGGCGGAAGCGGCCGACCAACGAGGCGAGCTCGTCAGCTTCCGATGCCAGCGTACGTGCAGCAGCGGTGGTTTCCTCCACCATTGCGGCGTTCTGCTGGGTCATCTTGTCCATGTCGCCGACCGAGGTGTTGACGCTGCGCAGGTTCGACGACTGGGTTTCGGCCCCGTCGGCGATTTCTGCGACCATGCGGCTCACATCGCCGATGCGGCCCATGATGCGGTCGAACATCTTGCCGGTCTCCGCGACCAGGCTGACGCCTTCCTGTACCTGCTCGCTCGACGCGGTGATCAGCGCCTTGATGTCCTTGGCGGCATCGGCGGAGCGCTGGGCGAGGCTGCGAACCTCGTTGGCGACGACCGCAAAGCCCTTGCCCGATTCACCCGCGCGCGCAGCCTCGACCCCGGCATTGAGCGCCAGCAGATTGGTCTGGAAAGCAATGCTGTCGATGACGTTGATGATCTGGCCGATCTCTTGCGAGCTGCGCTCGATCGCATCCATCGCGCTGACCGCCTTGTCGACGACCTGCCCGCCTTCATTGGCATCCTTGTGCACGGTGTCGATTTCGATCCGTGCCGTCTTGGCGCTGCTGGCGGACTCGCTGACCATGCCGGTCACCTTGTCCATCGCGCTGGCCGCACCTTCGAGGCTGGCCGCCTGCTGTTCGGTGCGCTGCGACAGATCCTCGGACGCCGCACGGATTTCGCCGGCGCCGTTGTGGACGCTCTGCGCCGAGCTGGCGACGCTCGACAGGCTGGTTTCCAGCCCCTCGACCGTGCGGTTGAAGGTCATGCGCAGGCCGTCGTAATTGGCAGCAAAAGGCTCGGTGATCTGATAGGTCATGTCGCCCGATGCGAGCGCCTCCAGCCCCTTGCCGAGCGCGGTCACGACATTGGCCTGATCCTGGTCAGCGCGCGCCTTGGCGACAGCGGCATCGCGGAACACGACCACGGCACGGGCCATGTCACCCAGCTCGTCCGCGCGGTTCACGTCGACGTTGATCTCGTTCTTGCCCGCAGCCAGGCTCGCCATGGCGTCGGTCAGGCGGGTGATCGGCAGAGCGATGGCGCGGCTCAGCGCAACGGCAAGACCGATCGCGATACCGATCAGCGCGATGCCGCCCAGCACCAGCGCGACAATGGCCGAGGTCAGCGCCGAATCCTGCCGCGCGGAGTTCCGCTCGATCGAAGCCAGTTCGGCGTCGCGAATGTCGCGCAGCGGCAGCACCGCCTTGCTCACCAGCACAGCCTTGCCGGCATTGCGCACCGCTTCGACCGCAGCCTCGCCGCGGCCCTGCTGGGTCCACTTGATGAGCTTGTCGCCCCAGTTCTTGCGCCAGGCGAGCGTTTCGTTGCGCGCCTCTTCCAGCAGCTTCAGATGCGCCGGGTTGACGATCAGCGTTTCCAGTTCCTTGGCGGCGGCGTCATATTCGTCGCGGCCCTCGTAATAGGATTTCAGATAGCTCTCGTCGCCCGTCACCAGAAAGCCGCGAAACTGGCTGTTCTGGCGGAGCAGCGAGGTCTCAAGCACCTGGACCTTGCCGTAGATGAGCTGCGAATGATTGTTCTGCTCCGTCGATGACTGGATCATCCACAGATTGACGGCGAAGACGATCATCATCAGCGCAGCCGAGCTGCAGATCATCAGGAAGGACAGGCTGAGCTTCCGTGGAATGTTCAGTTTGTTCAGCATGATCAAGCCTTTGTGGTCCAGGTGGTATGGGCGCCCGCCCCGGGGCGCCGGAACAGCCGGAATGCGGCTGGTGCGATGTCCCGAGGCAGGCCGCGCATCAGAAGAAGAACCTTGCAGATGCCGACACGGTGCGGCCGTACATGGTGCGTCCCATCACGACCCCCGCTGCCGGAATGGCGCCTTCGGACACGCCGGTAATCGCGCGCTCGTTCAGCAGGTTGCTGGCGTTCACGCTGAATTCCAGCCGCTCCATCGGACGGAACTGGGCAAACGCGCCCACGGTGGTGAAGGCAGGCAGACGGAGCAGGTTGACGTCCTGCGCGAAGCTGCCGGTCTGTCCGATCACGTTGAATCCGACCGAGAACATGTCGCTGTCGAATTGCGGACGGATTCCGTAGAGCAGCTTGGGCTGACCGCGCGGGATGTTGCCGACCAGCGCCGGGTTTTCTGCCGCATCGATCTCCGCCTCGGTATAGGTGGCGTGCGCCGTCACGCTGAACGGACCGCGGCGGATGCCGCCCTCGAACTCCAGACCATAGGCCTTGTACGAACGGGCGACCGTGGCGAGTTCCGCCAGACCGGTAGTTGCATTCGTGCGCAGCTGCGAGTTGGTCTCGTCGGTCAGCGCATAGAAGCCGGTCAGGTTGAGGAAGATGCCGTCCTTGCGATATTTCAGGCCCAGTTCTGCCTGGCGCAGCACGTCATGTCCTGCGACGCTGTTGACGAGCGCGCCCGTCACGGTGCTGACCGCCGGCGTGAACAGGATCTTGTCCGCCCCTGCGCGACCGCCGCGGCTGTAGCGCGCGAAGATCGAGAACGGCTCGGACACGCGATAGTTGGTGCTCAGCGAGTACGAGACATAATCGTGGTTGTAGTTGACCGGGAAGGTCACGTTATTGGGAATGAACGCAACGCGGCTTTCCGGCACGGAAATCACGCCATTGCCGTTCATGTCGAACGGACGCGTTCCGGCATCGTTGATGATGTTGCCGCGAACGCGGACATTGTCCCAGCGGATCGAACCGCCGATGGCAATCTTGCCCTTGGCGAAGTTGAACGATCCGAACGGTGCGGTCACCTGATAGTTGAGATCGGTGTTCTTCGAATTGCCGGCGCCGCCTGCGCTGCCATAGACCAGGATGCCGCCGTCAGTGACGGGGATGCCGGTAGCGGTGCGCAGGTTGACCGCGACCGACCGACCGCCGCCAACGATGTCCTGCAGGAAGGTGGTGAAGCCGATTTCCGAGACATATTCCTGGCTCGAACGGTACAGGCCCGCCGTCGTGGTCAGATCACCGCCGCCGACATTCCATACCCGGCTGACGCGCAGGTCATTGGTCATGTTGCTGACATCGGGAACATCGGAGTCGACAATGAACGAGACGTTGAGCAGGCCGTTACCCGACGGGTCGAAGGGCTGGCCGGCGCGCGGACCCGCCGCATAGCTGGCGGTCGCACCCGGGCCGGCGAAACGGGTGGCAAATGCTGCCGCCGGCGCTGCTGCCGAGGGAAACAGGATCAGGCTGCGCAACGACTGGTCGGCATAGCGGAACCGGTTGGTGACCGACCATTCGCCCAGGCTGAACTGCGCGTCGAAGCCCAGCGACTTGGACTTGGAGTGCGTACCTTCTGCCAGGGTCTGGCGCGTCGGCGTGCCCGAGGTGCCCAGACGCAGCGAGTTGGGCAGCAACGGCGAGACCAGCGAGTCGGTGCGGGTGTCGAGACCGGGGACGTCCGAATAGGACGGATCGGCATTGGTGCCGGTAACGCGCAGCGGCGTGTTGATGAAGCTGGGCGCCCGATCATCGAGCAGCTTGGCATAAACGCGGATATAGCCGCCATCGAACTGCTTGGTGACGTTGAACTTGACCTGTCCGCCGCGCATCGAGTTCATGCCGGTTTCGCGCGGACCTTCGCCTTCGCGGTAGAAACCGCCAACATGGAAGCGCCAGCCATCGCCGAGACGCGCGCCATAATCGAAATCGGTGCGATAGCTTTCGAAATCGATGCCGACCGTGCCCATCACCGATCCGCCTTCGACTTCGCCGGTCTTGGAGATCAGGTTGATCACGCCGCCCGGCGCATTCGAGGCGAAGGTCGATGCCGATCCGCCACGGATCGATTCCACCTGCGCGACATTGAGGTCGGCGCGGATGAAGATGTCCGGCGTGAGGGTGAGCAGGTCACCGAATTCGAGCACCGGCAGGCCGTCTTCCTGCAGCTGGATGTATTTTGCGCCGTCGTTGACCAGCGGCAGACCGCGCACGGTGTAGCTGTTGCCGCCCTCACCCGTCGCGGCGTTGACGCGGATGCCGGGAATGTTGCGGAACAGTTCGGCCAGCGATCGCGGCGCGATGGAGATGATGTCGTTTTCCTTGATTGCGCTGGTCGAGGTCGCGCTGTTCAGACGGTCACGGCCGCGTGCCACGCCAGTGGTGACCATATCGCCTTCATCGACGGTACGGCTCGCCTCCCAAGCCGTCATCGGCTTGTCTTCCTGCGCCAAGGCCGGCGTGGCCATGGCGACCATCGCGATGGCCACGGCGGCCGTGCAAGTCGAACCGTGATATTTGAAGAAATTCATGAATTGCCCCTGCTGTAAAACACTTTCCCAACCGGCCTATTTGATTCCAATTAAAGCGTGGTTAACGCCGATTGACCAAGTTGCCGGGAAATGACGCCTGACGCGAAACGCCCGAAAATCAGGGGTTTCCGCAAGGCCCTTGCGCGCCTGACACAGTGCGGCGCCCGCGACGCTGAACAGCCCCGCGAGCGCCGCAAACTTGTCGCCGGTGGCCCCCTGCCACTGGCAGTGTACCAGCAGACAAGGGGCGAGCCGTTAGCGCACCGATCAGAAGAAGAAGCGCGCCGATGCGGAGATCGAACGGCCGAACAGCGGCCGCGCCATCACCACGCCGGATGCCGGGATCGCTCCTTCGGAAATTCCGGTGATGGCGCGCTCGTTCAGCACGTTGTTGGCGTTGATGCTGAGCTCAAGCCGCTCCATCGGACGGACCTGTGCGAACAGGCCAACCGTGGTATAGCCCGGCATGCGCAGCTGGTTGACGTCCTGGCTGAAGCTGTCGGTCACCCCGATGATGTTGGCACCGACGGTGAACAGGTCGGTGTCGAATTGCGGCGTCAGCCCGAAGAGCAGCTTGGGCTGGTTGCGCGGGATGTTGCCCACCAGCGCCGGATTCTCGGCGCTCTTGATTTCCGCTTCGGTATAGGTCGCGTGCGCCGTGATGCTGAACGGACCGCGGCGGAAACCGCCCTCGAATTCGAGACCATAGGCTTCATAGCCGCGCGTGACCGAGAGCAGCTCGAGCTGGCCCGTGGCGGGATTGGTCAGAATCTGCGAGTTCGTGTCATCGGTCTTGGCATGGAAACCGGTCAGATTGAGGACCAGGCCATCCTTGCGGTATTTCAGTCCGATTTCTGCCTGGCGCACGCTGTCGTCGCCTGCCGCCGGATTCAGCAGGGCGCCCGTGGTCGGGCTGATTGCCGAGGTGAAGAGAATCTTGTCGGCTGCGGCGCGACCGCCGAGGCTGTAGCGGGCAAACATCGCAAAGGGTTCGGCGATGCGATAGTTCACGCTGACCGAGTAGGACAGATAATCGTGGCTGTAACGGACCGGCTGGGTCACGCCGACAGGGACGAAAGACACCTGACGTTCGGGTGCAGAAATGACGCCGTTGCCGTTCATGTCGAAGGTGCGGACGCCGCTGTCGTTCATCGCATTGCCCCGCGCCCGGCTGTTATCCCAGCGCACCGAGGCACCGATGGCGATCTTGCCCTTGGCAAAGTTGACCGAGGCAAAGGGTGCGGTGGTCTGATAGGTCACGGCATTGTCGCGGATGTTGCCCGCAGCGCCCGGGCCGCCGAAATTGCGATAGCCGCCATCGGTGACCAGAGCGCCTGCCGCAGTAACGAGGTCGAGCGGCACCGCCTGGCCTCCCCCCACAACGTCCTGGAAGAACGTGGCAAAGCCGATTTCGGAGATGAACTTCTGGTTCGAACGATACAGGCCCGCGGTGGTCGTCAGATCGCCACCGGCGACGGGCCATACCCGGCTGATGCGCAGATCGTTGGTCATGTTGCTCACATCGGGCGCGTCATTGTCCGAGAAGAACGACAGGGCGACCAGGCCATTGCCGCCCGCAGCGCTGAACGGCTGCCCGGCACGCGGTCCGGATGCATAGCGGAACGCTCCGCCCGCGCCGCCGAAGCGCGAGGCAAACTGCGCAGCCGGCGCTGCCGACGAGACGACAAGCGTGGTGTTGCGCGTCGATTGGTCGGCGTAACGGAAGCGGTTGGTGACGGTCCAGTCACCCAGGCTGAACTGCGCCTCGAAGCCGAGCGTCTTGGCATTCGCCTCGACACCGTTGGTGAAATTGCGGCGACGGACCTGGCCCGACGAACCGAGCGTCAGCACGACCGGCAGCGTCGGCGAAAGCAGCGAATCGGTGCGGCTGCTGACCCCGGCAGGATCGCGGAACGACGGATCGGCATTGGTGCCGGTCACCAGCAGCGGCGTGCCAGTAAAGGTCGGCACGCGGTCGTCGAGCAGCTTGCCATAAACGCGGATATAGCCGCCGTCGAACTGCTTGGTGACGTTGAACTTCACCTGACCGCCGCGCGCGGCGTTGAACCCGGTTTCACGGATTCCCTCGCCCTCGCGGTAGAAGCCGCCGACGTGGAAGCGCCAGCCATCGCCCAGCTGGCCACCATAGTCGAAATCGGTGCGATAGCTTTCAAAGTCGACGCCCACCGTCGCCATCACCGATCCGCCTTCGACCTCTCCGGTCTTCGAGATGAGGTTGATGACGCCGCCCGGCGCGTTCGAGGCGAAGGTCGAGGCCGATCCGCCACGGATCGATTCGACCTGGCCGACATTGAAATCGGCGCGGACGAAGATATCGGGCGTCAGGCGCATCAGATCGCCGAATTCCATCACCGGAAGGCCATCTTCCTGGATCTGGATATACTTGCTGGCACCATTGACCATCGGCAGCCCGCGAACGGTATAGTTGTTCTGCGCCTCACCGGCCGCCGCCTCGACGCGGATCCCCGGTATGTTGCGGAAAAGTTCGGCCAGCGACCGCGGCGCCAGGCGAACGATGTCGTTCTCCTTGATCGCGCTGGTCGAGGTCGCGCTGTTCAGCCGGTCGCGGCCGCGTGCCACACCGGTGGTAACGACATCGCCTTCATCGACCGTGCGGCTTGCCTCCCAGGCAGTTTGCGGCTTGTCTTCCTGCGCCGCCACCGGCGCTGCAAAGGCGGAAACGATCGCGACAGTCGATGCACAGCTATAGATTGCAGTTGTAAGAGATTTCACTTTGAGCCCCCCAAAACTATTGGATGGGGCAGCGGTTAAGTTTGCATGCTTAAAGCAAAGTTAAACGCACTGCGCTCAGCGAATACTTGGCCCCTCGCTCTTTTTAAGCTTGAACCATAGCCCAGAAATGGGGGGAAAGTGGCTCAAATCCAACGGTTCTCTCGATACTGGCGCTCCGATCGCTCGCCCCGCAATGTTCGCCTGCGAACCTTTGCATAAAACTTAACATGTTGATTTTCCAATATTTGCAATTGTTGCAATCATAATTGCAAAATTAGCAAGCATCAGCGATTCGGCGCCGCTTTATCAGTGTCGATGCCCTTGTTCTGCTCCGCGCGCTCCGATTCGCCGGACCTTGACCAGCCAATCAGCGATTCGCATGATGCCGAACAGGTCAAGTCATGACGCGCCATCCCGACTTTGTTAACCACTTGTTTACGCTGATTACCTAGCCAGTTGGACGGGGGTCGGGAGTGTTTGCCGACTTGTTCGTTGGCGAGAATCATGTCTGCACTCATTTCCAAAGAGAATATCGCCGGAACGACGCACCCGCCGCGGGCCAAGGCATCTCCGATAACACCGATCGCGCCCTTTGCCCTGGCGCCCGTACATGCAGAGCTGTCGCGTCAGGCTGCCGTCTGCCGGAACCTGGGGTCGGACTTCGTCGCCCGCGTGCTCGAGGCCGCCGAACGCCAGCTTTCCCACGCCCCGATGACCGAAGCGGTGATCGCGACCTGGCCGGGCGACCGCGCCGCAGCAGCGCTCGCCATGCGGTTGAACGGCGCGCTCCATGCCGTTGCCCGGCGCGGCACCGTTCCTGAACTCAGCGCGTTGTACCGGGGCGAGCATGCCGATTTCGATCGCGCCCTGGCGATTGCGCTGGCGCATTCCGACGCATTCATTCTGCAATGGCTGCGCGATCCCACCCAGACCAACGAAGTCGGCCGGTCCGCCGCCCTGATGGCGGCGCTGATGGTGGCCGCAGACCGCTTTGCCCTGCCGTTCGAACTGCTGGAACTTGGCACCAGTTGCGGCCTCAACCTCAATCTTGGTCGTTACGGATTCGATCTTGGCGGAGTGAAGGCGGGCGACCCTGCGTCAGCGCTGCAAATCACCCCCGAATGGCGCGGCCCGCAACCGGTCGCCGCGCCGGTCAGCATTGCATCGGCCAGCGGGGCGGATCTGCACCCGCTCAACGCCCGCGATGCCGATAGCTGCGAAAGACTGCTGGCGTTCATCTGGGCCGACCAGCACCACCGCATCGCGCGGCTCGAGCATGCGCTCGATATCGCCCGCGCACATCCGCCCCAGATCGACGAGGCCGAGGCTCTGGAGTGGATCGCGCAGAAGCTGGCGGCACCGCAATCGGCCGACACCTGCCGTGTCGTCGTCCATTCGATGTTCCGCCAATATCTGCCCGAGCCGCAGCGCGCACGCCTCGCGGAGATCATCGTGCAGTCGGGCCAGTTCGCGACCGAGCGTAAGCCGCTCGCGTGGATCAGCCTCGAATGGACGCCTGATCGCAGCGAGGTGCGGCTGTCGCTGACCTGCTGGCCGAGCGGCGAGCAGCGGTTCCTGGCGACCTGCCATCCTTATGGCGAATGGATTCATTGGCGCTGATCGCCGGGCCGCTTGCAATCACCCGCGCCGACCGTCACAGCTTGGCAGATGGCGGACCCCGACGATCTTGAGACCCTGTTGCTGGGCCCGGTCCTGGCCGATCGCGATTGCGGCGGCTGCACCGCGTGCTGCGTCACGCTGAAGGTCGATACGCCCGACCTTCAAAAACCTGCCGGAACCCCATGCCCGCAGCTTTGCCCGACAGGCTGCAGCATCCATGCCGAGCGCCCGACCATCTGCCGGACCTGGTTCTGCGCCTGGCGCAGGATTGCCGCCTTGCCCGACGAAGCGCGCCCCGATCGATCGGGTCTGATCGTTTCGGTGAGCTTTCACCGCGAGGCGCGCCACCCGTTCGAAGCCATTGCGCTCACCGTGCTGGCGCTGCCCGGCAGCGACGCGATCGCCAGCGGCATGGCCGCGCGCGTGCTTGACGCCATTTGCGATCGGCCGGTGGCGGTGTGGTTCAGCGACAGCAAGCGCAAGATGCTGATGCACCCGGAAAACGACGTCGCAGAACTGGTGCTGTCGGGCAGCGCGCCACCCATGCACCTTGCCGATGAAGTCGCGGCCTGGCGGGCGCAATATGCCGCCTTTCTTGCCTGACCGGCATTTTCTGACTAACGCTGGACAGACGCGTCGCGCGGCGCGCCAGAATGACGATAGGGGAGCGGGAATGAGCGGAATCGACCGGAGGCTTTTCGTGGCAGGCGCAGGTGCGGCTCTGCTGGGCGCGGTCGGCAAGTCTTCGGGCGGCACGATCACCCTGCCCTTTGCCAATGGCACGCGCCCGCTGGTGCAACTGCCCGGCAAGCGCGAGATGATCCTGCTGACCAGCCGCCCCCCGCAGCTGGAAACGCCGTTTTCCGTTTTCGACCAAAGCCTGCTCACGCCCAATGACGCGTTTTTCGTGCGCTATCACCTGTCCGGCCTGCCGACCGAGATCGATCCGCGCAGCTTCCGCCTCGCGATCGGCGGGCATGTCGAAACGCCGCTGAAACTGACGCTCGAGTCGCTGCGCCGCGATTTTCCGGTGAGCGAGATCGTTGCAGTCAACCAGTGTTCGGGGAACAGTCGCGGCTTCGTGACGCCGCGCGTCGCGGGCGGCCAGCTGGGCCATGGCGCGATGGGCAATGCGCGCTGGCAGGGCGTGGCACTGAAGCATCTGCTCGCCAAGGCCGGAGTGCGCGCGGGCGCTGCCCAGGTCACCTTCAACGGCCTCGACAATCCGCCCGCCGACGGGATCGCCGATTTCGTCAAGGCGCTCGATATCGACCATGCGCGCGATGGCGAGGTGATGGTCGCGTTCGCGATGAACGGCGAGGAACTGCCTTTCCTCAACGGCTATCCGCTGCGCCTGATCGTGCCCGGCCATTTCGGCACCTATTGGGTCAAGCATCTCAGCGAGATCAATGTCGTCGACAAGGAATTCGACGGCTATTGGATGAAGACCGCCTATCGCATCCCGGACAATGACTGCCGGTGCGTCGAGCCGGGCACCAAGCCCGACAAGACCGTGCCGATCGCCCGGTTCAACGTCCGTTCGTTCCTGACCAGCCACCCGGATGGCGCGAAGGTCAGCGCAGGCCAGACGACCGAGCTGCGCGGTATCGCCTTCAGCGGCGGCGATCCGATCAAGCGCGTGCTCGTTTCGCCCGATAACGGCCGGGACTGGCAGGAGGCAAAACTGGGTGAGGATCTGGGCCGCTATTCGTTCCGCGAATGGAAGCTGGGGCTGACGCTCGCGTCAGGGCGGCATGCCTTGCGCATGCGCGCCGAGACGGCGGGCGGCGAGACCCAGCCGATGGAGCCGCGCTGGCAGCCTGCGGGCTATATGCGCAACGTCGTCGAGACGATCAACGTGGAGGCCGTGTGATGCGCACGGGAGTGATCATCGGGCTCGGCCTGCTTGCAGTGGCCGCTGGCGGCGTGAACTGGGCGCTGATGGATCGCGACGCAGGGCCGGATATCGTTGCCGCGCGGATGGAGCCGGTCAGCTATCAGCTGCCCGAAGAGGCAATTCCCGCGGAACTGTCGGACGCGGGTGCCGAGATCGTGGTCAACAACTGCACCGCGTGCCACAGCCTCGAATATGTCACCACCCAGCCGCGCGGCATGGGCGAAAAATTCTGGCACGACGAGGTGACCAAGATGGTCAAGGTCTATGGCGCACCGGTCGAACCCGGCGATGCCGAGGCGATCGCGAAGCTGCTCGCCGAGCGGTTCGGCTAGAACAGCAGGATGACGACTGCGAACGAGGCCGCGAGGCTCGTCAGCGTTGCGATCAGCACCGGGATGGCGGGGCGGACGCCGGTTTCCATCAGCAGGTCCATGCGGCTGCGCATCGCGGTCGCGATCACCGCGATCAGCAGCAGCCCCTTGGACAGGCTGAGTGCCGAATCGCGCACCGGATCGGGCATCGCGACGAGCGAATTCACCAGCACGACGGCGAAGAAGGCGACGATGAACCAGGGCAAAGCCAGCCGCTTCCACAAGGGGCTGCCCTCGGCCTGATCCGCATTGCCGATGGCAAGGCCGGTGATGATGACAACGGGCGCGAGCATCGCGACGCGCGAGAGCTTCACAATCGCAGCATAGCTCCCCGCGCTTTCGGAAAACGCATAGCCGCCGCCGATCGCCTGCGCGACATCATGGATCGACGCGCCAATCAGGAACCCGGCCTGCTGGTCGGTGAGCTCAAGATATTCAGCCAGGATCGGGTAGAGCGACATCGCTAGCGCGCTGAAGAGCGAAACCACCACCAGGGTGATCGCGAATTGCGACTGGTTCAATCGCTCGCGGCCAATGATGCCATAGAGCGCCATTGCTGCGCTGGCGCCGCAGATCGCGGTCGCCCCGCCCGCCAGGATGCCGGTGTAATTGGACTGGCCGACCAGCCGCGCGCCGAGGATACCTGCCAGGAACGTGACGGTCATGATCGCAGCCAGCGCGGCAAAGGGCTGCACGCCCAATGAGCCGATCTGTTCGAACGTCACCTGCAGGCCCAATAGCACCACCCCGAAGCGCAGGCAGGTGCGCGACGCGAAATCGAGCCCCTTGTGACTGCGCGGATCGCGCGCGACGAAGCTCAACGACAGGCCGATCAGAAGCCCGAGCAGAATGATCGGGAAATTATAATGTTCGGACAGCCAGGCCGCGGCCCCGGCGGCAATCGCGCAGATCGCCAGGCCTTGGAAGATCGTGTCGCGCGGTTTTTCGGCATGGGGCTTGGGCGCGGCTTCGGCCAGATACATTTCACCGAACAGGTCGCCCGCTGCGGGGAGCGAATCCCAGTCGATATCCTGCCGCTTGCCGTTCATTGCCGCTCCCCTCGCCCCCGATATATGTCCTTCGGTGTCATATTGGGCTTTCCTTACGCGCGCGAGCGGCTATCGTGCAAGCCCGAAGCGTCGTAGACAGGCGCGCATATGGGAGGATCGGCGATGGACGAGGCACGGCATCAGGGCATGGCACGCGGCGCAGCGATCGCGCTCGTCGTGCTGCTCTTCCTGGGCAACGCTCTCAACTATGTCGATCGGCAGGTGCTGGCGCTATTGAAGCCCACGCTCGAGGCCGAATTTGGCTGGTCCGACGCCGATTATGCGCATCTCGGCTCGTCCTTCCAGATCGCCGCTGCAGGCACGCTGCTGTTCGTCGGCTGGTTTGTCGATCGCCTCGGCGTGCGCGTCGCCTATGCCATCGCGGTGACCGTCTGGAGCGCGGCGGGCATGGCACATGCGCTGGCACAGACCGTACAGCAGTTCGTCGCCGCGCGTGTCATTCTGGCAGCGGGCGAATCGGTGAGCACGCCTGCGGGGCTCAAGGCAGCCGCGACCTATCTGCCGGTGAAGCAGCGCAGCATCGCCATTGGCCTTATCAATACCGCGCCCAATATCGGCGCGATCCTCACCCCGCTGCTAATCCCGCCCTTCGCCCTCGCCTTCGGCTGGCAGGCGGCCTTCTGGGTGACGGGTGCGCTCGGCTTTGTCTGGCTCGCCGGATGGTGGTGGGGCACCCGCAATTTGAAGCCGCTGGGCGACATTCCAGAGCGCGCCCGCGTGCCCTGGGGCACCCTGCTGGCCGACCGCAAGACCTGGACCGTGATCGGCGCGAAATTCTGCATCGATGCGGTCTGGTGGTTCGTGCTGTTCTGGATGCCCGATTTCTTCAACCGCCAGTTCGGCCTTTCGCAAGGCGAGCTCGGCTGGCCGATCGCGATCATCTTCACCCTCGCGGCGCTGGGCGCGATCACCTCGGGCGGGCTCTATCCGATCCTGCTCAGCCGGGGCATGAGCGTGAACGGCGCGCGCAAGACATCGATGCTGTTCTACGCGCTGGTCGTGCTCGCCATGCCCCTGTCCCTCCAGACCGGCAATCCGTGGATCGCCGCGGTGCTGATCGGCCTGGGGCTGTTCGCGCATCAGGGCTTTTCGACCAATGTCTTCGGCATGACCGCCGACATCATCCCCGCCACCCGCGTCGCGAGCGTGATCGCGCTGGGCGCGGTGGCAGGCAACCTCTCGGGCACCGCGATCATCGAGTTTGCGGGCTATTCGCTGGGCAGCGGCATGGGCTATGTGCCCTTGTTCGCGATCTGCGGCAGCGCCTATCTGGTCGCGCTGGCGTTCATCCAGGTAATGATCCCGCGGCTCAGGCTCGCGGAGGAAGCGGAAGCTGGCGTTGCGGGCTGACGCTCAACCCAGAGGCTGGCCGATCTCGAACAGCTCGTAGATCGGCCCGGACAAGGTCTGCGTCCCCGTGCCGACCAGCGTCAGTGCATTGAGCCAGGCATAGCGCGCATCCCCGCTTTCCAGCCGCGCCTGGACGACGATGCTGTATTCGTCTGGTTCGAGCAGCGCCCCCTTGGCAAAGCGTGCCATGGCGTCACCCTTGCCGCGCATCGCTCCTTGGTAGCTCAGATAGATCGGCACGCCATCGTCACTGGTCAGGTTCAGCCGAACATTGATCAGCAGCGTGCCATCAGGCTGGATGACATACCAGTCCGCCCCGCCTTCGACTGCACCGCTCAGCCGCTCGCCGGAGAACGACCCGCCGGTCACCTGCGCGATACCCCGATAGCCTGATGCAATGGCCCCGATGCGCCGGGTGCGGGCAATGTCGACCTCGAGTTGCAAGGTCATCAGATGGCGGTGGACGAGCTGCTTCATGGGAGAAGGCCTAACATTCGACCAGCATGCAGCAAAGATCGAAAGCCAATGCCACGGAAGCTTCGCATCGTTGCGCACTGAAGGCGAAGCCGCGCCCCCCGCTTTTAGCGGTCATCTTCAGGACGTGGCGACGGTTTCGACGATGCGGTTGCCTTGTCGTACGGTGCGATGACCTTGGGCTTGATCAAGCCCTCCCAAAGCGCCCATCGGCAGATGCTGGTCACGATCGCCAGCCACAGCGGGATATAGATAAGCACCGGAAGATCGATGAAACCGGCATAATCTGCTGTCACCAGCGCGAAGCCGATCCAGCCCGCCAACGTGATGGCAGGCTTCAGCCGTTCGACATGAACGGCCACGCGCGATGCCTGTTCCAGGAGGCGGTTCATAGAAGCACCATCTCATCTTCCGTCCCATTGGACAACAATGCGTTTCGAGTTGCGCCCACGAGCTCGCGGCGTTGCGCCGGGCAGGAAAAAGGCCCCGGACTTGCGTCCGAGGCCCTTTTTCGTTTCGCTTGACGATCGATCGATCAGCGCAGGCGTGCGCGCAGGCTGATGCCGAAATAGCGGTCCGCGTCGCGCGGGATCTGCAGGCGCTGGCCGGCGCTGACGTTGAGCAGCGCATAGGCCTTGTCGGTGATGTTGCGCGCGAGGAAGCTCACGCGGTAATTGTCGTCCGGATCGGAGAAGCCGATGCTGCCATTCCAGATGCCATAGGCCGCGATCGGGCCCTGTTCGCCAAGGTCGGAGAACTGGCGGCTGACATGGCGGAAATCGGTATCGAGGTACATCTTGAACCCGCCCAGATCGCGCTCGTAGCTGGTGCCGATGGTCCAGGTGAACTTCGGCGCCAAGGGCAGCTGGGTGCCGTTGCGGGCGTCCGGAGCGTTGGTCGCGGGGTTCGGGTTGAACCGCTTGACCGTGGCATCGGCATAGGCGCCGCTCGCGCGCAGCGTCCAGCCGTCGACCGGCACCGCGAGCAGATCGACCTCGAAGCCCTCGCTCTTCACCGAACCGGCATTGGTCAGGTTCGAGACGACCGCGCCGTTCAAGAGCACGAAATTGTTCGCCTGGAACCCGTCATAGGTGACGGTGAACGCGGACAGGTTGAACTGCACGCGGTTGTCGAGAAACTGCGACTTCAGACCGATTTCGAACGCGTCGGAGGTTTCCTCGTCGATGGGGATCGCGTTGGTCGGCGCGGTGTGGTTGAAGAACACGTTGAACGCCGGGCCCTTGTAGCCGCGGGTGTAGCTGCCATAGAGCATCACGTCCTCGCTCGGCGTGAACTGCAGCACCGCACGGCCCGAAAGATTGCCGTTCGAGCTGTCGCCGCGCGAGGTGTTGGTGCCGTTGCCGCCCGAAGCGATCGTGCCGCCCGCAGGTGCGCCCGAGACGCCGGGTCCGGTCGCAGGCAGGCCGGTCGTGGCATTGACGCCTGGTGCGCGGGTGTGGATGAAGCTCAGATCATCCCAGGTGTAGCGAAGGCCGCCGGTCAGCGCGAACATGTCGCTCAGGCGATAGGTTGCCTGGCCGAAGATCGCATAGTTGCGCGATTCCACCGCACTGAACGAGGTCGCGGTCGGGAAGATGGTGTTTACCCGATCGTTGACGTTGCACGGACGACCGCCGGTGATCGGATCGACCGGCAGGGTCGAGCTGGCGCAGGTGATATTGCGGCGGGTGAAGTCCTGCTCGTTGTCCGAGCCCCAGATGAAGCCGCCGATCTGGTAGAAGAACGGCTTGCTCTGGTCCGATGCCAGACGCACTTCGAGCGAAAGCTGCTCGGTGCGGACCTGGCCATTGTCGTGCAGTTCGCCGGTACCGACGATCGCGCGCGGCAGGAAGTCGCCTTCCCGGATTTCGGTGTTCTCCCAGTTGCGATAGCCGACGATCGCGCTCAGCACATGGTCGGTCAGCACGTCGAAATCTGCGCTGGCGGTCAGGCTCCACTGCTTGTCGAGCGTGCGCGTGACCAGATTGTGGTTGACGAAGCGCTGGTTGACCCCGCGCGCCACGCCGCCCGGCAGGCCGAGCTCGGCATCGAGCACTGCGCCGCGGCTGACGCCCGTCACATCGGCGCAGCAATCGTCATCGGCCTCGAAATAATCGGCGATGAAGCGGAAGCGCGTGCCGCCGTTGTTGTAATCGAGAATACCGCGCGCGCCATAATGCTCATAGCCGTTGATAGTGTTGCGGCGGCCGCCGTTGATATTGGTGATATTGCCGTCATAGCTGCCGTAAAAGGCGGTGATGCGACCGGTCAGGTTCTCGGCGAGCGGGCCGGAAATTGCACCGCGCAGGCGATATTCGTCATCGTCGAACGCTTCGAGCCGGGCTTCGGCCTGCAGGGTATCGGTGCCGCCCTTGGAAACGATATTGACCAGACCAGCGGACGCGTTCTTGCCGAACAGCGTACCCTGCGGCCCGCGCAGCACCTCGAGACGCTCGGCATCAACCAGGTCCATGAATGCCTGCCCCGAACGGCTGAGCACGACGCCGTCGACCACGGTCGAGACGCTGGGTTCGGCCGCGATCGAGAAGGTGATGGTGCCGACGCCGCGCATCACGATCGCGCTGTTGGCGCTGGTCGTGCCCTTGCGGAACGAAACCGAGGGGACAAGCTGGGTCAGCCCTTCAAGGCTGGTAACGCCGGTGGTCTCGAGCCGTTCAGAGGTGATCGCGGTGATCGCGATCGGCACGTCCTGCACATTTTCGGCAACCTTCTGCGCGGTCACGACGATTTCGGCAATGCCGCCCTGATTGTCCTCGGCGGCAGTATCCTGCGCGTGTGCGGGCATCGCGAAGGCGAGCGAAAGCGCGGTCGCGGACAGCGCGGCGGCACGAACAGAAAGATAATTGGTGAGCTTCATGGTAACCCCTCCCTGCGAGATAGCGGTCGTAGCGGGGGCTTGTTGCCCCTTGATATGGTCGCCGCGATTGATGCTTGATCTGCTATGACCGGCTCGATATGTCAAGCGGTGTCAGAAAAACGGACAGTGGCTGCGACCATTTCGCCACACTGGCGACCAAGGGTGAGGAAAAGCGCGTTGAAACTGCGGGTGCACGCCCAGAATGACGGGTTCGATCTCCTGTTAGGAGGCCGGATCGTGATCTCGCACCGCACGGCCTGTCCTGCGGTGGCCATGGCGCGCGGCAATCCCGATATCACGATGTTTCGCGGCAATTTCCGGATCTCCGACTCGCCGAGCGGAGAACTCGCACCAGCGAACTGGAACGAGACCGATGCCGGTATCGAACTGCTCCACGACGGCACACCTGTCGCCCGCCTTTCGAGCAAAGGCAACCGGCTGACGATCAACGCGCTGCTCCCGGGCTACGATCGCCTTCGCGTGCGCCTCCATGCGGAACCGGGCGAATGCGCCTGGGGCGGCGGCGAGCAGATGAGCTATCTGGCGCTGAATGGCCGCGCCTTCCCCATCTGGACCAGCGAGCCCGGCGTCGGCCGCGACAAGTCGACCGCACTTACCCGCATCATGGACGCCGAGGGCATGGCGGGCGGCGACTTTTGGAACACCAATTACCCGCAGCCGACCTTCCTCACTTCGCGCTGGATCGCGGTGCACCTCGACGCCAGTTGCTACAGCGTGCTCGACTTCACCGATCCAGGCTTCCACGCGGTGGACGTGTGGAGCGACACCGCGAATTTCGAACTTTTCGCCGCCGATGGTCCGCTCGAGCTCGTCTCGGTGCTGTCGAAGCGCTTCGGTCGCCAGCCCGAATTGCCAGACTGGGCGATCGGCGGCGCGATCCTGGGCCTCAAGTCTGGCGCATCGAGCTTCGATCGGATGGAGCGTTTCATCGAAGCGGGCACCGCCGTCTCTGCCCTGTGGTGCGAGGATTGGGCGGGCATCCGCGAAACCAGCTTTGGCCGTCGCCTGTTCTGGGATTGGCATAACGGAGAGCGCAGTGCCCAGCGCTATCCGGACCTGAAGGCGCGCATTGCAGACCTGCACCAGCGCGGCATCCGGTTCATGGCCTATGCCAATCCCTATATATCCGTGGATGGCGAGCTTTTCGCCGAAGCGGCAGGCGGCGGCCATTTTTGTCTGCGTACCGACAGCGACGACGTGCATCTGGTCGATTTCGGCGAGTTCGATTGCGGCGTGGTCGATTTTACCCGCGAGGAAACCCGCGCCTGGTTCGCCGAGCGCGTGCTGGGCCGCGAGATGCTGGATATCGGCATCGACGGCTGGATGGCCGATTTCGGCGAGTATCTGCCCACCGACCTTCGCCTAGCCGATGGTTCCGATCCAATGGAGACGCACAACCGCTGGCCGGTGCTGTGGGCCGAGGTCAACGCGCGCGCAGTCGCAAGCCGGGGCCGCACCGGCGATGCAGTCTTCTTCATGCGTGCGGGCTTTTCGGGCGTGCAGGCGCATTGCCCGCTGCTCTGGGCAGGCGACCAGTCGGTCGATTTCACCCGGCACGACGGCATCGGCACGGTGATCACCGGCGCGCTCTCCGCAGGCCTGGTCGGCAATGCGTACAGCCATTCGGATTGCGGCGGCTATACCTCGCTGCACGGCAATGTCCGCACCGAAGAGCTGATGCAGCGCTGGTGCGAGCTCGCCGCCTTTGCGCCGGTCATGCGCAGCCATGAAGGCAACCGGCCCGATGACAATCTGCAATATGACTCGACGCCCGAACTGATGGCCTGCTTTGCGCGATGGAGCCGGGTGCACGCGCATCTCGCCCCTTACGTCCGCCACCTGTGCGGCGAAGCGAGTGCGCAAGGCCTGCCCGCGCAACGGCCGCTCTTCCTGCATTACCCGCACGACCCTGCCCTCTTTACGGTGCAGGACCAGTTTCTCTACGGTGCCGATCTTCTGGTGGCCCCGGTGATCGAACAGGGTCTCGATACGCGCGAAGTGATCCTGCCCGGTGCGGGACAATGGCGTCATGTGTGGAGCGGCCTGGACTACGCGCCAGGCACGCACCGCATCGCCGCGCCGATCGGCCAGCCACCGGTCTTCTATCGCCCCGACAGCGCCTTTGCCGCGCTGTTCGCGGGCCTGAACGAGGTGCTGGAGCGATGAGCGAACGGGCGAACATCCGCGATGTCGCGGCCAAGGCGGGCGTGGCGGTCAAGACCGTCAGCCGGGTTCTGAACGGCCACCCCTATGTCAGCCAGGCGACACGCGACCGGGTGGAAGAGGCGATGCGCGACCTCGATTTCCGCCCCAGCGTCGCCGCGCGCATCCTGTCGGGCGGCAAATCGAACCAGATCGCGCTGATCTACGACAATCACAGCCCCTATTACATGTTCCAGATCCAGACCGGCTGCTGGGATTTCTGCCGCGCCAACCGCATCCGCCTGCTTGCCCAGCCGGTCGATGTCGCCGACCCGCAGGTGGGCGAACAGGTGCGCGGGCTGGTCACCGAAACGCATGTCGATGGCATCATCCTCTCCTCGCCAGTGACCGATTGCGATCCGGTACTGCGCGCGCTCGAGGCATTGGACGTGCCGTTCGTGCGCATCTCGCCGGGCACCAACCACGCGCTGACGAGTTCGGTGTTCATGGACGATGCCCAGGCAGCCGACGACATGACCACCCACCTGATCAATGCCGGGCACCGCCGCATCGGCTTCATCAAGGGCCACCCCAATCACATGGCATCGGACGACCGGCTGTTCGGCTATCGCCGCGCACTCGACCGCGCCGGCCTGCCTTATGATCCGGTGCTGGTCTGCGATGGAGAGTTCGATTTCGATTCGGGCGTGCGCGGCGGTCGCGCGCTGCTCGATCTGCCGCAGCGGCCGAGCGCCATCTTCGCCTCGAATGACGACATGGCCGCCGGCGTGCTCGCGGTGGCGCACGACCGCGGCATGGACGTGCCCGCCGAGCTTTCGGTCGCAGGCTTCGACGATACCACGCTCGCGCGCACCGTCTGGCCGCCGCTGACGACCATCCACCAGCCGATGGCGGAACTCGCGCGTACGGCCACCGAAATCCTCATCGCAGGCGGCGACATCACCCATCGCCGCCTTCCCCACCAACTTGTCGAACGCGCCTCGGTAGCGCCCCCAAACAGGACCTTTTCATGAGCGAACTGCCTTTGCCACCCGAATTCCGCCAACTCGGGCGAAGCGATATTGCCGTGTCTCCCATCGCCTGGGGCATGTGGCGCCTCGCTGAAAACGGCCGCAGCGTAGCCGACGCGACGCGGCTGGTGCACGCGGCGCTCGATGCCGGAATCAACTTTCTGGACACGGCGGACATCTACGGCTTTGACGGCCAGGGCGGCTTTGGTGATGCCGAGGCGCTGCTGGGCGAGGTGCTCGCCGCTGATCCCGCCCTGCGCAGCCGCATGGTGCTCGCGACCAAGGGCGGCATCCTGCCCCCCCTGCCCTATGACCAGAGCGCGGACTATCTGCGCACCGCGATCGACAATTCGCTGCGGCGCCTCAAGGTCGATATGGTCGATCTGTGGCAAATCCACCGCCCGGACATTCTTGCGCACCCTCAGGAGGTTGCGCGCGTGCTCGACGATGCAGTGAGCGCAGGCAAGATCCGCAGCATCGGGGTGTCGAACTTCACCGTGCACCAGATTGCGGCGCTCGATCATTTCCTAAGCCACAAGCTGGTCACCACCCAGCCCGAGATCAGCCCCTTGCGCATCACGTGCTTCGAAAATGGCGAGCTCGATCAGGCAATGATGATGGGGCTGACTCCGATGGCCTGGTCGCCCTTGGGCGGTGGTCGTCTGGCAGCGGCGGAGACCGCGCGCGACCGGCTCGTGGCGGCGGCGCTCGACGCGGTGGCCGAGGCGCAGGGCGTCTCGCGCAGCGTCGCGGCCTATAGCTGGCTGATGGCGCACCCAGCGGGCATCGTGCCGATCATCGGATCGCAACAGGCCGAGCGCATCGCCGAAGGGGCAGCTGCGCTCAAGGTCCGCTGGACGCGGCAGGACTGGTACGCGGTGCTGGTCGCCGCGCGCGGCGAGCCCCTGCCCTGATGATGCGCAGGATGCTTCGACAGGCTCAGCATGAGCGGGGTTGGAGCTTCCATTGAACTACCATCCGCTCAGCCTGAGCCTGTCGAAGGCCCCGCGCCAGACCGAAGGACCCGAACGATGACCCAAACACCTGACCAACAATGCGAAATCGCCTGGTTTTCGGCGCTGTGCGACGACGATTATGAGTTCCTCGGCGTGCCCGATCCCTATCTGCAGTCAAGCTGGGAGCATTGCCGCAACATCGTGCTGCGCGCCGAAGAAGGCGGGTTCGACAATATCCTGCTGCCCTCTGGCTATTCGCTCGGGCTCGACACCACCGCCTTTGCTGCGGCCGTCGCCACGCAGGTGCGCCGCATGAAGCTGCTCTGGGCGACGCGCATGGGCGAGGACTGGCCGCCGCAGCTCGCGCGCCGCATCGCGACGCTCGACCGCATTCTCGGCCCCAATGCATCGGGCACCGGCGGACGGCTGAACGTCAACATCATCTCGTCCGACATGCCGGGCGAGAAGATCGAATCCGGCCCCCGCTATGCCCGCGCGACCGAGATCATGAAGATCGTGCGTACCCTGCTCAACGGCGAAGCGCTCGACTTCCAGGGCGATTTCTACAATCTGAAGCTCGACCCGCCGCGCATCACCACCTTGTCGGGCAAATGCCCTGCCTTCTATTTCGGCGGCCTCAGCCACGAGGCGCGCGAGTGTGCGGCCGAAGCATGCGACGTGTACCTGATGTGGCCCGACACGATGGACAAGGTGCGCGAGAATATCGCCGACCTGATGGCGCGTGCGGCAAAATACGGGCGCACGCTCAAGTTCGGCTACCGGGTCCATGTCATCGTCCGCGAGACCGAGGACGAGGCGCGCGCCTATGCCGACCGGCTGCTGAGCAAGCTCGATGACGAGGCCGGGAAGGCGATCCGCGAAAAGTCGCTCGACGCCAAGAATTATGGCGTCCAGCGCCAGCAGGAACTGCGCGGCGCGGCGGATGGCGACGGCTTTGTCGAGGAGAATCTTTGGACGGGCATCGGTCGTGCGCGCTCGGGCTGCGGTGCGGCGATCGTCGGCACGCCCGATCAGGTGCTCGCCAAGCTGCGCGCCTATCAGGCCGAGGGCATCGAGGCGTTCATCCTCTCGGGCTATCCGCATGTGCAGGAAGCCGATATGTTCGCGCGCTACGTATTGCCGCACATCCAGCACGGGCCGCTCGAGATCTGATGAACCAGTCGCCGCATCCTGAGGCCGCAATGTTCGACGTCGCCGTGATCGGCGGCGGCGTCAACGGCACCGGCATTGCCCGCGATGCCGCCGGGCGCGGCGCGCGGGTGCTGCTGCTCGAGGCGCAGGATCTGGCGAGCGGCACCTCGTCCAATTCGAGCAAGCTGATCCATGGTGGCCTCCGCTATCTGGAGCATTACGAATTCGGCCTGGTGCGCGAGGCCCTGGGCGAGCGCGAGATCCTCTGGGGCATCGCGCCGCACATCATCTGGCCGATGCGGTTCGTGCTGCCCTGGGTCAAGGGACTGCGCCCGCGCTGGCTGCTGCGGCTCGGGCTGTTCCTCTATGACCATATCGGCGCGCGCAAGCTGCTGCCCGCGACCGAGACGATCCGGCTCGACCGGCACCCGGCCGGCAAGCCGCTCAAGCCCGAGTTCGTGCACGGTTTCGTCTATTCGGATGGCTGGGTCGATGATGCGCGGCTCGTCGTGCTCAATGCGCGCGATGCCGCCGATCACGGCGCTAAGGTGCATACGCGCTGCCCGGTGACGAAGCTGGAGCGCGTCGGCGAGCATTGGCGGATCGAGACGCCGCAGTGCGATTTTACTGCACGTTCGATCATCAACGCCGCCGGCCCCTCGGTGCTCGGCATTCTGGGCAAGTCGGGCGAGCAGCCCAAACAGTCGATCCGCCTCGTGCGCGGCTCGCATATCGTCGTGCGCAAGCTGTTCGATCATCCGCACCCCTATTTCTTCCAGCTGCCCGATGGCCGCATCTTCTTCGCCATCCCCTATGAGCAGGATTTCACGCTGATCGGCACCACCGATCGCGACCAGCAGCCGGGCGAACCGATTGTCGCGAGCGAAGAGGAAATCGCCTATCTGTGCGAGGGCGCGAGCCGCTTCTTTGCGAAGCCAGTGACCCTCGCCGATGTCGTGTGGACCTATTCGGGCGTGCGACCGCTGGTCGACGACGGGTCGGGCAAGCCCGAAGCGGCGACGCGCGGCTATCGCTTCGATCTCACCGAGGAGCATGAAGGCGCACCGATGCTCTCTGTCTTCGGCGGCAAGATCACCACCTTCCGCACCCTGAGCCAGGAAGCCGTGGACAAGCTCGCGAGCCGTGTACCCGCATTGCGCGGCGACCATTGGACTCACGCCAGGCCCCTGCCCGGCGGCAATTTCGGCGTGCACGATGTTGCGCAGCAAATCGCTGGTCTGCGGGCGCGCTATCCGTTTCTCGAAGGCGGATGGGCCGAGCGACTCATTCGCACCTATGGCACGGTCGCCGCGCGCTTCCTGGGCGAAGCCAAAACCCTTGCTGATTGCGGCGAACATTTCGGCCATGGCCTGACCGAGGCCGAAATTCGGCATCTTGTCGCCAACGAATGGGCATTCACCGCCGAGGACATTCTCTGGCGTCGCACCAAGCTCGGCCTGCATCTTTCATCCGAGCAACAAGCCGCGCTCGAACGCTTTTTCCAGAAGGAACCCGTAGCATGACACCCCGCATCGTCGCGATCGGCGGCACCGTTTCGATCGGCAGCACCACCGAACTGGCGCTGCGCACCGCGATGGCCAGCGCCGCAGCCCAGGGCGCAGAGGTGCAGCTGTTCGACGGGGCCTATCTCGCCGCGCTGCCGCATTATCGCTCCTCCGCGCATGCCGGTGCCGAAGGGCGCGAGATGGTCGACGCGGTGCGCGCCGCCGATGGCGTGCTGCTCGCCGCACCCGGCTATCACGGCACGATCTCGGGGCTGGTCAAGAATGCGCTCGATTATCTCGAAGACCTGGCGAAGGACACGCGTCCCTATCTCGATGGCCGCGCGGTCGGGCTGATTGCCACGGCTTATGGCGACCAGGCGACGATGAGCACGATGCAGACGTTGCGCAGCATCGTCCACGCGCTGCGCGGCTGGCCGACGCCCATGGGCGCGACGATCCGCACCTATCCGGGCCTCTATTCGCCCGATGGCGAATGCCTGGACGATCGCGCGCGGATGCAGCTCGACATGGTCGGCCAGCAGGTCGTGCAGGGCGCGACCAGCCTGAGTGCGATGGCAAGGCCCGCCGCATGAGCATCGCAGGCGCGGTGGAGGCCCTCAAAGCGGGCAAGGTCATCATCATCACCGGCGACCGCTTCCGCCGGGGCGACATGGATTTCGCCGTCGCCGCGCAGCATGCGAGCGCCGAGGCGATCAATTTCATGGCGACGCACGGGCGCGGGCTGATCTGCCTTGCGATGCAGCAGGACCGCGCGATGCGGCTGGGCATCGGCCTGATGAACCCCGGCAAGGACCGGCAATCGGGAAGGCCCCTGGGCCGCTCGATCGAGGCGGCCGAGGGCGTCACTACCGGCATTTCCGCCGCCGACCGCGCGCAGACCGTCCGGGTCGCGGTCTCGCCGGATGCGACCGCCGAAGACATCGTCTCGCCCGGCCATATCTTTCCGCTGATCTGCTCGCCTGGCGGAGTTCAGGAACGCCCAGCCGCCGCCGAGGCCGCGATCGAGCTGACGCGCCGGGCCGGTTGCGGCGATGCGGCGGTGATCTGCTCGATCATGCGCGACGATGGCGAGATGGCGCGCCCCGGCGACATTGCCGATCTGGTCGAACGCTTCGGGCTAGAGATAGCGGATATCGGCGAACTGCTGGACGAAGGGGCCGAAACGGAGGCTGTGAATGGCTGACGAGCTGATCCTGGTACTCGACGAGGGCACCACCTCGACCCGCGCGATGCTCTACACGCTGGCGGGTGAATGGATCGCGACCGAGCAGCGCGACATCACGCAATATTACCCGCAGCCTGGCTGGGTCGAGCATGATGCGACCGAAATCTGGGAGCGCACGCTCGCCTGTGCGCAGGCAATGGTCGCGCGCGCAGGCGGAGCCGAGCGGATCGCCGCGATCGGCGTCACCAACCAGCGCGAAACCGTGGTGGCCTGGGACAAGACGACCGGCCAGCCGCTCGGCAAGGCGATCGTGTGGCAGGACCGGCGCACCGACGAACAATGCCAGCGCTTGCGCGCCGACGGGCACGAAGCGGCGGTGCAATCGACGACGGGCCTGCTGCTTGATCCGTATTTCTCCGCGACCAAGATGGCGTGGATGCTGCGCAATATCGACGGCGCTGACGCTTTGGGCGACCGCCTCGCCTTCGGCACGATCGAAAGCTGGCTGGTGTGGAACCTCACCGGCGGCTTGCACATTTCCGATGTGTCGAACGCCAGCCGCACCAGCCTGCTCGCACTGACCGGGCAGAGCTGGGACGATGGCCTGTGCGACCTGTTCGGCGTTCCACGCGCGGCGCTTCCGGAAGTGGTGGCCAGCACCGGCGCGTTCGGAAAGACCAAGCCCGAGCTGTTCGGCACCCCTATCCCGATCACGGGTCTGGCGGGCGACCAGCAATCGGCGACCATCGGCCAGGGCTGTTTCGATGTCGGGCAGACCAAGGCGACGCTCGGCACCGGCGCCTTCATCCTGGCGAACATGGGCCAGACCCCGCCCAAGTCGGAGCATCGCCTGCTCGGCACCGTATTGTGCGAGGTGAACGGCACGCGCAGCTTCGCGCTCGAGGGATCGGTCTTCGTCGCGGGCAGTCTGGTCAAATGGCTGCGCGACAGCATCGGCCTGCTCGGCAATGCCGCGGAGAGCGAGGCGCTCGCCCGTTCGGTTCCCGATAGCGGCGGCGTGGTCGTAGTCCCCGCCCTGTCCGGCCTCGGCGCGCCCTATTGGCTGCCCGATGCGCGCGGTTCGATCACAGGACTCTCGTTCGCGACGACGCGCGCGCATATCATCCGCGCATCGCTCGAATCGGTCGCCAATGTGTTCCACGATCTCGGCCGCGCCTTTGCCGCCGATGGCGCGCCCTGGTCGGTGTTGCGGCTCGACGGCGGGATGAGCGCCAATGACTGGATCGCGCAGGACATTGCCGATGTGCTCGGCATTCCGTGCGAGCGCCCGAGCGATGTCGAGACGACCGCGCGCGGTGCGGCGATCCTCGCGGCAATCGGTGCGGGCCATTATGGCTCGCTGGAAGCGGCGCGCGCTATGGTCGCGCCGATCCAGACCTTCGATCCGCAGATGGAGAGCACGGCGCGCGACCAGCGCCTCGGCCAGTGGACCAAGGCGCTGCGCTGCTGAAGGATCAGACCTTCGCTGGAGCGAGCCTGGGGCTCAGCAGGTGCACGACCAGCAGCGCGGCGAGATAGGCGCTCGCGCAGATCGCGAACAGAATCTCGTAGCTGCCCGTGCTGTCGAGGATATAGCCGGTGAACAGCGCCATGCCCATGCCGCCGAGCGCACCGATAGTGCCGCCGATACCCACGACCGAACCCACAGCACCGCGCGGGAACACGTCCGACGGCAGCGTGTAGAGGTTCGCAGAGAACGCCTGATGCGCCGCTGTCGCAAGGCCAATGATCAGCACCGCGCCCCATACGCTTTCGATGCCTTGCGCGAACCAGATCGGCGTGACGGCAAGCGCACAGACCAGCATCGTCGCCTTGCGCGCGAAATTGGGCGTCTTGCCCGCCTTGATCAGCCGCGAGGACATCCAGCCGCCGAAGATCGAACCACCATCCGAGATCAGATAGATCGCGGCGAGCGGCAGACCGAAGGTCTTGAGGTCCATGTCGTAGCGCTCGAACAGATAACCGGGCAGCCAGAACAGGAAGAACCACCAGATCGGATCGATCAGGAACTTGCCGAGTGCATAGGCCCAGGTCTCGCGCACGGTGAGCAGCTTGGCCCAGCCGATCTTTTCCACCGGGTCTGCCGGGTCCTGCTGGATCCAGGCGAGTTCTCCCGCCGAAACGCTCTTGTGCTCGGTCGGGTGGCGGTAGATGGCCCACCACGCGGCGAGCCAAACCAGGCCAAAAATGCCTGTGATATAGAAGGCTTCGCGCCAGCCGAACCAAAGGACCAGCGCGGGCACAAGCAACGGGGTGATGATCGCGCCGACATTGGCCCCGGCATTGAACAGCCCGATCGCAAAGGCGCGTTCGCGCTGCGGGAACCAGTCGGTCACCGCCTTGATCCCGGCGGGGAAGTTGCCGCTCTCGCCGATACCGAGCCCGAAGCGCGCAGCAGCAAAGCTGGTCACGCCGGTGGCCAGACCATGCGCCATATGCCCGGCGGTCCAGATGACGATCGCAACCGCATAGCCTAGCCGCGCTCCGATCACGTCGACGATGCGTCCAAAGCCGATATAGCCGATCGCATAGGCGACCTGGAACCAGAAGACGATCGCGGCAAAGTCGGTCTCGGTCCAGCCGAACTCGGCGACCAGCGTGGGCTTGAGTACGCCGATCATCTGCCGGTCGATATAGTTGATCGCGGTGGCCGCAAACAATAGCCCGACGATCACCCAGCGATAGCGCCCTGCCCTGCCCGCAGCGGCGTCGAGCGCCTGGGGCCGTGTCGCAGTTGCGGCGGATTCAACCATGTTCAGCTCTCCCAAAGCAGCGCCCGGCCGTTACCGATCCGCCAGCATCCCGTTTCTTTGGCGTCCTGCCCCGTCAGCGCGGTCGCGCCGCCACCACGCGGCAGTGCACGTCGCCATGTCCGACAAATTCGGCGCGGAAACTCTGCCCGACTGCAATCTCGTGCACGCCGGTGATCGCACCGGTCGAAACCCATAGCCCCTGCGAAACGTCAAATCCGCGCTGGATCAGGTTCGCCAGCAGAAAGCGCACCGCGCCATAGGGGCCGTCAAGCATCGTGGCCGCAGTCGCCTGGCCGACCTCTGCGCCATCGATCTCGCTGCGCACCAGAATGGCGCACAGATCCACCTCGCGCCAACCGGTCAGCTCTGCGCCGAGCACCACGCCGGCATTGTTGCCGAAATCGGACACGGTGACCGCCGGTCCATCGAGATTGATCCGCGCATAAGGCGAACTGGCAATCTCGATGCCGAGCCGCACATCGTCGAGGATTGCGCGGGTGCCATCGTCATCGGTCGGCACCGGGCCGGCAAATCCGGGCGCAACATGCAGCAGGATTTCCGCCTCGCCCGCCGCAAAGCCGCCCTCGAACACCGGCATCTCGGGCGCAGCGCCCGAGGCGGCATCGACGATGCTGTCGGCAAAGATCGGTCCTGAAAGACGGTTTGCGCCCAGTGTGCCATCGAGCGGGGGATTGATCCGCCCGACCTTCCAGCCCGCCACCGCGCGGCCATCGAAGTGGATGGCACGGTCCTGAATGGAATAGGCTGTGTCCAGCGCGGCGGGGGCGACGCCCGGATAATCGCTCAGCGCCCTCGCCTCGCGCCGAGCGCTGACAAAGGCCTGCGCTACTGCGTCCACCTGTGCACTGACCTGCAATTCCATCCCCATCCTGTCGTCCTTCTCTAATCGCGATGCCTAGAGGAAACCGGTGTCATCCGCAAGGGGCGGCGTTCCCGCTACCCTTTCCCTTAGAGCGTCACACCCTTTTTCCAGATAGCGATCGCCCGCTGCCCCGCGCGCTCAGCCGCCGTCCGTTCTCCGCTGGCGATGGCGAGCAACCTGTCCAGAAACGCGCGATCGACCGTCTCCAATGTGTCTTCGAGCGCGGCCGAAGCATCGAAATCGATCCAGTGTTGCTTGTTGGTCGCCAGCGCCCGGTTCGATGCGATCTTGACCGTCGGCGCGGGAAAGCCGAGCGGCGTGCCCCGCCCGGTCGTGAACAGTACCAAAGTCGCCCCGGCGGCGGTCAGCGCGGTCGAAGACACAGCGTCATTGCCCGGCGCCTCGAGCAACGCGAGCCCGGGCCTGTCTGCCTGCGCGCCATATGCTACCACGCTGGCGAGTGCCGCGGTTCCGGCCTTCTGCACCGCGCCTGCCGACTTTTCCTCGAGCGTGGTAATGCCGCCAGCGATATTGCCGGGCGACGGGTTCTCCGAGACGGGCAGGCCCTGATCCAGATAATAACGTTTGAAGCGGTTCACGAGGTCGGCGGCCTCAGCGAAGGTCTCAGCATCGACCGCGCGGTCGAGCAGCGCCTGCTCTGCGCCGAAAATCTCGGGGATCTCGGTCAAAATCGGTGTACCGCCCGCCGCAGCGAGCGTCTCGCTGAACCGGCCGAGCAATGGATTGGCGGTAAGCCCGGAAAAGCCGTCGGACCCGCCGCATTTGAGCCCCACGACCAATGCACCCAGCGGTAGCGGTTCTCTCTTTGCCAAGGCCGCCTCGACCACCATCGCATCGATGATCGCGCCCGCTTCGGCCAGTTCGTCGCCCGCCGCCTGCGACGAGAGGCTCCGCACCTTGGCTCGTGCGGACGGCGGGATCGCATCGATCAGCGCCGCCAACTGGTTCGATTCGCAGCCCAGTCCCAGCAGAAGCACGCCCGCAGCATTGGGATGCGCCGCCAGCCCGGCGAGCAGCGCGCGCGTGCCCGCCAGATCGTCGCCGAGCTGCGAACATCCGTGCGGATGCGGATAGGCGATGATGCCGTCGATCTTTCCGGCGCTGATCAGCGCGGCATGACGCTGCTCCGCCGAGCGCGCGATCTGCTCCGCCGTCAAAGCGACACAGCCGACCGTGGGCAAAATCCAGATCTCGTTGCGCGTGCCTGCGCGCCCGTCGGTGCGGCGATAGCCCTGCCAGACCGAGTCTTCAGCAAACGGCGCAACCGCTGCCGCAACCGGGGCGTCGCCCGGCACATAATGCTCCTCACCCACGAGCGCGGTCACCAGATTGTGGCTGTGGACATGCGCGCCCGGCGCGATCGCCGCCGACGCGCGGCCGATCGGCAGACCGTATTTCACCACACGCTCGTCAGCCTCATGCGCCTTCAAGGCAAATTTGTGCCCCTGAGGAATGTCTTCGACCACCAGGCTGGTAGATTTGCCGAGCGACACCTGTTCACCCGCCTGCAAGGGACGCAAGGCCACCGCAACCGTATCTGCTGCATGCACCTGCATCGCATCGGGCATGTGATGTTTCCCCTCGCGTCGCGACTCTGGGACGGTCGCTCGGGCACAGGCATAGCGCTATGGTAACCGGTGTCAATCCCGCCGGGATTGCGTTTGGCGCAAACATGTGGCTAGGAAGTCCCATGCACTGACACCGGTGTAGCATCGCGAATGGGGGCAAGACGGACGTGGCCAGGGCAAAGGACGGCAAGCCGACGATCAACGACGTGGCCCGCCTCGCCGGGGTGTCGAAAAAGACGGTGAGCCGTGTCATCAACCGCTCGCCGCTCCTGAATGCGCAGACGCGCGAAAAGGTCGAGGCGGTGATCGCCGAGCTCGGCTATGTGCCCAATCCGCAGGCGCGCGCGCTGGCGCTGCGCCGCAATTTCCTGATCGGGCTGATCCACGACAACCCCAATGCGCAGATGGTGCTGGGCGTGCAGGAAGGCATATTGTCGGCGATCCGCGATACCGAATTCGCGCTGGTCGTGCGCCCGGTCAACCGCCGTTCGCCCGACATGCTCGACGATGTGCGCACGTTTCTCGACCAGCAGCGGCTGTTCGGCGTGCTGCTGCTGCCGCCGATTTCGGAAAATGATGCGCTCGCCCAACTGTGCGACGAACTTGGCGTCACCTATGTCCGGATGGGATCGGTGCGGCTGGACGAGGACGTGCACATGGTCGCGTCGAACGACCGCGAGGCAGTCGCCAAGGCCGTGGGTTATCTGATTGGCCAAGGGCATCGCCGCATCGGCTTTGTAGCCGGACCCGAAGGTTTCAGATCCGCTGCGGAACGCGCGCTGGGCTATCGCGACGCGCTCGACAGCGCAGGCTTGGCCATCGACGAGACGATCATGGCCGAGGGCAACTATACCTTCGAGACCGGCATCGCCGCGGGAGAGAAACTGCTCGCCGCCTCGCCTCGCCCCAGCGCGATTTTCGCCAGCAACGACGAGATGGCCGCCGGCGTGCTGCACGCCGCGCGCAGCATCGGCATGTCGGTGCCCGAGGACCTGTCGATCATCGGCTTCGACGATACGGCGATCGCCGCGCACATCTGGCCGCCGCTGACCACGGTGCGCTGGCCGATCCAGGCGATGGCCAAGGCCGCCGCGATCAAGCTGATCGATCCGGTCGAGGCGCGCGATCAGCCATCCCATTTCCTCTCCGACCTGATCGAGCGCGCCTCCGTCGCACCGGTCTGAACCGATCCTACCACCCCGCAATAGAGCTTGCACCGATCAATGACACCGGTTACCAAGCGAGCCAATATTCCCCCGAACCCAATCGGGCCGGACTCGCCGAGCACCGCTGCCCGGACAGGAGAGACATGATGAAGATCGCCCTGATCACCGAGAACAGCCAGGCCGCCAAGAACGGCATCATCCACGAGGCGCTGACCGATGTCGCAGTGCCGCTGGGGCATGAGGTGTTCAACTACGGGATGTATACCGCCGAGGATTCGGCTTCGCTGACCTATGTCATGAACGGGCTGCTCGCGGGCATCCTACTCAATTCGGGCGCGGCGGATTTCGTCGTCACCGGTTGCGGCACCGGCATGGGATCGATGCTCGCGTGCAACGCCATGCCGGGCGTTTTCTGCGGGCTTGTCATCGACCCGACCGATGCGTTCCTGTTCGGCCAGATCAACGACGGCAACGCGATCTCGATGCCCTATGCCAAGGGCTTTGGCTGGGCGGCCGAGCTCAACCTGCGCGATTGCTATGCCAAGCTGTTCGACGGCGAGCGGGGCCTGGGCTATCCCAAGGAGCGCGCCGCGATCATGGCCAAGAACCGCGGCATCCTGAAGGAGCTGAAGGCTGCGACCTGCCACGACATGCTGACCGTGCTGAAGACGGTCGACCAGGATCTGCTCAAGGCGGCGATCGCTGGTGAGAAGTTCGCCGAACTGTTCTATGCCAATTGCCAGGACGAGGCGATCGCCGACTATCTGCGCGGCCTTTCGGCCTGATCGACCCGGCCGACAGGGGAGCGGAACCATGAGCCTATTCGACCTTTCGGGCCGCGTCGCGGTGGTGACTGGCGCCAACACCGGCATCGGCCAGGGCATCGCACTGGCGCTGGCCGAGGCGGGCGCTGACATCGCAGCGGTTGGCCGCACGCCGGCGGAGGAGACCGCGAGCAAGGTTCGCGCACTGGGCCGCCGGTGCGAACTCGTCGCCGCCGATCTCGGCACCATCGCTCCGGTCCAGGCCGTGGTCGACCAGGTGCTTGAAGCGCTGGGCGGGCTCGACATCCTGATCAACAATGCCGGCATCATCCGCCGCGCCGATGCTGTCGACTTTACCGAGGAAGATTGGGACGCGGTGGTCGACACCAACCTCAAGTCGGTCTTCTTCCTGAGCCAGGCGGCAGGCCGTCACATGATCGCGCAGCGCGAAGCAACGGGGCGGCGCGGCAAGATCGTCAACATCGCCTCAATGCTGAGCTTCCAGGGCGGCATTCGCGTGCCGAGCTATACCGCGAGCAAGAGCGGCGTTGCGGGCCTTACCAAGCTGCTCGCGTGCGAATGGGCGGCCAAGGGCGTGAACGTCAATGCGATCGCACCAGGCTATATCGCCACCAACAACACTGCCGCATTGCAGGCCGATGGGACGCGCAACCGTCAGATCATGGAGCGCATCCCCGAAGGCCGCTGGGGCGATCCTGCGGATATCGGCGGTGCGGCGGTGTTCCTGGCG
Source organism: Blastomonas sp. CCH9-A1 (assembly GCF_001557175.1). Classification (NCBI taxonomy): domain Bacteria; kingdom Pseudomonadati; phylum Pseudomonadota; class Alphaproteobacteria; order Sphingomonadales; family Blastomonadaceae; genus Blastomonas; species Blastomonas sp. CCH9-A1. Next base: position 180,982 of record NZ_LSHM01000041.1, read on the forward strand.
AGCAGCGCTGCGGATTATGTCCAGGGCCATGTGCTAGCGGTTGATGGCGGATGGCTGGCGCGGTGACGGGTCCGGTCGTCTGCTTCGGCGAGATGCTGCTGCGCCTTGCGCCCACGGGCGCACGGATGATGGTCCAGGCGCAGAGCCTCGACATGGTCGTGGGCGGGGCGGAGGCCAATGTCGCCGCCGCGCTCGCGTCGCTGGGGCACGAGGCGCGGATGGTGACGCTGCTGCCCAGCTCGCCGCTGGGTGACAAGGCAAAGGCGGAGCTTGGCGCGGCGGGCGTGGATACGCGCTTCATCGCGCGCGCCGGCGGACGCATCGGGCTGTATTTCCTCGAACCCGGTGCGGGCCTGCGGCCATCGTCGATCACCTATGACCGGGCAGGATCGGCCTTTGCGCTCGCCTCGCCTGATGCCCTGAACCTGAAGGGAGCGCTCGAGGGCGCAGCCTTGCTGCATATGTCGGGCATCACGCCTGCGCTCGGCCCGGGCGGCGTCGCACTTGCCGAGGCGGCAATCGCTGCCGCGCAGGAGTCAGGCGTGCCGATCTGCTTCGACGGCAATTACCGTGCGCTGCTCTGGGACGCGTGGGACAGCGATCCGCGCGCGATCCTGACCCGTCTGGTGGGCGCCGCGACGGTGCTGATCGGCAACCATCGCGACATATCGCTGCTGCTCGGCAAGACCTTCTCCGGCGATGGCGCCGAACGACGCCGCGAGGCAGTCGAGGCCGCTTTCGATGCCTTTCCGAATCTCGAGCTGGTTGCCTCGACCGCACGTCATGTCGTCAGCAGCGACCATCACCGCATCGCTGCACGCGTCGACACCCGCGCATCCAAGCACCAGACCGCCGAGATCGACGTCACCGGGATCGTCGACCGCATCGGTACGGGCGATGCCTTTGCTGCAGGCGTGCTGCATCGCTATCTGCACGGCGGCGATGCGCAGTCCATGGCCGAATGCGGGCTAGCGCTCGCTGCGCTCAAGCACAGCCTGCCCGGCGATTTCTGCCTGATCGGCCCTGCGGAGCTTGCCGCCTTCTCGGCCAGCGGCGGCGATGTCCGGCGTTGAACTTACCCGCCGTGCGCTGATCGGCAGCGGCGCGGCGCTGATCGCGGCCCCTGGCCTCGCCCGCTCAGCCGACCCGCGCGTCGGTCGCTATACTGGCCTGCGCGAGAATGGTGTGCTCGCGTTCAAGGGCATCCGCTATGGCCGCGCCGAACGCTTTGCGCCGCCCTCGCCCGAGCCCTGGGACGGCCCCGCCCTTCGCGCGCAGCACTTCGGGCCGATCGCGCCGCAGCGCGGCAATCCTGAGCTTGCCCAGTCCGAAGACTGCCTGTTGCTCAACGTCTGGACGCCCGAAGCGAAACCGAACGCGAAGCGTGCTGTCATGGTCTATTTCCATGGCGGCGCATACAGCAACGGAACCGTCACCGATCCGCTGACCCACGGCCACCGGCTTGCAGCGCAAGGCGATGTCGTGGTGGTGACGGTCAACCAGCGGCTCAACGCGTTCGGCTATGCCTGGCTCAAACCCTTCGGGCCGCGCTTTGCCGATAGCGGCAATCTCGGCCAGCTCGACCTTGTCCTCGCGCTGCGCTGGGTGCGCGACCATATCGCCGATTTCGGCGGCGATCCGGCCCGGGTGATGGTGTTTGGCCAGTCGGGCGGCGGAGCGAAGATCGCGACATTGATGGCGATGCCGGCGGCGCGCGGCCTGTTCCATAGCGCAGCGACGATGAGCGGGCAGCAGGTCACCGCGAGCGGCCCGGGCAATGCGTGGAAGCGCACCCAGGCGCTGATGGCGGCGATGAAGCTCGCGTCCGGCGATGTCGAAGGCCTGCGCAACGCGCCTGCCAGGGCCATTGTCGAGGCGCTCGTGGCCACCGATCCGGTGATCGGCGGGCCGGTCTATTTCGGGCCGGTGCTCGACATGACCAACCTGCCGCGCCACCCGTTCTGGCCCGATGCCGCGCCGCAATCGCTCGCCATCCCGATGATCCTCGGCAACACCGCTCAGGAAACGCGCGCGTTCATCGATCCAAAGGGGCCGAAGCTCGAGGGGCTCGACTGGAGCAATATCGCACCACGCATCGCCGCCGAGGTGAAGATCGATCTCGACCCCGAATGGGTCGTCGCCCGCTATCGCGCGCAATTTCCGGAGTGGAGCCCCGAGCGGCTGTTCTACGCCGCGACCACCGCCGGGCGATCCTGGCCCGGCCAGGTGATCGAGGCGGATGAGCGTGCCAAGGCAGGCGCGAAAGCGACCTGGGTCTATCAGCTCGATCGTCCTTCGCCGATCGATACTGCGCGCGGCGCCGCGCATACCGACGACATTCCCTATGTCTTCGGCACATTGGACGCGCCTGGCAGCTATAGCGGTACCGATGAACGCGCGCAGGCGACGCGCGATCTGATGATGGAGGCCTTCACGGGCCTGGCCAAGACCGGCAAGCCAGGGCTGGTTAGCTGGTCGCCCTACACCCTGCCCGACCGTGCGACGCTGGTGGTCGGCGATGGCTCGGCAGTGGTGGTCAACGATCCGCGCCGGTTCGAGCGGGAGCTGTGGGCGACGGGGCCGTACATTCAGCCGGGCAGCTGACCGGTTCCTTGACCGGATAGGCGATGATCAGCGCAAGCGGCTTGTCGCCCTTCTGCCAGATGCCGACCACCGCGCCATCGTAAAGATAAGCGGTCATGCCGGGCCTGAGGGTCGCACGCTGGCCGTCGGAGACGACCTCGCCTTCGCCCTCGAGCACATAATAGACCTCGTCATGCGCGATCGGGTGTTCGCCGATCGCCGCGCCGATATCGAGCGTGCGGCGGCGGAACTCCATGCGGCGCGGCTGCGGCACATGGTCGCTGATCCGCCACGCGGTGCTCATGCCGATATTCCCATGCGGCGGCGGCTCGCGCTTCACCGTATCGAGCTCGTCTACGATCGCCATCGGCGGCGCGGCAGTGAGCAGCAGCGCGACGAGGACGCTCATGGCTGGGTCGCCCGCATCTGCGCATCGCGCGTCGAAAGACGCTCCTGCGCACCGCCCTTCTGGCCCGGATAGCGGCCCGATTTCGGCGTCATGGTGTCGAGATTCCAGTCGGCCTCGTTGAACGGGGCAAAGGTCGCTACCGGCGCGGGGTAACCGCCGACCTCGCTCTCGTCGTCGATAATGTCGCCGCGTCCCTCGGCGACGAAGAACAGCACGCGAATGTCATCGGGCGCCCGGTCCCAGGGGCGGGAACCGGCGGTCTGCAGCAGCGAGGTCTCGACCTCGCCCGAAGGCAGCACGGCATAGGCGTCGATGCGCGCCAGGGGTGCCTTGGCGGTGATGAGCTTCGCGCGCGTCTCGCCATAGCGGCCGAACTGGGGCAACGGATTGCCATGCCGGTCGACCGCCCGATTGTCCTTGCCGAAATAGGCCAGATCGCCATCGCCGCCCAGCATCAGGAAAGGCAACCCCTCGTTGGTATCGTTGCCGCCGCGCATGACATTGCCGATCGCGGTGATCTCGCCGGTGACATATTCATGGCCCTGCCATTCGAGATTCATGAGGTTGTAGTGCACCGCGCGGTGGCCCGGATTGTAGATCAGGTTGTTGACCATCGCCACCTGCGCCCCGCCCTTGACCAGCGGCGACCGCTCGACATTATGCGCCCAGACATTGCGGTAAAACATTATATTCGTTGCATTATCGTGGATGAGCGAGCCTTTGCTATGCTCGCCCTTGGGGTGGCTTGAATTGGCCAGCCCCTCTGCCGCCAGATTGTCGCGGAACACGATATGGTGGCTGGTGCCCGCGCGCCATTGGTCGACCGTGTTGCCGGTGAAACGCGGGCCGGAAGCGGACATGTTCTCGTCCACGCCCCAGAGGAAGCTGCAATGCTCGACCACGACATTGTGCGCGGCGACGGTGGAAAACGAATCCGCCTCCCAACCCGACATGCGCGCCTGGCCGTCCGCGCCGGTCATCACCCGGATGTGCGATACGACGACATCGTGCGTGCGCAGATCGATGCCGCCCTTGACGATCGTGATACCGGGCGATGGCGCGGTCTGACCCGCGATGGTAAGATAGGGCTCGGTGATTTCCAGCGTGCTGCGCCCCAGATCGATCACGCCGCCGACTTCGAACACCACCGTGCGAGGCCCCTTTGCAGCCAGCGCCTCGGCCAGCGATCCCGGACCCGATTTGGCGAGCGTGGTGACGCGAATGATTCGCCCCCCTGCGCCGCCTCTCGTGGGATCGCCCGGATGCGGCTCGGCGGCGGCATGGGTCAGGCTGGCCAGGGCGAAAGCCCCGATTATCGCGGCTTTCTGCAAGGTCTTGCGCATGATGTCTCTCCCGTTGCCATGGTTATTGACAGAGCCGCAGCGAGAGGGCAATACATAATGACACCGGTTACCTTGGACGGTCAGCCTCACTGACACGCTCCATGGATCATCGGGAAGAACAGCGATGCCCGCTCCGGCGAGGCCTCGGAAGTCGGGAGTCAGGGTGTCAGGGCGTATCGGATGCATACTGCATCTTCTCCTTTGACACCGGTAGCAATTGCCTGAAATAAGGCGATCAGGAGGGGACAGACATGCGCCGTCAGAACACGCACCGGGCAACCGGCCATTCCATTTTCAAGGCGGCACTGCTCGCAGGGTGCGCGCTGGCCGCGACCGGCACCGCGCAGGCGCAGGTCGCCGAGGGCGAGCAACCGACCACGGTCGAGGACGAAGCGCCGGCTGCGGACGAGATCGTCGTCACCGGCTTTCGCCAGTCGCTCGAAGCCGCGATCAACCTGAAGCGCACCTCGGTCGGTGCGATCGACGCGATCGTCGCCGAGGACATCGCCAAGTTCCCCGACCAGAACCTCGCGGAATCGCTGCAGCGCATCCCCGGCATCTCGATCACCCGTGACGCCGGCGAAGGCCGCGCGATCACCGTGCGCGGTCTGTCGAGCCAGTTCACCCGCGTCCGCGTCAACGGTCTCGAAACCGTCGCGACCTCGACCGATGGCGCCTCCGCCAACCGCGACCGAGCGTTCGACTTCAACGTGTTCGCCTCCGAACTGTTCAGCTCGATCGTCGTGCACAAGACCGCCGAAGCCAGTCTCGACGAAGGTTCGCTGGGTGCGGTGGTCGATCTCAACACCGGCAACCCGCTCGCAGCCAAGGCGGGCTTTACCGCCGTCGGCTCGGCCGTGGTCAGCTATAACGACCTGTCCGAATATGCCGGCCCGCGCCTCGCAGGCCTGCTGAGCTGGCGCAATGATGCCGGCACCTTCGGCGTGTCGCTTTCGGCGGCCTATCAGAAGACCCAGGTGCTCGAGCTCGGCAACAACACCGTACGCTGGGCGCAAGCGCGCTTCGACTCGGTCAACGGCACCCCCTGCTTCCAGCAGAGTGCGACGAACACGACCCCGGTCCGGAACGCCGGAGGCGTCTATGTGAATGGCCGCAACGCGGCTTGCGATCAGGCGGCGCTGTCCTTCCACCCGCGCATCCCGCGCTATGGCGAGGTCAAGCACGATCGCGAGCGTCTGGGCATTACCGGATCGATCCAGTTCGCGCCGACCGACATGACCAAGTTCTCGATCGACGGTCTGTATTCGCGCTTCAACAGCGACCGGCGCGAGCGCTGGGGCGAGGTGCTGTTCCGCTCGAACGAGCGCTCGATCGACGTCATAAACCCGGTTTACGACGCCAATAACAACATGATCAGCGGCACGTTCAACGATGCCTGGGTCCGCACCGAGCATTATCTGCGCGAAAGCACGACCGAATTCTATCAGGTCGGCGGCACCTGGGATCAGGACCTGTCGGACAGCTTCCGCTTCACCCTGCTCGGCGGGATTTCAAAGTCGACGGCCGACATTCCGGTGGAAACGACGGTCGTGTTCGATGACCGCGACGCGCAGGGCTATAGCTACGACTATACCGACATGAAGCGTCCGAAGCTGACCTTCGGCACCAGCGTTACCGATCCGGCCGTGTTCCAGCTCGCCGAAATCCGCGACCGTCCCTCCGAGATCGTCAACCAGTTCAAGACCGCGCAGCTGCGCACCGAATGGGACGTCACCGAGGACTTCACGATCAAGGCGGGCGTGATGTGGCGCCGGTTCGAGTTCGATACCGTGGCGTTCACCCGTGATACCGCGGTCTGCGGCAATGGCGGTCTGGACCGGGTGCTGGGCACCATCACCTGCTCGCCCACCAGCCTGTTCGGCCCGACCGCTGTCTATGGCTTCCCGGTAACGGCGCAGCTTGCCGAGCTGTTCCAGCTGGGCAATGCCGGTCAACCGGCGGGCAATACGAACAGCTGGCTGGTCCCCAATCTCGACGCCACGACCGAATTCACCAAGCTGTACAGCCGCCCGCTGGCGCTGGACGCAGGCAACAATCGCGGCGTGCAGGAAACCACCAAGGGCGGCTATCTGCAGTTCGACGCCAAGGGCGACATTTTCGGCCTGGAATATGCGTTCAACGGCGGCATCCGCTATGTGAAGACGGAGCAGTCGTCCTACGGCCTGGTCGGCGCGGTCGAAGCGACGATCGAGCGCAGCTATGACGACTGGCTGCCCTCGGCCAATATCGCCTTCTTCCCGACGCAGAAACTGATCATCCGCGCGGCAGCGGCCGAGGTGATCACACGCCCGACGCTCGGCTCGCTGACCCCCGGCGGTTCGGCGGACGGCTTCAACTTCCGCGTCAACAGCGGCAACCCGTTCCTCGAGCCGTTCCGCGCGACGAACTATGATCTTGCGATCGAATGGTATTTCGCACCGCAGGCCCTACTGTCGGTCGCCGGCTTCATCAAAAATGTCGGCAGCTTCACCCAGTCGGCAGCGATTACTGAGGCAACCTTTGCTCAAACCGGGCTACCAGTCTCCGTGCTCAACCCATCTTCGCCAGCTGCGCTGAACCCGGCGCTGCTCAGCCAGCCGATCTGGACGTTGACCACCACGGTCAACGGTCAGGGTGCAAAGCTGAAGGGTGTCGAAATTGCTGCCCAAATCCCGTTCAGCGCTTTCACGGATGGATTCTTCGGCAACTTCGGTATTCTAGCCAACGCGACGTTCATTGACAGCAGTGCTAACTTTACACTGCAGGGCCCTGCAGTTGCACCGGGAGGCGCGCTGCAGCCCGTTACCCGCCGCGCGGCTCTCGCCAACGTGTCGAAGCGGTCGTACAACGGCACCTTCTATTATGACGACGGCAAGTTTTCGGCCCGTATCATGGGCACCTATCGCAGCCGCTGGCACGAAGGCGCGAGCGGCACCGGCAACATTCTCGAAGGCTTTGGCAGCCAGTTCAACCTCGACGCCTCGATCCGCTACAAGTTCACCGAGTGGCTCGAAGTCTCGCTGGAAGGCAACAACCTGACCGACACCTATCGCTATCGCTTCACCGATTTCGATGCGGACCGGAACTACGAGAACAACCATTTCGGCCGCACCTTCTTCCTGGGTGCGCGCTTCAAATACTGATCACAACCGGGGCGGCGGTTCGCCGCTGCCCGACCGAACGCAAGAGGAGCCGCCATGCCGATCGATCGCCGATCCCTCATGGCGGCTCCGCTCGTTCTGGGCCTTGCCGGCCTGGCAAAGGCGCAGACGCCAGTGCCGCAGGTGCCAGGTGGCGCATTGCCCCCTGGCCTGCCCCAGCCCAATGAGACGATCGACCTGTGGCCAAGTGGCGCACCGGGTGCTCCCGCCAAGCCGCTCGTCGAAACCGTGCAGGAGCGCTCGACCGACCGGCTGGTCACCGACCGCGCGGTGTTCGGCATTTCCAGACCCCGCATGGCGGTGTTCCAGCCCGACCGGCCCAATGGCGCAGCGGTGCTGATCACGCCGGGCGGCGGCTATCGCTGGGTGGTGGTCGACAAGGAAGGCTATGAGATGGGCCGCTGGCTGGCGGCGCGCGGCTTCACCGCCTTCGTGCTGTTCTATCGCCTGCCGGGTGAAGGCTGGGCGGCGGGCCCCGATGTCGCGCTAGCCGATGCGCAGCGCGCGATGCGGCTGATACGCGCGCGCGCTCGCGATTTTGCGATCGACCCGGAGCGCGTTTCGGCTATGGGTTTTTCTGCGGGTGGGCATCTGTGCGCGGACCTTTCCACGCGCTTCGACGCGAAAGTCTATGATCCGGGCGATGCCGCCGACCGTCTTTCTGCCAGGCCGCATAGCGCCGCGCCGATCTATCCGGTGGTCTCGATGACCGCGCCCGATGCCCATCCCGGTTCGCGCGACCTGCTGCTCGGCAAGGCGCCGACGCCCGCGCTCGAGGCCGCCCATGCGCCGCATCGCAACGTTCCCGCCGACGCGCCGCCCTTCTTTCTGCTGCATGCCGAGGATGACGAGGTGGTACCCGTCAACAACGCATTGCTGCTGCGCGCCGCGCTCAAGGACAAGGGCGTGCGGGTCGAGACACATCTGTTCGAACATGGCGGCCATGGCTTTGGGCTGCGCAAGGCGATCGGCAAGCCGGTCGAGGTCTGGCCCGAACTGTGGCGCGCCTGGGCGCGGACCACGGGGCTAGCCCTGTGACGCGCCGCTCGCCGCTCTTCACCCGCCGAGGTGCGATCGCCTCGGCTGGGCTGACCACCTTGGGGCTTGCAACATCTCTGCCCGCAAGCCCCTCCCCGGCGCCGATACCCTCCCCAGGCTGGCGCCGGGGCCTGGACAATCAGCGGATCGCCGATCTCGGCGATGGCCGCTTCCTCAACCCCGTGCTCTCGGGCGACCGGCCCGATCCGGCAATCCTCAAGGATGGCAAGGACTACTATCTCACCTTTTCGAGCTTCGAATCCTATCCCGGCCTGCTCATCTGGCATTCGCGCGATCTGGTGAACTGGCAACCGCGCAAGGCCGCGCTCACGCGCAATATCGGTTCGGTCTGGGCGGTGAGCCTGGAAAAGCACAAGAGCCGCTATTTCCTCTACATTCCCGTCAAGGCGAGCCCGCAGAACGACATCTATGTGATCTGGGCCGACCATATCGACGGGCCCTGGTCCGACCCTGTGCCGCTCGGCCTCCACAAGCATATCGACCCCTGCCATGCCGTGGGTGAGGATGGATCGCGCTGGCTGTTCCTGTCGGGCGGAGACCGGGTGCGGTTGTCCGATGACGGCATGCGGGTGACCGGCGAGGTCGAGCATGTCTACGACCCCTGGCGATACCCGGACGAATGGGATGTCGAGGGCTTTGCGCCCGAAGGCCCCAAGATCCATCGCATCGGCAAATGGTTCTACATGCTTACCGCCGTGGGGGGCACGGCGGGGCCTCCCACGGGCCATATGGTCATCGCAGCCCGTTCGCGATCGATCCATGGTCCGTGGGAGCAGCATCCCGGCAACCCGCTGGTGCGGACTCAAAGCGCGCGCGAAGCCTGGTGGTCGCGCGGCCATGCCAGCCTGGTCGAAGCGCCCGACGGCAGCTGGTGGAGCCTCTATCACGGGTTCGAGAACGGTTACTGGACGCTGGGCAGGCAATGCCTGCTCGATCCGGTGGAGTTCACGCCCGATGGCTGGTTCCGCATGACCGGCGGCGACCTTTCCAGCCCCTTGCCAAAGTCGAAGGGCGGCGAGGCGCTGCCGCACGGCATGGCGCTGTCCGACAATTTCGCTACGCTCGCACTCGGCACCAAATGGTCATTCTTCCGCCCCGATTCCGATGAGGCGACGCGGGTGCGCGTCAAGGACAACACGCTGTTCCTCAAGGGCAAGGGCCTCGCCCCCTCGACCGGATCGCCGCTGCTGGTCACGGCGGGCGACACATCCTACCGTTTCGAATGCGATATCGAACTCGCTCCCGGCGGTACGGCAGGCCTGGTGCTGTTCTATGACGACAAGCTCTATGCGGGCCTGGGCTTCGATGCCGAGCGTTTCGTTACGCACCAGTACGGCATCGAGCGCGGCCGCCCTGCCAACCCGCACGGCAGCCGCATGCGCATCCGCGTGATTAACCGGAAGCATATCGTCAGCTTCCACACATCGGGGGATGGCGGGAAGACCTGGCTGAAATTCGATCGCGGCATGGAAGTCTCGGGCTATCACCACAATGTCCGCGGCGGGTTCCTGATGCTGCGACCGGGGCTCTATGCCGCCGGCCCGGGTGAAGCGAAATTCCGCGACTTCCGCTTCACCGCACTGGCGGATTAACCAATCTCGGCAACCGCATCCGCCAGCCAGTCGGCGAACAGCCGCGCGCGCGGGCGGACGCGCCGGCCTTCGGGAAAGATCACCCAGATATCGTTTGTCCCCAAAGTCCAGTCGGCCAGCAGCGGGACCAGTTCACCGCGCGCCAGATGGGCCCCCACCATGCGATCGGTGACCATCGCGATACCCATCCCCGCCAGAACCGCAGCCCGCAGCCCTTCGGCCGCGTTGACGCGCAGCACGGGATCGCCGGGGACCACCGTCTGGCGCGCACCACCCTGCTCGAACGTCCAGGCCTCGCGATTCTCGAAGCTCGTGAAACTGACGATGCGGTGGCGGCGCAGATCGTCAGGCTGGACGGGCGCGCCCATGTCGGACAGATAGTCCGGCGTTGCCACCAGCATCCGGCTCGCCCTGTCGATCCGCCGCGCAAGCAGGCTGCTGTCGCCCAGCGCGCCCGTGCGCAGCCCCAGATCCACCCCCTCCTCGACCAGATCGATCCGCCGGTCATCAAGGACCAGTTCGATGCGGATATCGGGATGCAGCGCCTGAAAATCGGGCAGCAGCGGTATCACGACCTGGCTGGCATAGACCGGCGGCGCGGCGATGCGCAGGCTGCCGCTCAGCGAACCGGCCTCGTCGCGCGCGGCGGCCTCGGCGGCATCGGCCTCGTCCAGCGCCAGACAAGCGCCGTCATAGAAACGCTGGCCCGCTTCGGTGAGGCTGTGGCTTCGGGTGTTGCGGACGATGAGCCTTACGCCCAGCCGCTCTTCCAGCTGGGCGACCGACTTGGACAATGCGGGCTGGCCGATGCGCAGCTGGCGCGCGGCGGCCGAGAACGAGCCGCAATCGACCACTGTCACGAAATGTCGCATTGCCTGAAGCCGATCCATAATTCATTCCTCTCAGGAATGATTGATAGCTCTTCTGCCGATCTACTGCAATTATCAGGCATGGCCTAATTCCTCCTTGACCGCAGCCACCGACGGCCCGGCCAGAAGGAGACAGGACATGACCGCTTTCACCATCCACAGCATCGATACCGCCCCCGAAGGATCGAAGGACCGCCTGGCTGCGGTCAAGAAAGGTTGGGGCTTCATCCCCAAGCTGCAGGCGACGCTCGCCGAAAGCCCGTTGGCGTTGAAGGCCTATGACGATCTGTTCGGCCTGATCGCGGCGGAGGCCAGCCTGAGCCCGGCCGAACAGCAGGTCGTCTATCAGGCCATCAACGTCTTTCACGGCTGCGAATATTGCGCCTCGGGCCACACCTTCCTGTCGCGCAAGGCGGGGGTTCCCGAAGACGTGATCCAGGCAATCCGCTCCCTCCAGCCGATTGCCGATCCCCGTCTGCAGGCGCTGCGCGTCTTTGCCGAGACGGTGGCGGAGCAGCGCGGCTTTGCCGGAGACGCGGCGGTCGAGGCGTTTCTCGCCGCCGGGTTCAGCAAGGCGCAGCTGCTCGAGGTGGTGACGATCATCGCCACCAAGGTGATCAGCAATTACACCAACCACCTCACCCACACGCCGCTCGAGGATTTCATGAACGATCCCGCGCTGCGCTGGCACGACCCCAAGGGCCGCACCCCCAGGCGCGGCTGAGCCGCCGGTCCGCACAAAGAGGTCATGTCCTCCCCGGTGGTCCTGCGATCACCGGGGCTTGGCCTGTCAGGGAAGCGCGACCGTCTGCACCTCGTCGCCGCCGAAGCGCAGAGTCCGCGCGAACGTGCCGCGCTTGACCTCGACCTGGTTGACCTGACGCGGATAGATGTCGCGCAAGATGGTTGTCTGGATCGCGACCGCCTTGGGACGGCCCTTTATCGAACCGGCGTAATTCATCCGCACCTCGCGCACGCCGATATCGACCGAGGCGACCGAAAGCGGCACCTCCTGTCCATCGGCGCGCAGATGGAAATGCGCGAGCAGATAGGTCTTGAGTTCGGCAATCGCGTCGGGATCGTCGAGGCTGGTCTGCGCGTTCGGGGCAATCTCGGCGAGCGCGGGTTCCAGATCATGCGCCTCGAACCGGTGCGACACGGTTACCTTGCCATCAGGATCGAGCGTCACGACGCTCATTGCATCATGCCCGCGATGCGCGGCAGCCTGCGGTGCCAGAGCCAGGCCAGCCACCGCACACGCCAGGGTCAGAACAAGACGCGTCATTTCGGCGCATCATAGGTGCGCAGCGAATCGGGCAGCACCTTCATGTCCGAATCCTTCATCCGGTTCTTGCCCTCCTCCGGCGTGTCGATACCCAGCGTCTTGGGGTCGATCTGGCCGGTATAGACGTTGTTCGACCGGTCGGCATCGGCGGTCTCCCAGAGCGGATCGACCTCGGCACGCGTGAGCGTCTTGGGGGTCACGAACTGCCAGGTCACCGCCTTCTGGTTGTAGCGCCAGACCTCTGCCGGTATGCGCGCGGTCTCGCTCGACCCGTCGGAGAAATCCATCTTCAGGATCACCGGCATCACCAACCCACCGCGATTGGAAAAGCTGAAGCGATAGAAATTGTCGGTCACCTGGCGCGCCACCTTTTCCTCCGCCGTCAGATCGGCAAAGGCTTCCGCCGCCTTGCGCTTGTCGGCGGCGGTGGCGTCGAGCGGGTCGATGCTGTCATAGAAATCGCGCGTCGCAGGATCGCGCTCGACCACGGTCTGCTGCCCGGCATTGCGTGCGGCGGTGAGCGATCCGGGCTCGGCATCGCGGCGCTTCTTGCGCTCGGCGGCAGCAGCGGTGGCATCGGCGGGTTCGAGCGTGGCGCGCACCACCTTGTCGAGCGCGATATCGACATGGTCGGTCGAATAGAACCAACCGCGCCAGAACCAGTCGAGATCGACGCCCGAGCTTTCCTCCATCGTGCGGAAGAAGTCGTACGGCGTGGGATGCTTGAACCGCCAGCGCTCGGCATATTCGCGAAAGGCGCGGTCGAACAGCTCGCGGCCCAGCACCGTCTCGCGCAGGATCGTCAGCGCGGTGGCGGGCTTGCCATAGCCGTTGGCGCCGAATTGCAGCACCGAATCCGATTGCGTCATCAGCGGCATCTGGTTGGTGGACAGCATGTATTCGGCAATGTCCTTGGGCTCGCCGCGCCGCGCCGGATAATCCTTGTCCCACAGCCGTTCGGCCTGGAACTGCAGGAAGGTGTTCAGCCCCTCGTCCATCCAGGTCCATTGCCGCTCGTCCGAATTGACGATCATCGGGAACCAGTTGTGGCCGATCTCGTGGATCACCACGCCGATCAGCCCGTATTTGGCGCGCTCGGTATAAGTGAGGTTGCCTGTCTTCTTGTCCTTCACCGGGCGCGGGCCGTTGAAGGTGATCATCGGATATTCCATCCCGCCCACCGGCCCGTTGACCGACTGCGCCACGGGATAGGGATAGGGAAAGGCAAACTTGCCATAGACGTCGATGGTGTGTGCGATCGCCTTGGTCGAATAGGCATCCCATAGCGGCCGTGCTTCCTTGGGGAAGAAGCTCATCGCCATGACCAGCGGCTGATCGGCATAATCCTGTTTTACGCCCATCGCGTCCCAGGCGAACTTGCGCGAACTTGCCCAGCCGAAATCGCGGACATTGGTGGCGGAGAATATCCAGGTCTTCTCGCCCGAGGCCTTGCCGCGTTCTGCCGCCTCCGCCTCTTGCGGAGTGACCACATAGACAGGGCTGGTGGCGCTCTTGGCCTGTTCCAGCCGCTGGCGCTGCGCTGCGGTCAGCGCCTGGTCGGGGTTCTGCAGCACGCCGGTCGCCGCGACGACATGGTCAGCGGGCACGGTCAGCGCGACGCGATAGTCGCCGAACTCCAACGTGAATTCGCCCGACCCCAGGAATGCCTTGTTGTGCCAGCCTTCATAGTCCGAATAGACCGCAAGCCGCGGGAACCATTGCGCGCCTTCGAAGATGCAATTGCCGTCCTCGCCGGGCTGGGTGAAGCATTCGTAGCCCGAACGCCCGCCAACCACCTTGTTCTCGGCCATCGGGAACGACCATTCGATCGACAAGCTCGTCTCGCCGCCATTGGGAGCGACCGCCTGGGACAGATCGATACGCAGCAGGCTGTCGACCACGGTGAAGGGCAGCGCCTTGCCGTTGGCATCGCGCACCGCAGCGATGGTGAAGCCGCCCTCCCATTCCTTGAGGCGCTTGAGCCGGCGCACTTCGGCGAGGCTGATCTTGTCACCCGAGACAGTCTCGGTCATCGCCTCGATCGAATCGCGCTTGTACTGGTTCTGGTCGAGCAGCAGCCACAGATAGGGCAGCGCATCGGGCGAATTGTTGACATAGCGCACCGTCTGGCTGCCGCTGACCGTGCGCCTGGCCTCGTCGAGCCGCGCCTTGACGTCGTAGTCGACCTTCTGCTGCCAGTAGCGATAGCCCGGCGCGCCAGAGGCATTGCGATAATCGGTCGGGGTCGGCCATTCCTCGCCCTCGAGCTGGCGGAACTTGTCCTGATAGCCGCTCTTGGTCTGTTCGACCGGGCTGGCGAATGCCGGCGTGGCGACGGCCCCAATGGCGAGCGCGAACAGCGAAGCGGAAAGTCCGGAAAAACGACGCAAGGCGACCCCCTTTTTCGGGGCATTGTTGCCCCTGAAATGATCAGGGTGCTTGCATGTGATACTATCGCATGCCGGTCAATGCCCCCCATTGCCGATTTGCGATAAATTGCAGCGCCTTATCTGCCTTGCGCGCTCAGCTCAGCGCCAGCACGCTGGTCATCACCACACGGACCAGTTCGGCATGGCCGCTCGCGCCGGTCTTGGCGTAAATTTTCTTCGAATAATTGCGCGCGGTTTCCTCGCTCAGCCCGAGCGCCGCGGCGGCGTCCCTGATGCTGGTCGCCTGAGCGAGCAGCCAGGCCAGCCGCGCCTCGCTGGGCAACAGGCCGAACATGTCGACCAGTTGCTCGCAGCGATCCGCCTGACTGCGCCGGTCGCCGCTGACATAGACGATGACGCTCGCCGAACGATGGCCCGATATCGTCTCGCCCTGGAGCGGCGCGACCAGCATGTCGAGCCAGGGATCACGGCTGAGATTGATCGCCAGCGGGCGCACCGTCTTCCCGGCGGCAACTTGCTTCAGATAGCCGGTGAGCTGCCGGTCCACAGCCGGGTCGGCGGGCACCAGCCGGTCATAGCGCCCACGCCGGATCAGGCTGCCCCATTGGAACATCTGTCCGGCATTCTCGCTCGCCTCGACGATCCGCCCCTGGGCATCGAGCGTCAGCCAGCCGATGTTCAGCCGATTGAACGCCTCACCGGTCACCGCCGAGCGGAAGCGCTCGCGCTCGAGTGCTGCGAAGCTCCGTAGCGCGATCTTCAGGTGGGGCGCCAGCGCCAGCACCAGCGCGCCCGCAGCCGAGCCCAGATCTCTCTCCCCAGCACAGGCGAGCCAGCCGTCGACGCCGCTCGGTTCGGTCACCCGCACAGCGCGCAGCGCCTTGATCCGCGCGGCTGCCAGTGCCTCGCGATCGGTGGCACGGGCCAGATCGATCAACTCTTCCAGCGCATAACTTCGGCCCTCCCGCATCGCGGCGCTCACCAGCAGGCGTCGTAGCGCGCCCGCTGGTCCCTCGCCCGCCACGAGCTCTGCAACATCGCTCTGCCCCGTCGGACGGATCGCCAGCAGCGTCAAGGCAGCCCCCGTGCTGGCGCGAAGACGGTGCAGAAATCCGTCCCAGAGCGGTGCCTGGAACATGCCCTCATGGAGAGATTCGAGCAGACCGGGATCGAAACGCATGAATTTTCTATACCCTCCCAAATGGGAGGTTCAAGACAGATGTTGGCGTGCCATCTGCGCGGCATCCCAGCACGGAGCTCTGCCGATGACCCGCACCCTCACCCATATCGAGCGCCTCGAGGCGGAAGCGATCCACATCATGCGCGAGGTGGTGGCGCAGGCGGAAAAGCCGGTGATGCTCTATTCGGTGGGCAAGGACAGCGCGGTGATGCTGCATCTGGCGCGCAAGGCCTTCTTCCCCTCGCCCCCGCCCTTCCCGCTGCTGCATGTCGACACCACCTGGAAGTTCCAGGATATGTACAAGCTGCGCGACACCATGGCGCGCGAGAGTGGCATGGAACTGCTGGTCTATCAGAACCCCGAAGCCGCCGAGCGCGGGATCAACCCCTTTGACCATGGCCCGCTGCACACCGACATGTGGAAGACCGAGGGGCTGAAACAGGCGCTCGACCTGCACGGCTTCGATGCGGCGTTCGGCGGCGCGCGGCGCGACGAGGAGAAGAGCCGCGCCAAGGAGCGCATCTTCTCGTTCCGCACCGCCAGCCATGGCTGGGACCCCAAGAACCAGCGCCCGGAGCTCTGGAACCTGTATAACGCCCGCAAGAACAAGGGCGAGAGCATCCGCGTCTTCCCGATCAGCAACTGGACCGAGCTCGATATCTGGCAGTACATTCAGCTGAACGACGTGCCGAT
Organism: Blastomonas sp. CCH9-A1; assembly: GCF_001557175.1. Lineage (NCBI taxonomy): Bacteria > Pseudomonadati > Pseudomonadota > Alphaproteobacteria > Sphingomonadales > Blastomonadaceae > Blastomonas > Blastomonas sp. CCH9-A1. The sequence continues at coordinate 197,546 of NZ_LSHM01000041.1, forward strand.
CGTGCCTCTGTATTTCGCGGCGATCCGCCCGACCTTCGAATGGGAGGGCCAGTTGTTCATGGCCGATGACATCCCTCGATTGGAAAAGGTGCTGGGCTACACGCCCGAGATCACCAACCGCTCGATCCGCTTCCGTACCCTGGGCTGCTTCCCGCTGACCGGCGCTGTCGAAAGCACGGCCAGCACCCTGCCCGAGGTGATCCAGGAAACCTTGCTCACCACCACGTCCGAACGCCAGGGCCGCGTGATCGACAAGGACGCGGGCGGTGCGGGGATGGAGAAGAAGAAGCAGGAGGGCTATTTCTGATGGAAACCGCCGACCAGACCCCCGTCTACCAGACAGACGCCCTGATCGCCGAGGACATCCTCGCCTATCTCGACAAGCACCAGCACAAGACGATGCTCCGCTTCATCACCTGCGGGTCGGTGGACGACGGCAAGTCGACGCTGATCGGGCGGCTGCTCTATGACAGCAAGATGATCTTCGAGGATCAGCTGGCCGCGCTGGAAGCCGACAGCAAGCGCGTCGGCACGCAAGGGCAGGAGATCGATTTCGCGCTGCTCGTCGACGGCCTTGCTGCAGAGCGCGAACAGGGCATCACCATCGATGTCGCCTATCGCTTCTTCTCGACCGAAAAGCGCAAGTTCATCGTCGCCGACACGCCGGGGCACGAACAGTATACGCGCAACATGGTCACCGGCGCCTCGACGGCAGACCTTGCCGTCATCCTGATCGACGCGCGCAAGGGGGTGCTGACGCAGACGCGGCGGCACAGCTATCTCGCGCACCTGATCGGCATCCGCCACATCGTGCTGGCCGTGAACAAGATGGACCTGATCGGCTACAGCCAGGCGCGGTTCGACGAGATCGTCGCAGAATATCGCGAGTTTGCAGCATCCATCGGCATCGGCGATTTCGTGGCGATGCCGATCAGCGGCTTCAAGGGCGACAATATCACCGCGCCCTCGCCCAACACGCCCTGGTATTCAGGGCCCAGCCTGGTCGAGCATCTGGAAACGGTCGAGGTCGACAGCGCCACCGATCAGGCAAAGCCTTTCCGCATGCCGGTGCAATGGGTCAACCGTCCGAACCTCGATTTCCGGGGCTTTTCCGGCCTGATCGCGGGCGGCACGGTGAAGCCAGGCGATGCGGTGCGGGTTTTGCCCTCGGGCAAGACCAGCACGGTCAGCCGCATAGTCACGCTTGATGGCGATCTCGACGGTGCCGTCGCAGGCCAGTCGGTGACGATCTGCCTCGCCGACGAGATCGACTGTTCGCGCGGCGATGTGATTGCGACCGCCGACCAGCCGCCTCAGGCCGCCGACCAGTTCGAGGCGACCATCGTGTGGATGGATGACGACGCCATGCTCGTCGGGCGGTCCTATTGGCTCAAGCTCGGCACGCAGACCGTGTCGGTGACGGTGCAGCAGCCCAAATATACCGTGAACGTCAACACGTTGGAGCATCTGGCGTGCAAAACGCTGGAGCTCAACGCGATCGGTGTCGCCGAGATCGCGACCGACAAGCCCTTGGTGTTCGAACCCTATGCCGAAAGCCGGACGCTGGGCGGCTTCATCCTGATCGACAAGCTGACCAACCGGACCGTCGGCGCAGGGATGCTGCACTTTGCGCTGCGCCGCGCGCAGAACGTGCACTGGCAGGCGACCGACATCACCCGCGAGGTGCATGCGTCGTTGAAGAACCAGAAGCCCAAGGTGCTGTGGTTCACCGGGCTGTCGGGTTCGGGCAAGTCGACCATCGCCAACGAGGTGGAAAAGCGGCTCAACCTTATGAACCGCCACACCTTCCTGCTCGATGGCGACAATGTCCGCCACGGCCTGAACCGCGATCTCGGCTTTACCGAGGCCGACCGGATCGAGAATATCCGCCGCGTCGGCGAGGTTGCCAAGCTGATGGCCGATGCCGGGCTGATCGTGCTGACTGCCTTCATCAGCCCGTTCCGCGCCGAGCGCGAGATGGTGCGCAAGATGCTGCCCGAGGGCGAATTCGTCGAGATTTTCGTCGATACGCCATTGGAGGTCGCCGAGGCGCGCGATGTGAAGGGGCTGTACAAGAAGGCCCGTTCGGGCACGCTCAAGAATTTCACCGGCATCGACAGCCCGTACGAGCCGCCCGAGGATCCGGACATCCGCGTCAACACGGTCGAGATGACGCCGGAGGAAGCCGCCGAACATATCGTCCGCCAGCTGATGCCGCTCAAATGAGCATGACCGACGCCGAACTTGCCGCGCATCTGGCGCATGCTGCGGGGCAGACGCTGCTGGCGGTACGCATGTCGAGCGGGCTGGAAGGCCAGTCGCTCGGCAAGGCGGGTGATGCTGCCGCCAATGCCTTTCTGTGCGAGGCGCTGCGACGTGAACGCCCCGATGACGGGCTGTTGAGCGAGGAGGAGAAGGACAATCCCGCGCGGTTGGACAAGAGCCGCGTGTGGATCGTCGATCCGGTCGACGGCACCCGCGAATATGGCGAGGCGCGCGCCGACTGGGCGGTGCATGTCGCGCTCGCAGTCGATGGCGTGGCGACGATCGGCGCGGTGGCCCTGCCGGGGCTCGATCTGGTCCTGCGATCCGACCAGCCGCAGCCCCTGCCCCCCGGCGCGCCGATCCCGCGCATGTTGGTCAGCCGCAGCCGCCCGGCCAGGGAAGCATTGGCGGTGGCGGAAATCCTGGGCGCGGAACTCGTGCCGATGGGCAGCGCCGGCGCCAAGGCGATGGCCGTGGTGCGCGGCGAGGCGGAAATCTATCTCCACACCGGCGGGCAATATGAATGGGACAGCTGCGCCCCTGTCGCTGTCGCTGCCGCGCACGGTTTGCACGTCAGCCGCGCCGATGGCGCGCCGTTGGTCTACAACCAGGCGGACACTTACATGCCCGACCTGCTGGTCTGTCGGCCGGAATGGGCCGAGCGCGTCCTCGCGGCCATGCGTTCGCTGCCGGGCTGACCGTCAGGCGGGCTGAGGATTGCCGAGCAGATTATACGGATCGATGCCGCGCGCGCGCAGCCGCTCGTGCGCCAGGGCGTAATATCGCGGTTCATCGATGTTCAGCCGCTTGCGCGCCGCGGCCAGCGGCTCGGCGAGCAGCGACAGCATCGGCTGTTCGGCAATGCGCGGGCAGGCCCTGCCCAGCCTTTTGGCTTCGCCGACCGCCTTCAGCACCGGGGCATCGCTGCCGATCGTGCGCCGGATATTGAGCGCGGCCATATAGGCGATGAAGATATTGCCGGGCGACGGGTTCTGGCCATAGGTGAAGGCCAGCACCGACGCTTCGCCCAGCGCGTCGCGGCCATAGCCGGTCAGCACATGCAGCAGGTCATGCGTGTCGCGCAGCCGGTTGACATACCATTCGACCATGTCGCCATAACGGCGATTGCCCTGGAACCGGTCATATTCAGCGACCAGCCCGGCAGCCGACAGCCCCTCGCGCTCCATGAAATCGACATAGGCATGCGCGACGCTGCCCTTGGGCATGGCGCGCAGCCGAGCATGATCGTCGAGAATGTCGGGAAGATAAGGCTCGCTGATCCGCAGCTGCCGCCCGAAATCGCTGTACACGAAGGCCCGGATCTCATCGACCAGCTTCAACCGCGGCAGGCACTGGAAGATGTGGAAGACCTGCTCGGTATCTTCCTTGTCCGCAATCAGCTTGCGAAAATGGTGCATGGCCCGGAACGGGCGGAACTTCGGCACGGGCCGCTCGGGATGACGGAATATCGGCTCGGACATGGTCAACCTTTCTCGCCCTCTCACTGACAATCGTGTCAATAGCATGCGGCGCAAAGGTTGAAAAGTCGTGTCATCGCCGGTGACACATCATCAGAAGTCGATCGCGATACCCTTGTGCTCCCAGTCGCCGAAACGGGTCGGCCCCTTGGCGGCCTCCTCGGCATCGCCCTCGGCGATCGGCTGGGGCACGGGCACGGGCGGCGATTTGCCCCAATGCGCGGGCGGCTTGACATGATCGGGGCGGCGCGTCGCGCGGGGGGTATCTGGCATGCTGCGTCCCTTGGGCTGGGCCGCCCGATCGATTGAAAACCGGCGCGGCATTCCTACATTTCTTGCGGGCATATGGGGCGTGCCGGGCGCGATGTGAAGCACCGGGCATGCAATGTCAGACAAGGATTTTGAACCGAGATGAACGGACTTAAGACCACCATGCTGCTGGCAGCGCTGACCGCGCTGTTCATGGCCTTGGGCTATACGCTGGGTGGATCGGTTGGCGCGGTGATCGCGCTGCTGGTCGCGGCGGGCATGAACCTGTTCACCTTCTGGAATGCCGACAAGATCGTGCTGAAAATGCACAATGCCGTCGAGGTGAGCGCTGAGAGCCACCCGGATTTCTACAATCTGGTCGCCCGTCTGGCCGAGCGCGGCGGACTGCCGATGCCGCGCGTCTATATCATCGATCAGGCTGCGCCCAACGCCTTCGCCACGGGGCGGAATCCTGAAAACGCCGCTGTGGCTGCGACCACGGGCCTGCTGCAGATGCTGAGCCGCGACGAGGTGGAAGGCGTGATGGCGCACGAACTGGCGCATGTGAAGAACCGCGACACGCTGATCATGACCATGGTCGCGACGATCGCCGGCGCGGTGTCGATGCTCGCCAATTTCGGGCTGTTCTTCCGCGACGACAATCGCAACCCCTGGGCGGCGATGCTGGCGGTCTTCGTCGCGCCCTTTGCCGCGATGATCGTGCAGATGGCGATCAGCCGGACGCGCGAATTCGGCGCGGATCGCGGCGGTGCGGAGATCAGTGGCAAGCCGCTTGCGCTCGCCTCGGCGCTGGCGCAGATTTCGAACCAGGCGCAGCGAATTCCCAACCCGGTGGTCGAGCGCAACCCGGCGGCGGCGCAATTGTACATCGTGCCCTCGGGGGTGCGCGCGCTGTTCTCGACGCATCCCGATACCGGCGACCGCATCGCCGCGCTGGAGGCGATCGCGCGCGAACAGGGCAGCGCCCCGCCTCCCCCCCGCCGGGGCAGCGCGCTTGATCCGCTGGGCAGGCGGTGAGCCCATCCAAAATCCTGCCCGAGCTCGTCTCGGGGAGGGGGACCGCTGACCGCAGGTCAGTGGTGGAGGGGTAGCGGGATGGCACAATGGTCCATCGCGGCAACATCCCGCTGCCCCTCCACCACCCGCTTCGCGGGCGGTCCCCCTCCCCCAGCAAGCTGTGGGAGGATTTGA